>JANNWR010000277.1:0-4885 GCA_031408715.1 bacterium
GTCTTGGACCTGGCGCTCACCCAGAGCGGCTACCCGAATGGCCCCGGCAGCATCCAGGTCCTGCCCGGACATGCCGTGAGCGGCATACCGGACGGCACGTTCGAGGGCCCGATCACCACGCCGCTCGGCGGCACACCGCTCGGGCTCGTGGCAGCCGACCTCGACCACGACGGCCGCCTCGACCTGATCGTGGGCAACTGGGGATTGAACGCGGTCCAGGTTCTGCGAGGGCTCGGTGCGGGCACGTTCGCCACACCGCTCCTGCTGCCGGCCGGTGCGAAGCCCTATGAGGTCGTGACGGGCGACTTCAACGGTGACGGGGTGACCGACATCGCGGCGGCGGACAACGCCGAGAACAGCATCCAGGTGCTCATCGCCGGCACGGACTCTGGCTCGGGCGTGTGGAACGGCACGTTCGCCGCAGCAGTCCCCTACCCGACCAGCAACCTCCCGCTGGCGATCGCAGCGGGTGACTTCACCGGCGACGGCATCACCGACTTGGTCTGCACCGAGAGCTTCAGCTCCACGGTCGCGCTCTTCATCGGCGCGGGCAGCGGCGGCGTCGGTAACGGCACGTTCCTGGCCCCATTGCATGTCGCGGCGGGCCTGGAGCCCTACGACATCGGGACCGGGGACTTCAACGACGATGGCCGGCTCGATCTGGTCGTCGCGTCCGGCGACTTCGACGGTGTGCGCGTGTTGCTGGGCACGGGGACGGGTTTCTTCCCCGTCGTCACGTCCTACCTGGTCGGCAGCACCTGCTCGGGTGTGGCGGTCGCCGACTTCGACCAGGACGGCATCGATGATCTCGCCGTCACGAACACTTCGGCATTCGGCGCCACGAATCAGATGAACTTGCTGCGCGGCCTGGGCAGTGGCGGCGTGGGCAACGGCATGTTCGACACGCCGGTCTCGTACGACGACTGCTGCACGCCGGTGCATCCGCTCACCGCCGACGTCGATGGCGACGGCCGCGCCGACGTCGTGAGCTGTGAATACGCCTCGAACCGCGTCGCCGTGTTCCTGAACGGCTGCTCGCCGGTGCCCGGCCCGCCCGCGATCGTGCGCATTCGCGACGTCCCGAATGACGAAGGCGGCAAGCTGTTCATGACCTGGACGCGCAGCGCGTTCGACATTCCGGGCGGCGCGGTGAATGCGTATCGCGTCTGGCGACAAGTGCCGCCCGAGGCGGTCGTCTCGCTCTCACTGACCGCGGGCGGAGATCTGCCGGCGGACATCCGACGTCAGGTCGTGACGCGCGCGGACGGCACCACCGATCTGGTTTTCTGGGAGGCACTCGCCACATTGCCGGCCCAGCGACTCGCCGGTTATGGCTACACCGCCGCGACACCCCAGGACTCCATCCTCGGCAGCAATCCGCGCTTCACGTTCTATGTCTCCGCGCTCACCTCGAACATCGACCTGTTCTATGACTCGGCTCCCGACAGCGGCTATTCGGTCGACAACCTGTCGCCTGCCGCACCGTCGGGACTGCTCGTCGCGCGCTCGCTCGGGGCGGCCCAACTGAACTGGGCGCCGAGCAACGCTGCCGATTTCGCGATGTTCCGGCTCTACCGTTCTTACGACCCCGCGTTCGTACCGTCCGCCTCGACGCTGCTCGCGACGCTCACCACTCCGAGCTATCACGATTCCGAAGGCATGACGGCCAGCTACCGGATCGCGGCCGTGGACGCGCACGGCAACGCCAGTCCCTACACGTCCTCGATCATGGCCACGACTGGAGTCGGTCCGGCTGGCGTGCCGTTGACCACGGCGCTCGCAGCACCGCGCCCGAACCCGGTGCGCGGTGTGCTCGACGTGCGGCTGTCACTGGCACACGCCTCGCATGTCTCGCTCGCGGTGTACGACCAACTCGGCCGGCGCGTTCGCGCACTGCTCGACGAGTCGCGTCCGGCGGGGGAGATCCGTCTGCGCTGGGACACTCGCGACGACGCCGGTCATCGGCTGGCGCCGGGTGTGTTCTTCCTGCGCATGCGTGCCGATGGCCGCGAGCAGGTGCGGCAGTTGAGCGTCATGCGCTGAGCCCGTTCGAATGCATCACGATCTGGAGGTCAGGCCGCGGGGAGTGTCCTCCCCGCGGCCTGTCTGTTCCACGTTCGTTCTTGGCAGCCGTCCATACTGTTGCACCACGCGATCGCGGCAACTGCGGCACCGGTCAGCGCGAGATGTCCACCACCGCACGTTCCAGTTCGGCCTCACTCAGGCGAGTCGGCGTGTAGCGCCGCACGATGCCCTTGCGGTCGATGAACACGAACGTCGGCGTGGCCGAGGCCCCGTACTCGATCATGCTGGCTGTACTGATCACGCGGGGGACGTCGCGGAGCCCCGCGGCGGGTCCGCTGTAGACCGCGGTCCACACACTGTCCGCGCGCGAGGACTCCACCGTGCGTGCCGAGTCGCTGTCTTCATAGTGCCGGGTGACCGCGATGCAGCGCACGCCTTCCGCCTTGTGGCGCTCGAGCACGCGTGCAAGCGACAGGGCTTGTGCCTTGCAGTCCCCGCACCATTCGGCCCACAGGAACAACACGACCGGCTGGCCTCGGAGTGCCGCCAATGACGGCGCCACGGCCGCACCCAAGTGCTGCTCGACCGCCAGTTCGGGCGCCGCATGTCCCTCGAACGTATAGAGCGCGATGCGCTTCTGGAGTCGCGAACGCAAGGCCGGCGTCGGGCTGAGGGCGGCCAGTTCACTGCGGACATAGGCGACCGCCGCATTCCGGTTCTGCGTGCGGGCGAGCCGTTGTGCTTCCACCTCGATCGCCGCGCCGAGCGCGCCTTCGAGATCGTGGTCGGTCGCGAGCACGGCGCCCTTGGCGAGGCGTGCCGCGCACTCCTTGCGTGCCTGTGCCGCGTAACCCTCGGCCTTCCCAAGGTCACCCGTGAGCATGGCACCGCGTGCCAGCCAGCCGAGTCCTGCGAGCCACGGGCCGTCTTCGCCGTTCTTCTCACGGTGGACTTCGAGGATGGACTCCGCCGACAGCAGATCGCCCGCGGCGAGCTTGTTGCGGATTCCCGTCACCGGTGACGGTGGCGCAGTTGGGGCGACTGCGGCGGGCGCCGCGGCGGGTGCGGGTGCCGGCGTCGTGATCTGGGCGTACGTCAGAGAGCTGCTCAGCAGCAGCGGCACGGACAACAGGGGCACCAGACGTGTCGGGGTATCGTTGGCCATCGCATCTCCAAGGTCGTGAGCCCACCCGCCAGACCGCGAGCACTCATCACACTCCAGCCGGACGGTTCGCTTGTCCACCCGGGGACAACTCATGCGAGGTCATGGGGCGACCCGGCAGGCCCGAAAACGAGAAAACCGCGCCCGTGGGCGCGGCTCTCGTGACAGCGTGTTGTCGAAACTGGTGCCCGAGGCGAGATTTGAATAGGAAGACCGACTGCGACCACCTTACGCCATTCAGACTATGCCCCGCATTCCTTGCCCTTTCACAGGCCGCAGTTGCGGGATCGTGCCCTATAGCGCGCCTCGCGCGGGTGGTTCCGGCACAAACGCGGCACGCGCCGCGGCGGGAAGTGGGCGGGGGGCCCCCACCGCCTGAGTGCAGTTGAGAGATATCCGTGTCCCGAAATGCGCGAGAAAACTGGCGGCGGGAATCGGGCGACCGACCGCAGCCTTACCCCGTCCACGGAGTTGGGGTAACTCCAACTTCTGGTTACTTCTTGAAGCCCGAAATGATCCAAGAGACTAGGGCGAGCAGGATTCCGGGAGCCGCTCCACAATAGAGCAGCCATTGAGCCCACACCCACGCCAGTTCGCGATAGGCGTCGTCGTGCAGCGCTGCGGACTGGGCACGCGCTAGGGGTGACATCCCGCTGTAGTCGGTTACCAGGTCCGGAGGATCGCTCTGCAAATCGGGCCTGAAGGAGTCAGTTGCCATGGGGTTCCGGGTGAGCCCCCGGGCGGTGGCTCGCGGCGGGGTACGGGAAAACCCTGCCTTGAGCATCGCCGAAGTGTCGTACTCCGCCGGGTCGAACGTGACCGGATCCCCTGACTCGGGACGGTAGAGCGTCATCCTAGTTGGCCTATCCGGCGTGAACCCACGGCTCTCGCTTGGCCTGAAGCTGTTTGCAGGGGGCCTAGCAGCGTGCGCACGGATCCGTGCTTCGAGCTCCTCGGCTGATTTGGTCCGCAAATCCTCCAAGGACATGACACCTGCGTTTCGGGCGAGGAACTCCTTCAGTTGCCTTCGAGGCTGAAAGGCTGAATCACTTTCACCCCAGGTGATCAGGATGCCAACCAGGGCAGCCACTGCCCAGATCACCAGATAGATCCGCGTCAGCCCTCGTTTCCAGTTCATGCTCGGCCTCTCGCAAGCACGCGAGCCTGAAGCTCAAGCAGCGGGTGCAAGACACGCACGGCACGGAGGAACGCCCGTCCTCGGCGCAAAGCCCGCGCACGCTCGGCCTGGGCCCGTACTTCAGCCGTCGTGATCCGCAGAAGCTCCGTCAGGTCCCTTGCTGCCTCTCGCCTACTGTCCTCATCATCGAAGATCAGACAGTGGGGCAAGTGCTCGTGGAAGTGCCGCCTCACTGCTGGCTCGGACAGACCATACCGGCGCGCCACCGTCAGCCTGGGTGAGCCGCTCACCAGGTCGGCATTGATGGCTGCAATCTGAGGGTGTCGGCACGTAAGACAGGGACGCGACATGCCGCAACATTATCACGACTTCCGGCGAGAGGCCGCGCTGGGTAACCCAGCTCTCCGTGCATGCGTGGAAATCCAAGGGTCGCCGCCTTCCTGCCTTAGTCCAACTGCCCCCCGGCTTCTAGCTTTGGTCGGCGTATACGCCAGAGAGCGTGTGTGTTCAGGCGGAGTCGAGACCGCGTTGCCGGAGCAGATCGAGCAGTGACGGTGGGA
>JANNWR010000278.1:0-10148 GCA_031408715.1 bacterium
GTGCACCCATGCGCGGTCGAGGCGATGCGCGAGGCCGGCATCGATCTGGCGGGGCAGACTTCCAAGCACATCGACACGCTGCCATGGCGCCAGTGCGACACGGTGGTGACGTTGTGCGGCGAAGCGGACGAATCGTGCCCGGCGCTCGCCGGCGACGTGCGCCGCGTGCACTGGCCACTGCCGGATCCCAGCATCGCGTCGGAGGCGCAGCGACTGGACGCCTTCCGCGAAGTGCGCGACGAGATCCGCTGGCGCGTGGCAAGTCTTTGGCCGCGGAGTCGGTGAGGGAGTTTCAAGGAACGGTCACGGAAGTGTTTTCGAAAACACTTGCAGCACTTTTACATGACAAAGAACTCTGGGAGTGCGTGGCAGACGCGAAATCGCGTGCGCAGGCACGCGTGGGCGTTTTTCTCGCATGCGTGTGTAGCTCGCATGCACGTCATGCAAGCGTCACGGAATTCCTCGCGCGATGAAATGACCCGACGGTACGAGCGTGTTCCCGGCAATCGATGGGGCCACTTCGGTACGCATGAGCGCGTGGGGCTTGGCGAGACGTGATGCCCGAGGCAGCACACGTCGTGTGTCGTGCTTCGTTCCGCGGGCTCGAGCCCTCAGATCCCGCGCCGCTCCGCTGTCACGGCTGCATGCTTCTCCTGGAAGAACGCCTCGGCCTCGGCCACGTCATCAGGGCTGCCGATGAACAGCGGCGTGCGCTGGTGCAGCGCGGCCGGCGCGATGTCCATGATGCGGCGCGTGCCGTCGCTGGCAGCCCCTCCGGCTTGCTCGGCCACGAACGCCAGCGGGGCGCCTTCGTACAGGAGGCGCAGTTTGCCGTTCGGGTTCTTCTTGTCGCCCGGGTACAGGTAGATGCCGCCGTAGAGCAGGTTGCGATGGAAGTCGGCGACCAGCGAGCCCACGTAGCGCGCGCTGTAGGGGCGCGCGGTGTCGTTGTCGTCCTGCTTCAGCCAGTCGACGTAGCGCTTCACGCCCTCCGACCAGTGCGCGTAGTTGCCCTCGTTGCAGCTGTAGATGTGGCCGCGCTGCGGGGTGCGGATGTCGGGGTGCGACAGCAGGAACTCGCCGATGCTGGGTTCGTATGTGAAGCCGTGCACGCCGTCGCCCGTGGTGTAGACGAGCATGGTCGACGAGCCATAGAGCACGTACCCGGCACAGAGTTGCCGGCGTCCGGCCTGCAATACGTCTTCGTGGGTACCGCGGCCGGTGCGCGTCAGTCGTGGCAAGATCGAAAAAATCGTGCCGATGTTCACGTTGGCATCGATGTTCGAAGAGCCGTCCAGTGGATCGAAGTTCACCACATAGCGCCCGATCGGGGCGCCTTCGGTGACCTGGACGATGTCTTCATCCTCTTCCGAGGCGATCACGGCCAACTGCCCGGTGCTGCCGAGCACGCGCATGATGGTCTCGTGCGCGAACACGTCGAGCTTCTGGACCTTCTCGCCTTGCACGTTGACCGTACCCGTGGCCCCCAGCACATCCGCCAGCCCGGCGCGGATGACCGCCTTGTTGATCATCTTGGCGGCCAGCGCGACGTCCAGCAGCAGGCTGGTGAACTGCCCGCTGGCTTCGGGATGGATGCGCTCCTGCTGCAGCACGAACTGCGCGAGGGTCACGGCACGGTCGCTCATAGGATCCCCAGGATCAATCGACTTCGGGTCAGTCCGACAATCCGGTGACGTCCTCAGGGCCCTTGACGGCCCCGACGGTGTCGGCGAACACGGGGAACGAGCCGGGCACGAACGGCGCGTGCTTCGCTGCCATCTCGCGCGTGCCGCCCGTCTTCAACTGTGTGAGCAGGAACGTGAAGCGATCCTCGAGCGACTGGCCGATCGCGGCGCGCACGTCCGCGGGCAGGCCCCAGAGCTGCTGCTTCTTGGAGCCGATGGCCTTCTTGCGCGTCTTGTAGAAGAACTGCTCGTCGGTGTCGGTCGCCTTGCGTTCGCCGGCTTCCGTGACCCGCAGTTCGTCGTAGATGGTCTTCTTGAGATCGGCCGGGAACGCGGGGGACTCGAAGATCATGTTCTGGAACTCGGTCGCCAGGTGGATCTCGCAAGCGCCGCGCTTGGCGAACTCGCCGAACAGCTCCGATGGCAGCGTCGATGCGCCATGCTGCACCGCGCCGGCGAAGCCGTACTTCTCGCGTGACAGCTTCGACAGTGCTTCGAGCGTGTCGAAGTCGAGCTTCACCTTGGCCACCGTGCCGTCGGGCATGGGCACGCCGCCGTGGCTGGTGCCGGTCTGGATCGAGATCTTGCTCATGCCGGGTTTGCCGGGTACCAGCTTCGCGAGCTCTGTGTTGTACACCTGCACGAAAGCCTCGAGCTCTTCGGCGGTCGAGTTCTTGCCTCCGACTTCGCCGATCTCGCCGCCGACCGAGATGGTGACACCCGCAGGCTCATGCTTGCGGATGAACGCCGTGATCTCGGCGCACAGCCGGCCGTTCAGTGCCTGCTGCTCGGCGTGCGTGGGCTTGTCGAGGTCGACGAGCGTCGAGGTGTCCACGTCGATGTTGTAGAAGCCGGCCTTGATCGCCTCGGCGCTCAGTTCGAGCACCGTGGCCATCTCGGCCTTGGGGTCGGCCAGGTACTTCTTGTGGTTGATCTGGAAGTGGTCGCCCTGGATGAACACCGGGCCGCTCCAGCCTTCGCGCAACGCCGCCGCCATGATCACGAACGCGTACTCCGCCGGGCGCTGGTCGGTGTAGCTGATCTCGGAGCGCGCGATCTCCATGAGCACCGCGCCAGCGTCGAGTGCGATGCGGGCGCGGAACAGCGCGCGCGCGGTGTCGTATGCCATGCCGCGGATGTTGATCGCGGGCACGGTGAACGTGTTCGGTACCTCACCGCGACCGCGCGCCATGTACAGGCCGTTGATCGAGGCGGGGTAGAGGCCGGCCGAGCGGCACTGGTCCATGACGCCCTGGCGCGCGGCTTCACGCACGCCGGGAGCGCCGAACACGCCGGCCCACACCAGCCGGTCGAGTGCGTCGGTGTTGCCGGTGGCCAATACCGCGATCGCCTGGCGGACTTCGTCGAGGGACTTCAAGCCGGTCTGCATAGGGCACGCATCCTGCGGCCCGCGGAGCGCTGCCGCCGGGAGTGCCGGTGGCGCGGGGGCCTGCGGTTGGGGTTCAGGAGCGACAGGAACACTCTTCCGGACGAGTATAGACCGCAGCCCGGGGCCGGGTAAAAGGCTGGCGTGAGCCCGGCTGCGGCTGCGGAGCATGGATGGGCATGGGGAGAGGCTGGGATGGGGAAAGGCCGTGAGGCTTGACCACGGCCCCAATCGACTCCGACGTGGGACCCCGTCGGCCTGGGGCTCGAAAAACCTAGGCCGACGCTGCTCCGAGTGCCACGAAGCTGTCGCGCGCCTGCCGCACCTCGGCGAAGCGCTGGGGGTCGAACGAGGCGATGGCGGGTGCACGCTTGAATGCGAGCAACTCGGCCAAGTCCTCGGTGCAGGCCGTGGCCATGCCCATACCGTGCCCGGTGAAGCCGGCGCAGATGGCCAGATGGTGCGCGGCATCGAGCCAGCCGACCAGCGGCCGGCCGTCGCGTGCGAAGCCCATGGTGCCCGCCCAGCGGTATTCGATGGGCGCGCCACCGGGAACCAACTCGCGCAGGCCTTTCTCGATCGAAGCCTGGATCGACGGGGTGATCTCGGTGTCGTAGCCGCTCTCGGTGTCGAACTCGGTGTTGCGCCAGCCGCCGATCACCAGCCGCCCATCCGGCATCTGGCGCCAGTATTGATAGCCATAGTTCGAGTACACCGGACGCGTGTCGAAGCGCTGCTCGACGGGTGCGGTCGAGATCATCTGGCCGCGTCGCGGCACGATGAGTGGCTTGAGCGACGGGACCAACTGCGGAGCATAGGCGTTGGTGGCCAGCACCATCGTGCGGCCGCGCACCATGTGGCCGTTGGCCTGGGCCTCCCAGACGCCGTCGTGCCAGCGAGCGCCGACGACGCGAGAGTGCTCGTGCAACTGCGCGCCCAGCTTCTTGGCCTCGGCGGCGAGACCGTACTGGAAGCGGACGGGGTGGACCACGCCGTCCTCGGGCACTTCGAACGCGGCATGGAAGGGCGCGCGCGCATGCGGCGGCAGCACGTCCTCCAGCGAGATCTCGCGCATCGGGAAGCCATCGTGACGCAGTTCGGGCAGCGAGCCGCGCATGTCCTCGCTCTCTTCCTCGGAGCGCGTCAGCCGCAAGCTGCCCGTCTGGCGGTAGTCGCACTCGATGCGCAGCGCCTGCGCCAGGTGCGCGACGCGTTGATGCGTGCGCCGTCCGATCTGCGCGACCGCGCGCGCCCCGTCACGGCCCCAGAGCGCGATGCGCTCGGCGTAGGGCTCGGCGGGCAGCGCGAGCAGGAATCCAGCGTTGCGCCCACTCGCTGCGCCTGCAAGCCGTCCCGCCTCGAGCACCGCCACGTGCGTGCCCTGGGTCGCGAGCGTGTAGGCGAGCGTCAGGCCGGTGATGCCGCCACCGATGATGACGACATCGACGTCGAGGTCTTGTTCCAACGGGGCGTAGGCGGGCTGGTCGTCCGCCCACCAGTACGACGGTGGCTGCACGGGGGTGTGGGTCATGCGTCCATTCTGAAGGGCGGCGCGCGCGGCGGCAAGCGGCCCGCCGGGCTCCTCCCGTACCACGCTTGCGCCCCCCGGCGAGTCTTGTGCTCGCGTTGACACCCCACGGCGCAGCGGCTTCAATCGTCGCGGACTGCACCACCTCGCCCGGTCGCTCGCGCACCCCCTGTTCCCCGGAGCCGCCCTTTGGACCCCTCCGTGACGCCGCCCGCTTCGGTGCTGTGCCGCCTGCGCGTCAATGGCGATGCGCTCGAGTGCGCGGTCACCCCGCACACGACGCTGCTCGAGGCGCTGCGCTATGGGCTGGCCTTGACCGGGTCCAAGCAGGGCTGCGACAAGGGCGACTGCGGGGCGTGCACCGTGCTGCTGGACGGCGAGCCCGTGCTGGCGTGCATCACGCTGGCGCTGGCGTGCGAAGGGCATGAGTTGCGCACGGTCGAGGGACTGGCCGAAGGCGCGCTGCCGCATCCGCTGCAGGATGCGTTCGACCGGACCGGCGGTGCGCAGTGCGGCTTCTGCACACCCGGCATGTTGATGAGCGCCTGGGCACTGCTGGAGCGCAACGCCGCGCCAAGCCGCGACGAGATCGCGCACGCGCTGTCCGGGAACCTGTGCCGGTGCACCGGCTACACCAAGATCCTCGATGCGGTCGAACTCGCAGCGGCCGAACTGCGCGAGCGCCACAGCGCGAAAGCGCAGCCATGAGCAACGCGAAGGCAATGCTGATGAGCAACGCGAAGGTGCAGCCATGAGCAACGCGAAGGCAATGCTGATGAGCAACGCGAAGGTAATGCCATGACCAAGCGCGCCAAGAAGTCGCCGGCCCCGGGCGTTCCTGCGGCGCCCGCGCCCGCGCCCGCGGCGAGCGGTATGGCGATCCCGGAAGGCCGCCAGATGCCCAAGGCCGCGCGACTCACTCCGCCCGCGTGGGAGGCGGGCCGTACCGGGCCGCCCAACGGCACCGAGTTCCACACCATCGGGCAACGCAACCGCAAGCTCGAGGGCCTGCTCAAGGTCAGCGGCCGGGCGATCTATGCCGACGACATCACGCTGCCGCGCATGCTGTGGGCCAAGCTGCTGCGTTCGATCCACGCCCATGCGCGCATCGTGTCGATCGATGCCAGCGCCGCACTGGCGATGCCGGGCGTGCACGCGGTCATCACCGGAAAGGACCTGCCCGAGTATTTCGGCATCATCCCGTGGACGCAGGATGAGCAGGCGCTGTGCGAGCACAAGGCCCGCTACGTGGGGGACGCCATCGCGGCCGTCGCAGCGGATACTGAGCTGCTTGCCGAAGAAGCGTTGCGCCTCATCAAGGTCACGTACGAAGTCCTGCCCGCGATCACGGGCATCGACGACGCCCTCGAGTTCCCCGAGATCCAGGTCAACGAGAAGGCGTCCGAGGGCAATCTTTCCAAGCACGTTCACCTGGCGTTCGGCCCCGTGGACGACGTGCTCGCCGCCAGCGACCACGTCATCGAGGCCGAGTACTGGTACGAGGGTTCCACGCACGGCCCGCTCGAGCCGCATTGCTGCGTCGCCGAGTTCGACACCAGCGGCTTCCTGACCGTGTGGTCCAGCACGCAGGTCGCGCACTACCTGCATCGTGACCTCGCCAAGGTGCTGGCGCTGCCGACCCAGCGCATCCGGGTCATCCAGCCCGTGGTCGGCGGGGCGTTCGGGGGAAAAAGCGAGCCATTCTCGTTGGAGTTCTGCGCCGCCAAGCTGAGCATGATCACCGGTCGTCCGGTCAAGATCCTGTACACGCGCGAAGAAGTGTTCTACGCGCACCGTGGCCGCCACCCGATGCGGCTGCGCTATCGCACCGGTATCAACGACGACGGTGAGCTGACCGGCACGGATGCGCGCATCCACATCGACGGCGGTGCGTACTCGAGCTTCGGGTTGGTGACCACGTATTACTCGGGCCAGCTCCTGACCGCGCCCTACGCGATGCCCGCCTACCGGTTCGACTCCACCCGGGTGTTCACGAACAAGCCGTGCTGCGGCCCTAAGCGCGGCCACGGTTCTGTGCAACCGCGCTTCGCGTTCGAGTGCCAGCTCGACAAACTCGCGGAACGCATTGGCATGGATCCGATCGAAGTGCGGCGCAAGAACTTCATCGGCGAGAACACCCGCACGGTGAACGGCATGCGCGTGACCTCGAATGGCTTCCTGCAATGTCTCGACGCGGTCGAGAAGGCGTCCGACTGGAAGGCGCGCTGGCGCAACCTGCCCTATGGGCGCGGTCTCGGGCTCGCGGGCAGCATGTACATCTCGGGCACCAACTACTGCATCTACCCGAACGAGATGCCGCAGTCGGCGGTGCAGCTCAAGCTCGACCGTTCGGGCCGCGCCACGGTGTTCTGCGGCATCTCCGACATCGGCCAGGGCGCCGACTCGGTGCTGGCGTACATCGTGTGTGAGGAGTTGGGGCTGGGCCTGCGCGATGTGCGTGTGGTCGCGGCCGACACCGATCTGACGCCCGTCGACCTGGGTTCGTACTCGAGCCGCGAGACGTTCATGTGCGGTAACGCCTGCCTGGATGCGGCGCGCCAGCTGCGCGAGAAGATCGCGGCCACGCTCGCCGAGCAGTGGGGCGTGCGCAAGGGCGACATCGTGCTGGCGAACGGCATGGCGGTGGCGACGAGCGATCCGCACAAGTACGCCATGAGCGTGAAGGACGCCTTCCAGGCCGCCGAGGCCCGGCATGGCACGCTCGGCAGTGTGGGTTGGTACCAGAGTCCGCAGTTGGGCGGCGACTACCGCGGCGGCACGATCGGAGCCTCCCCGGCCTACTCGTTCACGGCGCACGTGGCCGAGGTCGATTGCGATCCCGAGACCGGCTTCGTGCGTGTGAACAAGATCTGGGTCGCGCACGACTGCGGCCGCGCACTCTCGCCCGTGGCGGTGGAAGGGCAGATGGAGGGCAGTGCGTACATGGGCTTCGGTGAGGCACTGCTCGAGACGCAGACCTACAAGCCAGCGGCCGTGGGCCACGGGCCGGGATTGCATCACGGCCCGAGTCTCTTGGACTACCGCATGCCCACGACGCTCGACACTCCGGAACTCCTGTCACTGATCGTCGAGAGCATCGATCCCGAGGGGCCCTACGGCGCCAAGGAAGCAGGCGAGGGGCCGCTCCACCCGAGCATCCCCGCGATCGCGAACGCCATCCACGACGCGCTCGGCATCCGTTGCGACCGGCTGCCGTTCTCGCCGCCCGGCGTGCTGGCGTCGTTGCGCGCCGGCGATGCTCGCGCGGCGTGGCGGCAAGCACGTGAATCGCTCGCCGCGCGGAAGGCGGCCGTCCGATGCTGACCCTGCCGCGCTTCGAGTGGCTCACCCCCGGCTCCATCGAAGACGTCCTGGCCATCTTGGCGGCGCATCCGGGCGAGTGCCTGTTGGTGGCCGGTGGCACCGATGCCGTGCCGAACCTGAAGCACCGGTTGCATGAGCCCAAGCGTGTCGTCTCGCTGGCCCGGGTCGCAGCGTTGCGGGGGGTTCGCGAAGACGCGATGGGACTGCACCTGGGTGCGCTGACGACGCTCAGCGCGCTCACCCGGCAACCCGAGTTGCTGCGCGACTTCCCGGCCGTGGCGCTGGCGGCCTCGCTCGTGGCCTCGCCGCAGATCCGCAACATGGGGACGCTGGGTGGCAATCTCTGTCTCGACACGCGCTGCACCTACTACAACCAGACGTTCTTCTGGCGCGAAGCGCTGGGGTTCTGCCTCAAGAAAGACGGCGTGGTCTGCCACGTCGTGCCGCAGGGGCGCCGCTGCGTGGCCGCCCACTCCTCGGATGTCGCGCCCACGCTGGTCGCGTTCGGCGCCGAGGTGGAGATCATGGGGCCCGAGGGCACGAAGCGGGTCGCCTGTGAGGACTTCTTCGTGGGCGATGGCATCCACAACAACATCCTGAAGAGTGGCGAACTGGTCACGCGGATCACGCTGCCGGCTGCCGCTCGCGGCCAGCGCAGCGCGTACCGCAAGTTGCGCCCGCGTGGTGCGATCGACTTCCCGATGTTGTCGGTGGCGGTCGTGGCACGCGGCGAGGTCATGCGCATCGAGTCGTTGCGGGTCGTCGTCAGCGCGCTCGGCGCCAAGCCGCGCACCCTCGGCCAGCTCGATGCCATCGCGGTCGGCCAACCGGCCGGAGATCACACTTTCGCGGCGGTGGCGGCCGCCGCCGCGAAACAGTGCCGCCCTCTCACGAACGTGCCGTACGATGACGACTGGCGGCACGCCATGGTGCCCGTGCTCGTGAAGCGCGCGCTTGCGGACGCGTTCGGAACGGAGGCTTCGTGAGCGAGCAGCGCCCGGAAGAGGGAGGCCCGTTGTCAGCGACCCCGGACGTGTGGGGCGTGCTCGCGCGCTGGCGCGCCCAGGGCCGGCGTTTCGTGCTGCTCACCGTGGTCGAGTCGCGCGGTTTCACGCCCCAGAAGAGTGGGGTACGCATGCTGCTCGCGACCGATGGAGAGACGGCGGGCACCATCGGCGGTGGTGCGATCGAGCACGCCTGCCTGGCCGAGGCACGTGAGTTGCTCGCCAGTGGCGAGTCGGCACGCACGACACGGAAACAACTCACCACGGAACTCGGCATGTGCTGCGGTGGTGAGATGGTCGTGCATCTGGAAGTGCTCGACGTGCAGCCCGTGCTCGTGGTGTTCGGCGCCGGCCACGTCGCGCGCCCACTGGCGGCTCTGGCGGCCACATGTGGTTTCGCAGTGCATGTCGTGGATGCGCGCGATGAGTGGCTGAACGAGGAACGCTTCCCGCACGTCACGCGCCACCTGCGCGCGCCCGACGACTTCGCCCGCGAGTGGCTCGCGGGTATGTACGTCCTGCCGAGCACGGGCGCGTTCGCCGTCGTCACCACGCACGACCACGCGCTCGACCAGCGCGTGGTGCAGGAACTGTTGCGTGCCGAACTGCGTTTCACCGGGCTGATCGGCAGCCCTGCCAAGCAGCGCAAGTTCGCGCTCCGGTTGCGCGCGCGCGGGTTCAGCGATGCGCTCATCGCGCGGCTGCGCACGCCGGTGGGACTCGCCATCGGGGCAAGGACACCCGAGGAGATCGCCGTCAGCATCACCTCGGAACTCATCGCGGTCCGGCGTGGCGCCGAACCCGAACGCGGTTGGGTCCCGCCCGCGCGAGTGCGCGCGCAACATCCGGGGCTCGCTTCGTCCCGGCTGCCCCACGAATCCGAGACACCCCAAGAATCCCGCGACGGCGCGGCCGAGCCGCCCGCCGTGCCATCGCCGGAGCGCGGCGCCTGAGGCGCTGATCCGGTTCGTCCATACTCGAAGGGAGCGCGTCGTGATCGTCGGAGTGCTGCTGGCTGCTGGGGCATCGACCCGGATGGGAAGTCCCAAGGCGCTCGCGAAATCCCGCGGACAGTCGTTCCTGGTGCGTGGAGTCCGCGCCCTGTGGTCGGTGTGCGATACCGTTGTCGTCGTGCTCGGAGCGGACGGCGAGCGGATCTGCGATGAGGTCGGGCTCGAGTTCGAACGGCTGGTCGCCAAGGGGCTGCTGGCGCCCGAAGC
>JANNWR010000279.1:0-11798 GCA_031408715.1 bacterium
CACTGCGCGTGAACGGCGGCAGCTTGAACGCGGCCTCGTCGAGGCGCGGCGGCAGCGGGGCCGCCGGGCGCTTGGCTGCCGGCTCGCGAACCTGCGGCACAGCCGGCGCGACGGCCCCGGCTGCCGGCGCAGCCCCGCTCAGACGCTGCAGCACGTAATCGCCGATGCTCGCGACTTCGGCGTGCTCCTGTGCGGCGCCGAAGTGCTGCACCAGTCGCGTGGTGGCGTCGAGGAACTCCTCGACGCGGTGCGATTGTAGGAATTTGTAGCTGCCGCGATCGGTCTTGCTGCGGTGCGCGAGTTCGTTGCGATACTGCCGCACAACCTTGGCATCGAACTCGTCGAAGCCGTACTCGGCGGCGATCGCACTGATGAACTGGCAGATCGGCACCGCATCGCGCGTGCCCTTGCGGATGCGTTCGGCGTCGCGTTCGTCGAAGTACTCGTTGTCGGTGACCGCGGCCGCCAGCAGCGACTTCTGAGTGTCGAGATCCAGCCGGCGCCACCACGCTTCGAATCCCGAGCAGAAATACTCCAGCACGCGCGTCACGAGCGTGCTGACTTCTTCCTCGGGCGTGATGGAAGCGAACGGCACGGGGGATCGTCTCCGGTGAGCGAGGCGGCGGAACCCGGGGGGAGCCCTGTGCCGGTCCTGGCGCAGATCAGGACCCAGCGTCCTGGCAAGCTCGCGTGATTGGTGCAGTCGAGCATTGATACTAGAACGCCCGCCCCCCGAGCGTCGAGCGCGATTGCTATTCGACTGGCGACGCCTGCAAGCACGCGGGTGGCTCATCGAGACTCACTGCCTGGGCTTGCCCGCGCGCTTCACGCCGTAGCGCTCCATCCAGTTCGTGAACGTCTGGTAGCTCGGCAGCCCCACGAGCCTTGCCGCTTCGCTCTTGTTGCCACGGGCCTGATCGAGCGCGCGCTCTATATAGTGCCGCGCCACTTCGGCGATCACGCCGGCCAGGTCGAGACCCTCGCCGAGCGGCCGGCCCAACACCTCGATTGTCTCGGTCGACACGCTCTCGAGCATGGCCTCGCGCAGGTCGTCCTCGCGGATCACGTCGCCCGTGGTCCAGATGGCCGCACGGCGCAGCGTGCTGTAGAGCTCGCGCACATTGCCCGGCCAGTTGTGGGCGTTCAGCAGGTTGCGCGCGCCCGGTGCCAGGCGCTTGGGGCGGAACGTCGGCTCGTCCTTGCTCTCGGCGTTGATCAGTTCGATGAAGCGTTCGGCCAGCAGCGTGATGTCGTTGGCTCGTGCGGCCAGTGGCGGCAGCCGCAGCACGGCGACCGCGAGGCGGTAGAACAGGTCTTCGCGAAAACGGCCCGCCTTCACTTCGGAGATCAGGTCGCGGTTGGTGGCCGCGATCACGCGCACGTCGATCTTGACCGGCGTGTTGGCACCCACTCGCACGACTTCGGATTCCTGCAGCACGCGCAGCAGCTTCACCTGCGCTGCAAGTGGCAGCTCGCCGAGTTCGTCCAGGAACAGCGTGCCGCCGCTGGCGGCTTCGAACACGCCCTCGCGTGCCGCATGCGCACCCGTGAACGCGCCCTTCTCGTGCCCGAACAGCTGCGACTCGACCAGCTCGGCCGGCATCGCACCGCAGTTCACGGCCACGAACGGCTTGTCGCGCCGCGGGCTCGAGCGATGGATGGCGCGCGCGAACAGCTCTTTACCGGTGCCCGACTCACCTTCGATCAAGACCGGCACCGAGCGCACCGCGACCACGCGCGCCATCGCGACCAGCCGCTTCATGATCGTGCTGCGATGCACGATGTCGGCGAACTCGGGCGCTTCGGGCGGCAGGCCGACGCTCAGGCGCTCGAGGCGCGCATCGGGCTGGCGCAACAGGTCGGGTAGGAAGTCGGCAGACATATCGAACGGGACCGATGCAACTCGCAGGCCATGTTCGCGCGAGGACTCGATCAGCTCCGCGGGAAAACGCGTCTTGCCGAGGATGATCCAGATGGCCGCCATGGCCGGCGTGCCCGGACTGAGATGGAACGTGAGGTCGCTCGCAGGCGTCGTGCGCGCCAGCTCTTGCTCCACCGCGGCGACCGCCGCCGGGTAGATCTCGGAGAACTCTGTGGGGCTCGACAGCTCGATGTGCTGCAGCGCGATGTCGGCCGTGGAGCGCTGCCGCACCCACGCGAGGTAGGCCGCGGCGCGCGCACGCGGGTAGTTGCACAGCAGTACTGCGCGCGCGAAACGCCCGGTGGCGAGCGCTTGCGCGACCGGCCCCTGGCCGACTTCGGATTCCTCGGTGACGGCGCGCAGGTCGGTGTTGCCGAGCCAGGCGATGAGCGTGCGGGTGGGCATGCTGGTGAGGTTAGATGATTGCTTGTGCGATTCACAAGAAATGGATTGCTCAGATGTGCAAGTAGTTGATTTTAAAGGCCATCGCGCCATGGCGGCGCCATCGCATCGCTTGGCATGCACCGTGCAATACGCCGCCCCACCCCGGCAGTCGTCACGAGGATCCTCGCTGGCCACAAGGACACTCGGGGCGATGAAGTCGGCGTCGGACGGTTGTCGCTTTCGACAGGGTCGGGGGACCTCCGAAAGCGGTCCGGCGCCGGCGAGCCGAGGTATTCTTGCTTGCCCACGCGCATTCGAGACACGTTCGTGTTTGCGGCGATCGATGTCCCCGGCGGATGCTGGTCTCGCCGACCCAAGCGCCCTGCTCGCACAGTTGTTGTCAGCTCGACGGAACGACCTCAGGTGTCCTTCTGTCAGGGACACCTTGATGGCAATCTGTCCTTGTAGGAAGGACGGGTGTCCAGCTCTGCACCCTGGCTCACTCCGTTGTCCGCCCTATCAATCGGGCTCATCGTCCGCGGGCGGCAACCCGAGGTGCTGCCGCACGTTTCGCTGCTTCCACTGCAGCATCGGTTGGGCGGCGATTCGCTGACGCAACACGGCATCTGCCGTGAGCAGTTCGGGCCGCAGTTCGCCGCGGTCCATGAGGGTATCCAGGAAGGCTCGCTCGCCAGCCGACCACGCGATGAGTTGGCCCGCGACGCCAGCGAGCTCGGCGTTCAGATGGGCCACCAGGCTTCCCGCCTCGCCCGCGACTGGCTCCTCGGTGACTCGAAGCAGCGGGATGAGCTTGTTACGGACGTCCTGCAGGTCGAGCGGCGCGAGCTGACCAGTCCAGGCCCGCGCGTCCTCGCGCGACGCCGCGGCGAAGCAGGTGAAGGCCAACCGAAACTCGGGGCGTTGCAGGAGCTCGGGATCTGTCTCCAGGATGCGGACAGCGTCAAAGCGATCTCGGGCGACCACTCGCGAGAGCAGCGCTGTGAACTTCCCGGCTGCCAGCTCGGGCAGGGTATACGTGAGCACCTTCGCGTTCTCGAAGCCGGCGAGCACTGCCAACCGTTCGATGAGACCGTGGATCGGCACGCGAGCGACGTAGCTGACATCGAGCTCGAGGTTCTGCTCGCCTGCCAGCAGGCTCGTGAATCGCAGCCTGAACTTGCCTCCGGCGTGCTCGCTGGGACTGTGAACCACCCGGCACCCGGCCAGCTGGCACGCCCGCATCACCCGGCGCTCGAACAATGGGCGTTGCTCCGCCAACTTGGTGGCCGACATCTCGCCGAGGAAGTTGATGTCGATGTCCACAGAGAGTCTGGGCAGCGGCAACCAGAAGACGTTGAGCGCCGTGCCGCCCTTGAGCGCCCAGGCATCCCGGAGTTCGTCGTCCGCTCGGAGTCGCTCGAGCACGCCGAGCAGGCGCACGACTTTCTCAAGGACATCCGTCCGGACTCCGAGTTGCAACGCGAGACCACGCAGCTCATCGCGGGACAGTTCCATCGAGTTAATCCTCCGACGGGGTCATGTCCGGGGGCACTACAAGATTCCATCGTTTGACCAGGCGACCGGGACGTCGCCGGTCCAAGCATACCGGGCCCGCCGGCCGCTTTGCCTCGAGTGCGGCGAGCAACTTGGCCGGAGTCAGCCAGCGGTGCGCGTGTGAGTCCAGCAGGTAGCCCAGTCGTGCCGTCAGCAGCGGTCGCTCGACGAGCGCTGCATAGCGCGCGAGCACGGTGAAATCCAGCGCCTCGATCGATGCGAGCGAGCGCCACACCTCGTCCATGCCGCCAGCGAGATCGGGGCGGTCGAGGACATCGACCAAGGTGCGCTCGATAGACGTTGAACGCACTTCGAGCCCGGCGCGTTCCAGCCGCACAACGAACAATTCCTTCGTCTTACGTAGCCGAGCCCGTGGCTGCACGGGAACGTACACGCGACCCTGGAATCGAAACCGCTTCGGCTTGGTCCGCGTGACGAAGTGCACCCGCTCGAACGCACTCTGTGCGTGCCCGAGGGCTTCGAGCGCCGTGTGATAGGCGAGCGTGGCGTCCGGAGCGAGCCGCGAGGCGAGCGCGAGCGGGTCCACGTTCAGATCCGCGGCAGTCTGCCCTTCGGCGAGCCGCAGGTAGACGCCGCGTCGAGCGACAAGCAGCCGCCCTGCCCGCCGCCAGTTCTGGAGGTGTTTGGTCAGCGTGGCCGGCGCGCTCGGGCCGCGTAGCTGCATGGCAGCAACGAACTCGTCGCGGCTGAACAGGGCGTGAGTGTGAAGGAATTCGGCCGGGGTCATTGCATCCCTCCTCCTGAACTGGCAATAAACTACCAGTTGGGGGGATGCAATGCAATTATCGTGAAAGAGGTGCGGACCGCCCAACTGCCACCCAACCGGCCAGCCGACTGAGCCCGCGAACATCCGCACGCCTACGACGCCACAGCCTCCCAGGTCTTGTTGGCCGCGTGCGACGCCTCGAGCCGGATCGGCTCGGCTCTGGTGACGTCGATCCGCACCAGATTCTCGATTGGGTATCCGCTGGCGGGCTCTCGCGTGACGACCAGCAGTCGCACGAGCCTGTCGGCAAGCGGGCTGTGAGGTCGCACGCCATTCTCCCAGCGCGAGACGGTCTCGGGTGCGACGCCCATGACACGGGCGAAGTCGCCGGTCGAGAACCCGACGAACTTGCGAAGGAAGCGCATTTCCTCGGGCGTCAGCAGCGATGGCTTGTGGGCCACGCGCAGGGCGATCAATCGGTGAAGCTTCTCAATGGCTGGAATGGTCACCTCGGTCTCGCCGCATTTTGGGCAGCGATGCACTTCAACCGCCTCGAGCACCACATGCGGCAGACCGCACTCGTCGTACCGATGATTCTCGGTGCGGATCTCCAGCTCGGTTTCACAATCAAGGCACTTCATCAGCCCCCCCCACTCGCCGAATCGCATATGCGTCGACTCGGCTACGAGCGGTCAGCCCTCCAGGCTGTCACGACGACCAGTTCCTGCCGCGATCGGAATGCGACGACGACGGTCATGGCGGCGGTGCAGACCCGGTATCGCCAGGTCCCATTCTCGAAGTCAGGCGGCCGAACGACACCAGCCCTGAGCACATTGGTGATGTCGACGGCGTTCAATGCACGGAGCCCCATGCGCTCCTGAGCATGCTTGCGGATCACGAAGCCTTCGGCGCCGATGATCGCAATGATCAGTGCCTTGGCCTCAGGTTCGGCCAGCGGCTCGACGAGGTCCGCGAACTCGTCGCGGCTCATCCGTATGACCTTAAGTCATCATGCGTCTGAGAGTCAATATTTAACTTATCGTCATGTTGGCCGCATTCTTGAGACTTTCCGAGGAGCGGACCCTCAGCCCGCCGCACCAGCGCATCACGCGTAGGGCTCTCCACTGCCGCCTCCGGCTCCGAGTTCCGGGGGCAGGATCAGGTTCCAGCGTGCCGCGAACTGCTGCCACTGAGCCATACACGAACGCGACGACGATCTCAGGCTGCCCCGGGCCTCCGCCGCTTGGCTGCGCCACCCAGCGCTTCGGTGCGATCGATCGCATGCTCGAGGCGCTCGAGCATCGGCGCCATCGCCTCGCTCGCGTGATCGGTCGCGAGCCCGGCGCCCGTCGCTGCCGACAGCAGGAGCGCGGCATACGAGTTGAGTGACATGCCCTCGGCTTCGGCGCGTTCGGCCAATGTCGCGTGCAGCGACTTGGGAATGCGCAGCCGGAACTGCCCGCTGTAGGCAAGCTGCTCGCGCTGTTCGGGCAGCGCTTTGCCTTCGGCGGCGTACGTCTCGATCACGGCCTCGATCGCGACGGCCATCTCGGCGAGGGCAGTCTGTTGATCGTCGCCGAATGTCGAGACGCCGGGAAACTCGGCGCATGTGCAGATGTAGCCCTTGTCCGCGGGACTCCATGCGAGCTGATAGCTGTAGTTCGGCTGCATCCGAGTCCCCCTTGGGTTCCGCCTGGCACGTGCCAGCAGTTCGTCGCACTTGGCCATGCGCCGCCCCTTTGCTGATGAATCGGGGGCGTTTAAGAACTGGCCGACTGCCGAACGGTACCACATATGGTACCAATGTCAGGCAGGTTCTCGGTGGACTCTGCCCTACTTTCTCACCCTCGACGCCGACACACGCAGCCTCGGGCGCGCGTGCACCACCCGCACGCGCCCGACGAGTGGCGCACGGCCCGGGCGTTCGGACACCACGATCTTCACGTCGTACCCGAGTGCATTGAGGAATCGGAACAGGCGGTCGGTGGAATAGCCGGCGAGCTGGCCGCGCCTGATGTTGGACACCGTCGACTGCCGGACTCCCATGAGCCTGGCTGCCTGCGCCTGCGTGAGTCTGCGCCGCCGGATGCTCTGTTCGATGAGGATCGAGAGCTCAGCCCGCGTGAGCGCCGCTTCCGGCTCGGGGAGCCCGAGGTCCTTGAAGACGTTTCCGCTGCCACGATCGATCACGATCTTCGATTCGGTCGTACCGCGACCGCTTCGACTTGGTTTCACTCTCATGCTCATTCTCCGCCCCCCTGGGCCGCTCCCTGGCTACAAGCGTCGCACCGATTTCCGTCACTACGGATCGATCAGGTCCCGCTCGCCGAACGCTTCGAGTATCTCGATCTCCCCGTCCGGCCCGTAGAGTCCTGCCGCGGCTTCGGCCGACCGGGCGAGTTCGGCGTCCCGCACAGCGGGATCGGAGTACAGCAACTCGAGCGCTGTCTTGCGTGGTGTCATGGACCGGCCCTCCTGCTCAATCGTCTCAACTCGTTGCGTCAGCCAGGTCTTCCAAGAACTCGCGCCGCTTGCTCGCCTTGGCGGCGAACACGTCCTGATAGGCCGCCCAGATGAGTCCGCGGAACATCTCGCTGGCGTCGGCGATGCCGTGCTTGGTGGCGGCCTTGAGCGCGTCGCGGTGCAACTGGGCGGACACGCGCAATGAGAGACGTTCGCTGGCCGGCCCCCACTCGCGAGAGCTTGCCAGGCGGTGGACGCGTTCGGCGAAGCGATCGGAGCGCGCGACCTGGCACAGGTAATAGCGCAGCATGAGGTGCGAGAACGATTCGTCGCGGGCCTCGAGATGGGCGGCGATGGCCCGCAGAGCTTCATAGAGTTCGCTGGGGATGCGCGTCTCGAACCGCGGCGCCGGCGCCGTGCCCGCGGAAGCCCGCGCGCGCGCGGTCTGGTGCCGCAGGTTGGACTGCCAGGGCACCGTGACCGTGGCGCCGCAGATCTCGCACGCACCGACGAGTACATGCTCGACGGTGACTTTGGGATTGTCGAGCTCGATGTTGCGGTACGCGTAGACGGTGTTGACCGTCTTGCGGCACGTGCGACAGAGCCCGTGGCCCCGTTCTTTCTCGCGGACGAGTTGGTTCAAGTCAGGGCTCCGGCGAGTATGGCTGAGTGCCCGGGGCACGGCAGTGATCGACAGACGGCAGTGTACGCCACTCGGCGTACACTGGCAAGGCGCCTATGGAGCTCTAGCGAGCGTCCAGTCCAACATCCGCCTTACTCGGACTTGTCTTGACCCTCCTCACCTCCGCTCGTAGCGTCGTTTTCGTCACGTCCCCGCAGAACTTCGAACGAGGATCCCATGAAGCCCTTCGAGAGCGGCACCCGGGTGCGTCGCACGGAAACCGGTGAGATCGGGACGGTGAGCGAGCAGTTCATCGACGGCTATGTGTCGTTGGTGTTCGATGACGGCCGTCCAGCCGAACTTCGCGCGTCCAGCCTGGAAGAACTCAGCGGCTAGCTGGAGCCGGACCAGGCGCCACCGCCCCTTACTCAACGTTGCTCAAGGCGGTATCCTGCCACTGCCATGTCACCAAACCCTGCGATTCCTGTGAATCCGGCCGTCCTCAAGTGGGCGCGCGAGGAGAGCGGCTTTAGCGCGAATCGCGTCGCGGCCCGGCTGCACGTGAAGGAAGAGCGTGTGGTCAGTTGGGAGCGGGGCGATCGCCAGCCCACCCAGCGACAGATCGAGGAGGTCGCGCGTTTCCTGCGCCGGCCCCTGGGCCTGTTCTTCATGGCGAGTCCGCCCCAGCTCACGCCGTTGGGCATGGAGTACCGCCGATTGCCCGGCGTCGAGCCCGGGCAGGAGTCGCCGGAGTTGCGCATCGCGCTGCGGCAGATGCTGGCGCGGCGTGAGAGCGCGCTGAACCTGATGGAGGAGCTTGGCGAAACGTCGCCCGGGTTCGCGTTGCGCGCCCGACTGAGCGAATCCCCCGCGGCTGTGGGCGCGCGGCTCCGGGACGCCACCGGCATGAGTGTTGAGGCCCAGTTCGCGTGGTCGAACGAGTGGCGGGCATGGGCGGCATGGCGCGCCGCGGTAGAGAACATGGGCGTGTTCGTGTTCATGTTCCCCAAGGTCAGCCTGATTGACGCCCGGGGATTGGCCCTCCTGCGCACGTCGCTGCCGGTGGTCGGTATCAACAGCAAGGAGCTGCCCGAGGCGCGCGCGTTCACGCTGTTCCATGAACTCGTGCATCTGGCGCTCGCCGCCGGCCAGGAAGAAGCGCCGGCGATGAACGAGCACCGTTCCGCAGAGCAATGGACCGTGGTCGAGCGCTTTGTAGAGGCCGCGGCCAGCCATGCACTTGTGCCCGAAGCAGCCCTGCGCGAAGTCGTTGGCCGGAGTCCGGGCAATGACTTCGCGTGGTCGCTCGCTGATGTGCGCGCAGTGGCGAGGAGGTTCCGGATCACGCCACTTGCGCTTGCCACACGCCTTCGGGAGTCGGGCTACATGACATGGCCTGCCTACAACCGTTGGCGGGCAGAATGGAATGAGTACCTGGCGACGCTCCGGCCACGACGCGGCGGGTTCGCCACACCGGTGGAGAAAGCCGTGACTCGCGCCGGCCGACCCTATGCGTCGCTGGTGATGGAGGCGTTGTCGGCCAACCGGATCACCTCGGTGGATGCAGCGCGCTACCTGGACCTCAAGTTCGAGCACTTCGAGAAACTCGGTGACTACCTGCGAGACGGTACCGGCGGGGCTGCGCTCGATGAGTGACGGAGCGGCACATCCACACCCGTCAGCGAGGCAAGGGAGCCTATTCACGACGGCCGATAGATGCCCGTGTCTCTGCCCTACGGCTGCCGGTCCGTCTCGCCCCTGGCCGTCAGACGGATCACACCAGCGCAGGGCTCAACGATCCGCTCGACTTCGGGTTGA
Source organism: bacterium (assembly GCA_031408715.1). GTDB lineage: Bacteria > Eisenbacteria > RBG-16-71-46 > RBG-16-71-46 > RBG-16-71-46 > JAIOPA01. The sequence continues at coordinate 9,490 of JANNWR010000279.1, forward strand.
AGTCCCATGGTGCGCAGGATCGCGAACACGCTGACTTCAGCGTCGGGGAAGCTGTCCTGAACAATCGAGGCGGCTGCGAGCAGCGTCGCGCCCTTCGTCACCACGTCGTCGACAATAACGATGCGGTCGGGCCGAATGAGCGGCGTGTCGATGCTCATGGACTCGAGATGTTCCATTGCCGTCGGTCTTGCTCCCGCGGCCGCGAACGCCGACTTCGGAACTCGCACCACGCGACGAACACATGGCAGGACTTCGCTTCCCAACCCCCGACTCACGAGCTCATCGGCGATTCGCCTGGCGGACCACAGGGCGCCTTCGACAAGCGGTGCACTCTTCGGAGCCGGCACAAGCACGACTTCGGGGCCGAGCAACTGGCTCAGTGGAGTTGTCGAGATCTCCGTGGCGAGCCGGTCGACGACTGCGGCGATGCCGGGCACGCGATCGTGCTTGATGGCGTCGCGCCAACGGCGGGATCGCTGCGAGACCTCGGAGGAGCCGCGGGGGGAGTAGGTGAGGAAGGCGCCGAAGCGAACCTCAGAAAGTAAGCTCGGAGGCTTCGCCACGCGACCTCTCGGGGAGGAGCTCGAACAGTAAGTCGACACCTCCCGGCGCGATGGCGTGCGCGCCGTAGCGCTCCATTTCGGCAGGCCACGTGAGCGAGGGGTCACGAAGGAGCGACTCGAACAGGAACAACGGCCGACCGAGTCGGAGCGCCTCCCAGCCCTGGTGAAGCGAGCCGCTCTTGTCTGCCGCTTCCACGATCACGGTCGCGTCGGACAGCAGTGCCATGGTGCGGTTACGCATCGGAAAGTTTCCACGCTGTGATGGCACACCCGGGGCGAACTGGGAGACCGCGAGGTGGTCTCGCATGATGCACTCCTGAAGCGCGCGATTCTGGGCGGGGAAGTACTCAGCCAGCGAAGTGCCGAGCACGGCGATGGTGCGGCCGCCGGCCGCGATCGCTCCCTCGTGAGCCGCGGTATCGATCCCCTCGGCAAGCCCGCTGACGATGATGGCTCGCTTACGGGCAAGAGCCTCGGCGAGAGCCCTGGCTTCGGCGATCCCGCGCGCGGAGGCCTTGCGCGAGCCGACGATGGAGACACGCGGGCCCACCCGCAGCAGTGAGCGGTCGCCGGCGACGAAGAGTCGCCTGGGAGCATTCTTCCGCTCGACATCGTTGAGTGGGCCGAGAAGCTCTTCGGGGCCGAGATCCTCGGCCAGATGATCGCTCTTGTCGGGGCTCATGGACTCCTCCGCGCTGGTCAACCATGATGCAACAGCTTGGGGAAAAGTGCTACACCCTTCAGGCTGCCAAGCATCCGACTTCGAGCCCCGCCACAAGGACAGGTACCGGCACTCCCCATGATCCGCTACACCACCGGCAACCTGCTCGACGCCCCGACTGAGGCCCTTGTGAACGCGGTCAACGAGATGGGCGTCATGGGTAAGGGCATCGCGTTGAGGTTCAAGGCCGCGTTCCCCGAGAGCGCCCGCGCGTACAAGCGCGCCGCCAAGAGCGGCGAGGTCCGCGTCGGCAAGGTGCTGGTGACCGAGCAGCACACGCTGGTTGGCCCGCGCTGGATCATCCACTTCCCGACCAAGCAACACTGGCGCGATCCGTCCAAGCTGGAATGGGTCCGCGACGGGCTGGCCGACCTGGCGCGCGTCATCGCCGAGATGGGCATCACGTCGATCGCTGTGCCCCCGCTCGGAGCCGGGCAAGGCAAGCTCCCGTGGCCCGACGTGCGCGCCGAGATCGAACGCGCGCTGGGCGCGCTCGATGGCGTGGACGTGCTGGTGTTTGAGCCGACGACGGACTATCTCGACATGCCCAAGCCAATGGGCGGGTGACTGTCCCCGGTTCGCGCACCGGCCCGGGAATACTGAGACAGTCGCGCGCTCGCCGGCGGACGGGTCGTGTGACTTGCGCTCCTAGATTCTCGCGGGAACGGTGTGCCCCCACCCGTCCGTGAGTGCGGCGCCCGCAATGACGCCCCGCACCCGCTCCAGCATCTCGCGGCTATGTGTCCAGTCGAGCTCGCCACGGAACTGCAGCTGGCCGACGACCAGCCCGGGGTGGAGGTTGTGCGCCTAGGCAAACTCAACGATGCGCTTCTTCGAGTAGAGCGGTCCTACTCTTACGATGTAGTCGTCGAGCTCGGCCTGCGGGACGAGGAAGGCAGCGGCTTCGCGATTGCGAGCCTGCTCGAGCTTGGGGAGCGATTCGCGCTTGCGCGCGCCCTGGCCCACCAATTCGACGTCGTAGCCGGCGTATTCGCTCTGCCCGGGCACGTCGCGGTGCCTGATGT
>JANNWR010000280.1:0-5814 GCA_031408715.1 bacterium
GCGCCAGAGCGTCACCGACGCCACCGACGTGGTGCGGCCGTTCACGCTGCGCGGGCTGTCGCCCGACCAGACGCTGGTGCTGCTGAACGGCATGCGCCGCCACCAGACCGCATTGGTCAACACGTTCGCCTACGGCATGCCGGCCGGCTCCAGCGGTGTCGACATGAACGCCATCCCGTCGAGCGCGATCGATCGCGTCGAAGTGCTCCGCGACGGTGCCGCCCCCCAGTAAGGCTCGGACGCCATCGCCGGCGTCGTGAACGTGGTCATGCGCCGCGGCCGCTATGCGCCGTTCGCGACGGTCACCGGCGGCAGCTTCTTCACGAAGGACTACGATCGCGACGGCGATAACTTCAGTGTGAACGGCGGCTGGGGCGTGGGCGTCGGCAAGGGTTCGTTGTCGATGTCGGCCGAAGTGCTCGACCGCGAAGCCACGAACCGCGCCTGGGCGGATCCGTTCGAGAACGGCGGCGTGCCCGGCAATGAGGATGTGGTGGGCCCGGATGGGAAAGTCATCCAGAAGAACAACCTGGTGCCACAGCCCAACCATCATTGGGGCGATGGCTTCGAGAAGGATATCTTGAGCCTTGTATCACTCAACTACCCGCTGTCAGACCATGGTCAGGTCTATGCGTTCGGCGGCTACAGCCACCGGCTCGGCAATGGCAATGGGTATCGCCGTTACTCCGACAGCGCGCGCAACTGGTCGCAGATCTACCCACTCGGCTACCTACCCGAGTTCCGCCCCGAAGTCACCGACTACTCGATGGCGGGCGGCTGGAAGGGCGAGCTGAATGGCTGGAACACGGATGCCGGTGCGACGTTCGGGCACAGCGGATTCCGCTACGAACTGCACAACACGCTCAACGTCTCACTCGGGCCATCGCTCACCGTGGCCACGTCGCCAGCCGGTATCCCGAACCAGACCGACTTCTTCGCGGGCGAACTGCACCGTGACGAGTTCGTGGCCGACGTGAACAGCTCCAAGGAGATGGAACTCGGCCTGCCCGCACCGGTGAACGTCGCCCTCGGTGCGGCCTACCGTCGCGAACGCTGGGTGACGCTGCAGGGTGAGCTGGCGTCGTGGGTCGACGGCGGCGTGCTGGATCGCGATGGCAACGATGCCCCGGGAGGCTCGCAGGTGTTCCCCGGGTTCTCGCCGAACGACGTGTCGGATTCGCGCCGCGACAACATCGCGGCCTACATGGACCTGGAATCGAACCTGACCACGTCGCTGTTGGCTAACGCCGCGGCCCGGTTCGAGAACTACAACGACTTCGGCTCGCTTGTGACCGGCAAGTTGGCGGCGCGCTGGCAACCCGACAAGCACGTCACCTTTCGCGCTGCAGGCAGCACGGGCTTCCGTGCGCCAGGCTTGTCGCAGGTGCACTTCAGCAAGGTCATCACGAACGTCATCGGTGGCTCGCCGGTCGACATCGGGGTCTTCCCCGTCGGCCATCCCGCCGCACGCGCGCTCGGAGCGAAGGACCTGAAGGAGGAGAAGTCGGTGAACCTGTCCGCGGGCGTCGCGGTGACGCCGGTCGACAACCTCACGTTCACGGTCGACGTCTACCAGATCAAGATCACGGACCGCATCCTGCTCGGTGCGACGTTCGATGATTCGACGACCGCGCGCATCCTCGGCAATGCCGGCTACGGCAACGTCGCGGGCGTGCAGTACTTCACCAATGGCCTCGATACCAAGACCACCGGTCTCGACCTGACCGCCGACTGGCGCGTGCCGATGGGCGACAATCGCATGATCACGTTCAACGCAGCGGCCAACTACGGCAAGAACGAGATCACGCACGTCGACGGCCTGCCGAGTGTCCTGGCCACATCCACGGATGAGAAGGGCCTTCTGGACGAGGTCACGACGGTGGCGATCACCAAGGAGCGCCCCGACTGGCGTGGCACGCTGACGACCGAGTACACGCAGGGCCCGGCGCGCGGTCTGTTGCGGGCGTCCTACTACGGCACGTTCTCATCCGCGCAGCCGGCGTTCACCGACGGCTACACGGAGAAGTACCCAGCTCGCACGTTGGTCGATGTCGAGGCGGGCTACAAGATCGGGCCGTTGGACTGGGCGATCGGCTCACGCAACGTGCTCGACACCTACCCGGGCAAAGCGAAGCTCGACTTCAACAACAACTTCGGCGTGTTCCCGTGGGCGGCGGCCTCGCCGTTCGGCTACAACGGCCGCTTCGTCTACACGCGCGCCACGTGGACGCTGCCGCGGTGAGCTGAAGGCTTCACGCGGCGAACACGACGGCCCGCGAGCGCAGCTGCTCGCGGGCCGTTGTGTTGACGCCCACGGAGTACTACTCAAGTTGCCGTTGGGCGATTGGTATGGCCGTCACCCCATGGGAACTGATAGAACTCGGTCATGATCGTGCTGGCTAGGAACCATGCCGAACCGCGCACGCGGGGCCCCAGGCCGTGGCCCACGTCTGACGAGACCGAAATGGGTGGTGCTCAGCGGTGCAACCCCTGGGAACTGGAGATTCGCACGCGTGAAGGCGCAGAACCGATCCGCCCCGGGCTCTACTTCCTCCGCGCCCGAGCGAACGGCCGATCGGTTGTACGCAGACTCACGGTGATTCACTGATGAGCACCCACGTCGGGCGATGGCCATTGCCGTCTTGGGGGCGAGCCACTTGGTTGATTGCAACGGTGGGACTAGCCGGATGCATCGAAGATGTTGGTCGCCCGATTGCCCAGCTCCCCGATCGCTCCTGCACTAACATCGCTGCATATCATGGCACGTCCGAATCGGTACCTGCGTGGAATCCGAGTGGAACGTCGGTAGTCGCGCCCGTCGGTTACGATCCGAACGGTAGCTTCTCCCCCGGTCTCTATGTGATCGACATTCGAACTCGTTCATGGCGAAAGGTGGTTGAGACAGGGGCGTTCCGGAGTCCCAAGCACATCGACTGGAACCGTCACAGTGACCGCGTGCTCGTGAGTTACGACCCCGGCGCGGAGTTCGTGGACGTCCAGAGCGGCGCGGTGACCACGCTGGTGGACCAGGACGCACAGCCCATCTTCCGTGCGCGGTGGTCCCCGGAGGGCGACAGCATCTGGTACGTCCGCACCGGAGGGACGTACGTCATGCCCGCGGGCGGTGGTAGGCCACGCCTGTTCCAGCCCACAGGAACCGACTTCCGGCCCTCCGGTGGCTGGGAGTTCTCCCCTGACGGCCGCAGGATCGCGTATGCCCACGGTGTCCTGGAAGCCGCTGGATACTACGATGGGCAGAACGAGATCCGGATCATCGGTCGGGACGGCACCCGAATCCGCCAGCTCACGTTCCTGAATGGCGAAGCGCGCAATCCCGTATGGATCCACGGCGGCCGCGAGATCCTGTTCAACTGGGTGGACTCCACCTGTGGCCACACGCTACCGCTTCCGGAACGCACCTGGCTGGCGGTCGATGTAGAGACGGGGGCACTGCGACAGTTAGGGCAGTACTTGGGGTCCGCCAACTGCCAGTTCTCATTCCCGATCGGCATCGACCCGAGCGGCGAACACGCCGCGGTCGTGGGCGAAGTGAGTTTCCGCGGCACCAGCACACGAATCGGTGTGCTGTACCTGACACCCATCGAGCGCGACCTGCGAACACGACTATTCCGGCCCGGGAGTCCGGAGGTGCCGTGACGACGACTGACGCGTTTGGATCGTTAAGGCACGGCCCGCGGGGCAATCCAGCTCGCGGGCCGTGGTCATTGGGGCACGCAGGCGCTGCGCTCAGAATTCGAACGTCACGCCGATCGTGGGCAGCAGGCTGCCGGTGTCCTCGCGCGTGAAGTGCATGCGATACGAGCCGGGGTTCCCGGGGTCGGGTACGGGAGCGCCGTTCGCATCGCGGTCGACTAGCAAGATCGGCGCGAGCCGTGGCTGGAACGCGTACAGGTTCTGGATGTCGAAGTAGAGGTCGATCGACGAGTTCTTCCGGAACCACTTGCGATCGAAGCGCACGTCGAGTTGGTGCAACGGGCCATTGCGCTCGGAGTTCAGGCGGCCGTAGTCCGGCACGCCGCGACCGGTGACGTCCCAGACGCCCTGCTGCGCCGACAGCGCGACATTGTCCGGCGTGTAGGGCGCGCCGCCCAGGTACTTCCAGCGCACACCCAGCTCGTAGCCGCGCGCCCACTTCTTGCCGCCGGTGAGTGACAGCACGTGCCGGTTGTCCCACGCACTCGGTTCGAAGGAGTCGTCGCGCGTGGTGAACTCGCTGCGCACGAACGTGTACGCCAGGATGCCGTAGTAGCCCTTGTACAGCCGCTGTTGCGCCAGCAGTTCGAGCCCGTACGCACGACCCCGGCTGGTCGGCGTGGACGGCGCGTTGCCGATCACGCCGAAGTCCGCGCCCAGGTTGGCCAGGCTGATGCGGTCGCGCAGCAGGAACGGGTAGTCGGCGTAGCGCTTGAGGAACGCTTCCGCGGTGATGCGCGAGTTCGTGGTGGTCGCCAACTCGATGCCGCCCACCACATGATCGGCCCGCACATACGACGCGACGCGCTCGCGATTGGCGAGCGCCCCGGTCGAATCGCGAAAGCCCAGCACGGTGTACGCCGGCAGCTGCAGATAGCGCCCGGCGCTCATGTTCAGCCGCCAGCGCGGGGACAGCGCATACGAGGCCGCCACACGCGGTGAGAGCTGCTGCGCCAGCCTGCGCGTGCGGGACGAATAGTCGCTCGCGTCCAACCGCACGCCAGCCGACAGCGTCAGCCGGTCGCCGGCCAGCGTGCGGCTCGCCTGCGCGAACAAGGCGGCCTTCGCCAGCGTGAGGCGCGAGTCGTAGTCGATGACGATCGGGCCGGTCTGCGTCGCGGTGCGCTGGAACGTGGCCGTGGTGTACTCCGCGGTCTCCGCCCCACCGCCGTATTCCAGCTGGAAGCCGCCCCGGCGTTCGTTGCGTTCGACCCGCAGCTTGTTCTCGGTCTCGCGCGAGTCGTAGTCCAGCAGCCGCTTGGCCGGGTCCGTGTCGTCGTTGCCCTGGAACTTGTGCGCCTGGTTGTCGAGTTGGTTGCGCGACAGCACGGCCGTGGTGACGCCGGCGGCCGACTGCCGCTTCCACACGCCGCCGAGCGTGTAGTTCCACTGCGAGTTGACCGGCAGTTGTTCCAATAGATAGCGCTTGAACTCGGTGTCGTCCGCGCCACGATTGAGCGTGAAGTCGTCGATCGCCCCCAGGCCCAGCAGCGTGAACTCGTCGCGATCGCCCACCTTGGCGCGCAGCTTGAACTGCGCGTCGTTGTAGGTGGGCAGGAACGGCAGGCCGAGCGCCTTGAACAGGAACTGGAGATAGGACCGCCGCGCCGACAAGATGTACGAACCGCGCTCGCCCAACGGACCGTCGGCCGTGACGCCGAGGTCGGAGGCGCCTACCGTGGCGCTCAGTACGCGATGCTCGGCATTGCCGTCGCGCATGCGGAAGTCCATCACCGAGCTGAGCGCGTTGCCGCGCGCCACCGGGAACGCGCTCGTGTAGACGTCGACCTCACGGATGAACCGCACGTCGATCATGCCCACGGGTCCACCCGAAGAGCCCTGCGTGGCGAAGTGATTGATGTTGGGCACCTCGATGCCGTCCAGATAGAAACAGTTCTCGTTGGGCGCGCCGCCGCGCACGATGAGGTCGTTGCGGAAGTTGGGCGTCGACGCCACGCCCGGCGTGCTCTGCAGCGCCTTCGACAGGTCGCGACCGCCGCCCGGGAAGCGCTCGATCTCGGCGGCACCGATGGTACGTACGGACAACGGACTCGCCGCGCGGCGCGCGAATGGCGAGGCCGTGACCGACACCGAGTCGGT
>JANNWR010000281.1:0-5450 GCA_031408715.1 bacterium
CCCTCTACATCGAAGGCTCCGTCGAGTTCGTCGCCTCCCTCGACGCTCCGATTGCTACCGGCTGGAGCGACAGTTGCCGGGCGGGATTCTCACCCGCTGAGGATGTACGCCTTTTCACGGCGCACTGAATAGGTCAGGCTAGCCCGGCACCCCCACATGATGCTCGGCAAACATTATGCTTGACGAGCATAATGTTCCTTCCTAGGCTCCGGTCATGCACATCCCGTTTGTGCATCGCGAACTCGAACTGGGCGAGCTCGACAGCGCTCGGCGGCACGGCGGCCTGCTCGTGGTCTACGGTCGGCGGCGCGTCGGCAAGACCCGGCTGCTGCGGCGCTGGCTCGACGCGCATGACGGGCTCTACAGTCAGGCGATCGAAGCGCCGCGCGACATCCAGATTCAGCAGGTCTACGAGGACTTGCGGTCCCGGCTGACCACCGAGGTCGTGCCCCGCACTTGGACCGAGCTGTTCGAACTGCTGCGTGTGCAATCTGGGCCGTGGACGTTATGCCTCGACGAGTTCCCGTATCTCGTGGCAAGCGACCCGACACTTCCGAGCGTGCTGCAACGCTGGCTCGACCACTCCCTTCCCAAGGGCGCACTCGTCATTCTCTCGGGTTCGAGCCTGAGCATGATGCATCAGCTGTTCCTTCGCGACGCAGCACCGCTTTACGGGCGTGCGCGGAAGCTGCTGCTCGTCCGGCCGATGGACTATGCCGCGTTCGCGCGGGCGTGCCGACAACCGGCACGCCTGCAAGAGTCGTTCGAGAAATTCGCGTGCGTCGGTGGCATCCCGCGCTATTGGGAGTTCCTCGAGCCGGGACAGGACCTGCTGGAACTGGCCGACGCGCTCTATTTCGACCTCGCGCCCTACATGGAGCATGAGCCTCAACGCATCCTGCGCGACGAGGGCGTCTCCGGCGCCAACGCCGCCGCCGTGCTGGAAGCGATCGGGCGCGGTGCGGAGCGGCCGTCCGAGATCTCGGCCCGACTCGGGACCGCGCAAACCAATCTGTCACGCGTCTTCCAGCAGCTCATCGATACCTCGGTGCTGACACGCGAGATGCCCTTCGGGGAGAGCATTCGCAGCACCCGCCGCGTGCTCTACCGCATCGCCGACCCCGCGCTACGCTTCTGGTTCCGCGTCTACTCCCCGCACCGCAGCCGCTGGTCCGGCTACACCGCCGCCGAACGCCGCCGACTGCTGCACGAGCATGCCGCGGGCGTGTTCGAGGACTGGTGCCGCAGCCGCGTCCCCGGTGCGCAGCGCTTCTGGGAGGGAGACGTCGAACTGGATCTCGTGGCACCCGACCCAACCGACGCGAAGCGCCTGCTGGTGGCGGAAGTGAAGTGGCGGAAGCTGAGCAAGCTCGAGCAGCGGCGCGCGCTGGCTCACCTGAGCGAGACCTGGGAGCGCTGCTCGCTCCGCCACCGCCACCCACGCGTTCGCTTCGAGATCCTGGACTCTGGCGCGCTGGGACGCTGAAGGCCCGCTCGGCGTGCGGCCCGGACCACGCTCGGCGTGCGGCCGGAGGCCGCACACATCAATTGACGCCCCCCGCCCGGGCCGCGTAGCGTCCCGCCTCCTATGAGCGAACCCACCCACAGCCTTCCCGGCGCCGGCTCGATCGAAGTGATCGTCGGCAGCATGTACAGCGGCAAGACGGAGGAACTGATCCGCCGTCTGCGCCGTGCGCAGATCGCCCGGCAGCGCGTCGAGATATTCAAGCCGCACATCGACGACCGTTATGCCAAGGACGCCATCGTCTCGCACAGCGACATCCGCATCCCGTCGCGCGCGGTGAAGAACGCGGCCGAAGTGCTGCGCCATGCGCACGAGGCCCAGGTCATCGGCATCGACGAAGGCCAGTTCCTGGGGCCCGGGCTGGTGGATGTGTGCGAGAAACTCGCGCGCATGGGCAAGCGTGTCATCGTCGCGGGGCTCGATCAGGACTACCTCGGCAAGCCATTCGACCCCATGCCGCAGTTGCTCGCGATCGCCGAGTACATCACCAAGACGCTCGCCATCTGCGTGGTCTGCGGCGCACCGGCCAACCGCACGTACCGCAAGGTGCAGCGCGTCGCCCGCGTCGTCGTCGGCGGCGCCGAGATCTACGAGGCGCGCTGCCGGCGCTGCTTCGACCTGGGGCCCCGGGCACGCCCGGTGGCCGAGATCCCTGGAGAAACGCATGCGAAACTCGCTCCCGCTCGTCCGCGCACTCGCCGCCCTGCTCCTGCTGGCCGCCGCCGGTTGCAGCAAGCCCGCTAGCAAGGACGCCGCAACGACGGCCGGCGCGTTCCCGGTCGGCTTGGTGTTCGACATCGGCGGCCGCGGCGACAAGAGCTTCAATGACGCCGCCTACGCCGGGCTGGAACGCGCCCAGAAAGAACTCGGCGTGACGTTCTCGACGCTCGAGACCAATGAGGGCTCGGACCGCGAGGCGCAACTGCGCCAACTGGCCGCGGGCGACGCCAAGCTCGTGTTCGGCGTCGGCTTCCTGTTCACCGACGATGTGTTGGCGCTGGCCAGGGAGTTCCCCAACCAGAAGTTCGCGTGCGTCGATTACACGCTGTCAGCCGGCGATACGCTCCCGGCCAATCTGGTCGCGCTCAAGTTCCGCGAGGAAGAAGGCAGCTTCCTGGTCGGTGCGCTCTCGGCACTCCTCTCCAAGACCGGCAAGGTCGGCTTCGTGGGCGGCATGGAGATCCCGTTGATCCGCAAGTTCCAGGCAGGCTTCACGGCAGGGGCCAAGGCCGTGAATCCGAAGATCACCGTCATGGTGAAGTATGCCGGCAACACCGGCGCGGCGTTCAAGGACCCGACCAAGGGTAAAGAACTCGCGCTCGCCGAATACCAGGCTGGAGCCGACATCATCTTCCACGCCTCCGGCTCCACCGGCCTGGGCGTGTTCGAAGCCGCGCGGGAGCTGAAGAAGCTGGCGATCGGCGTCGACTCCGACCAGTACGACGAAGCTCCCGGCGTGGTGCTGACGTCGATGGTGAAGCGCGTCGACACCGCCGTGTTCGACACCATCCGGGACCTGAAGGCCGGCAACTGGCAGGGCGGCGTGCGCGAGTTCGGGCTCGCCGACTCCGGCGTGACGTGGGTGTACGACGACCGCAACAAAGCAGGCATCCCCGCGGCCGTGAAGGCCACGGTGGATTCGCTACAGGCCGAGATCGTGGCCGGCCGTATCCGGGTGCCGACCGAACCGTGATGCCGGCATCGCCCATGGCCGTCGCGCGAAGCTCCGTCGCCCGGCCACCGCGACGGGGCTTCGTGCTACCAGCCTGCTCCCACGCCAACGAGATCCGGCCATGAGTGCATGGACCGACCTGCACGCGAATGTCCGGACGCGCACCAGCAAGTGCTACGAGATGAACTCGCTGTTCGTGCGCGCCGACGACCATGTGTTGCTGGTGGACCCGGGCGTGCTGCCGAGCGAGTTGGACGAACTCGCGGCCGCCGCACAGGGCGTGTCGCCCAAGTTCGATCGTGTCTCACTGGCGTTCTCGCATCCGCACTGGGACCACGTACTCGGCATGCCGTGGTTCCCGGGCGCGACGACGTTCGCGCATGTCGGCTTCGGCGACGAACTGCTGCGCGACGAAGCTGCCATCCGAACAAGCGCCACTGCCGGGCTGGCCGCGCATGGCGAGACGTTGCCGCACGAGTTCCAGGCCTACGTGCCCGGGCTCACGGCCCGCGGCACGACGCTCGTCCATCTGGGACCCTTCGAAGTGGTGACGTACGACACCCCGGGCCATAACGGCGCACACTTCGCGTTCTGGCTGCCGCAGCACGGCGTGCTCTTCGCGGGCGATCTCTTGAGTGACATCGAGATTCCGTGGCTCGACGGGCCGCCGTGGGTGTATCGCGCCAGCCTGAAGGCACTGCACTGGCTGTTCGAGCAGGAGAACGTGCGTACCGTGGTGCCGGGCCATGGTCCGGTCGCGAATGGCAGGCTCGCGGGCTATCGCCGGCTGCTGCGCGACATGGACTACCTCATGCATCTGGAGGAGAACGTCGGCGACGCCTGGAAGCGCGGGCTGTCGCTCGCGGACACGAGCCGTGAACTCGCGCGCATGGACTACTTGGGCAAGGACGCCGAGTACTCCATGAATCACGTGCATGCCGAGAACGTGCGCTTCACCTGGCAGGGTCTGGCCGACGGTGTGACGCCGGGCACATAAGCCGCGGGCTCCAGAGGCCGCGGGCGCATGAATCGTCCGGGTTCGGCCGCGACTCCGCCGCCGGTGGCGCCGCGAGCGTCCCACGCGCTACGCTCGCTCGTCCGCCGCCGCACCCTCGGTGCCCCTTCCCGCGAGTCCGCAGAACTTCCATGATCGAATCCAAAGCGTTCTACCGGAAGATCGAGCTGGTATTCGCCGGCAGCGAGCGAGCACGCACGCGCGAGCGCTTTGCGCTGCGCATCGCGCCGCGCCTGCTCGAGCAGTTGGGCGGGCCACTCGGCTTGGTGGCGGTGCACCTGTACGAACGGCGCATGCACAAGATGGTCGCGGCCAAGCGCTGGGGCGAGGGCCGGCCCGACCTGCACGAGGAACTCGCGACCCGCCTGCATCCCGAGGGCGCCGATCCCATCCGCGAACTGCCGTGGGTGGGCGACACCGCCGCCGGACGCACCGGGCTGTTCGCGGTCGGCGGACTCGATGGCCCGCTCATCGCGGTGTTCCCCGCCAGCCCCGATGGCGTGCGCATGGTGCCGACGCGCGCCGAGCTGCTGTCGGCCCTCAACTCGATCGTCTACGCGATCCGCCAGCGTCTCGAGCGCGGCAGACTGGAAGACCTGTTCGAGCAGGCCCGCACCATCCAGATGTCTCTGCTACCGCCCGGCCGGCGCGAGTTCGCGGGCTTCGACATCTACGCCGCCAGCACGCCGGCGCAGTCGGTGGGTGGCGACCTGTACGACTATTACGACGTCGATCCCGAAACCCTCGGACTGGCGGTCGCCGACGCCTCGGGCCACGGGCTGCCGGCGGCGCTGCAGGCGCGCGATGTGGCCACGGGTTTGCGCATGGGCGTCGAGCGTGACTTCAAGATCACGCGCATGGTCGAACGGCTGAATCGCGTCATCCATCAGAGCGGGCTGACATCACGCTTCATCTCGCTGTTCTTCGGCGAACTGGAACGCAATGGCAACCTGAGCTACATCAATGCCGGGCACCCGCCACCGCTGTTGCACGACTCGCGCGGCGTGCGCGAGTTGTCCGTGGGCGGCATGCTGCTCGGACCCGATCCGCTCGCCGTCTACAAGCTGGGATTCGTGCATGTGGACCGCGGTGCGGCGCTCGTGGCCTACTCCGACGGCGTCCTCGAGCGCGAGGACGGCAAGAGCGAGATCTTCGGGCTGGATCGCCTGCGCGCGTGGCTCGAGGAGTCGGCGAACACGCCGTCCGAGGATGCGGTGGCCGACCTGCTGCACCGGCTG
>JANNWR010000282.1:0-11702 GCA_031408715.1 bacterium
GAGTCCGGCTTCATCGGGGCTCTGAAGACCAACAACGGCGCCGGCCAGACGCTCGGCTTCTACGAACACGTCCATGGCGACTACCGGAAGATGTTCTCGGCCATCGAACGCTATCGCGCCGTGACCGCGGCCGACTGCCGGCGCGTCGCCAAGCAGGTGTTCGAGGCCCACCGCCGCACCGTGGCGGTGCTCGTGCCACTCGAAGTCGGAAAGGAGGCTCAGCCATGATCGCGCTCCGCTCGCTGAACCGGATCGCAGGTCGTGGCGTGCGAATCCTGCCCTTGCTCGCGACACTGGCGCTGCCGCTCACAGGGGTGCCTGCACACGCCGCCGCGGCGCCGAAGCCAGCGGCCGCGTGGGTGCGCAGCACGCTGCCGAACGGGCTCGAGGTCATCATCGTGCCGACGTCGCGGCTGCCGCTCGTGGACTTTCGTCTGGTCGCACGCGCGGGATCGGTGGACGACCCGGCGGGACACGAGGGGCTGGCGCGCCTGACGTCCGAGTTGCTCACGCAGGGCGCCGGCAAGCGCAACGCCCAGCAGCTCGCGGACGACATCGAGTTCGTGGGCGGCACGCTCACGGCCAACTCGGGATCGGAACAGCTGGTGGTGAGCGGCGAAGTCTTGAAGAAGGACCTGGCGCTCGGTTTGGAGTTGTTCCGGGACGTCATCGTGTCGCCGACGTTCCCGGCCGAGGACTTCGAGCGCAAGAAGGCCGAGACGCTCGGCCAGATCGCCTCGGACAAGAGCGAGCCCTCGGTGATCGCCGAGAACGGCATGTCGCGCTGGTTCTGGGGCGACAGCCCGCTGGCGCATCCGGCCGTGGGCTACGAGGCGAGCCTCCAGTCCCTGACGCGCGACGACGTGGTGCGCTTTCATCGGGAGCACATCACTCCGGAACGCGCGGTGCTGGTCGTGGTCGGTGACGTGAATCCCGCGGCGATGCTGGCGTCGCTCAACACGGCGTTCGCGGGCTGGAAGAAGTCCGGGGCGGCACCGGCGGCTGATCCGTACGGACCCGCCGCGGCACAGCACGGCCGCGAGGTGCGCATCATCAACAAGCCCGAGGCCACGCAGACTCAGATTCGCATGATGTGTCCGTCGGTGCCGCGCAACCACCCGGACTGGTACGCGATCCAGGTCGCGAACACCATCTGCGGTGGCGGTTTCACCTCGCGCCTGGTGAACTCGATCCGCGTCGAGAAAGGCCTCACCTACAGCATCGGCAGCGGTTTCCGCCAGAACCGTGCGGCGGGCGCGTTCCGCATCAGCACGTTCACCAGGAACGAAACGCTGCGCGAGATCGTGGACGCGGTGTTGGCCGAAGTGCAGAAGCTGGTCGACGACGGCCCGACCGACGCCGAGTACGACAAGTCGCGAAACTTCCTGAAGGGCCAGTTCCCGCTGGGACTGCAGTCGCCCGACGAGCTGGCGGGCGAGATCGCGAACGCCGAATTTTTCGATCTGCCCCAGGACTTCATCGCCAGTTACCCGCAGCGCATCACCGCGGTCACGAAGGACGATGTGAGGCGCGTGCTCAAGTCCTACTTCTGCACTCAGGACCTGAAGATCCTCGTGGTCACGAACGGCGAGCTGGCCAAGAAGGCGCTCGACGGCGTGGGCAAGCTCGAGGTCAAGGAGATCGATTAGCCCGCCGCCAGTGCTCGGGAGTGCGTTAAAGTGGGCCCGGCTCCGCGTTCGGCGCGGATCCGGGCCCGGTTGTTTCGTGAGCCGCCCCGCGCGATGGGCGGCATCGGGTGTGATCAAGGGGGCGAGCGTGCGCATGACCGAATGCCGTGGGGCGCGTGAGCGCTCGTCGTGTGCGGAGGCCGCATGACCGAGCCGCCCGCGCCGCCACCCGAACCCGCACCGGCCGCGCCCGCCCCGCGGACGATCGCCGGCTTCCACCCCAACGTCATCGCGCTCGGGCTCACGTCGCTGTTCACCGACATCTCGAGCGAGATGATCGTGCCGGTGCTGCCGCTGTTCATCACCGCCACACTGGGCGCGTCGGTGGCGAGCCTGGGGCTCATCGAGGGCGTGGCCGAGTGCGCGTCGTCGTTGCTGCGGCTGGTGTCGGGCCGCGTGTCCGACCGTCTGGGCCACCGCAAGCCGTTCATCGTCGCGGGCTACAGCCTGTCGGGCGTGTGCAAGTCGAGCATGGCGCTCGCGGGCAGCTGGCCCGCCATGCTGGGCCTGCGCTTCGGCGATCGCGTCGGCAAGGCGCTGCGCACACCGGCGCGCGACGCGCTGCTGGCGGACTCCGCGGGGCCCGGGGCCATGGGGCGCGCGTTCGGTGTGCACCGCGCCATGGATACGCTGGGCGCGGCCATCGGCCCGCTGCTGGCATGGTGGCTGCTCGGGCACTGGTCGGCACTCGGCGCCGAAGGCTACCGGCGCATCTTCCTCGTGTCGGCCATTCCCGCGGCCATCGCCGTGCTCGTGCTGCTGTTCATGGTGCGCGCGCCGCGCCTGGCCGCGCGCACGGCGGCCGAACAGGCCGCGAGCCGCGAGCCGCTCGGGCCGGCGTTCGCCCGCTTCGTGGCGGCCGACGTGCTGTTCCAGCTCGGCAACTCGAGCTGGGCGTTTTTGCTTTTGCGCGCCGAGCACTCGGGCTGGAGCGCGAGCGGCGTGGCGCTGTTGTATCTGGCGTACAACCTGCTCGCGGCCCTGTTGTCGTTCCCGTTCGGCTGGCTGTCGGATCGCGTCGGCCGCCGGCCGCTGCTCCTGGCGGGCTACCTGCTGTACGCGGTCGCCTATGGAATCGCGGCGTTCGCGCCCACGCGTGGCGGCGCGGCCGCGGCATTCCTGGTGCTGGCGGCGCATACCTCGCTCATGGACGGACAGGCCAAGAGCCTGATCGCCGACCTCGTGCCGCGCGTGCGCCGTGCGACGGCGTACGGTGCGTACAATGCCGCGGTCGGCATCGCGTTGCTGCCCGCCAGCCTGATCGCCGGCGTGCTGTGGGAGAGGGTCGGGCCGCAGGCGCCATTCGCGTTCGGTGCCGCGCTCGGGGTGGCGGCGGCAGTGGCGTTCGCGCTGCTCATGCCGACGGGCCGTGAGCACGCGGAGCGCAATGCGTGAGCATTCGTCGTCTGACGGGCGGTTCGGTAAAGTCGCGGCATGAGTGAATCCCGCGGGGAGTTCGCGCGCATCACCGCGCTCGTCTCGATGCTGCCGAAGGGTGAGGGCGTGATCGTCGGGCCCGGCGACGACGCCGCGGTGCTGCGTGCCGAAGACGGCCAGGACCTCGTGGTGAGCACCGACACGTTCGTCGAAGGCCGGCACTTCCGGCGCGACCTGCTCACGCCAGGCGAAGCCGGCGCGCGCTTCGCGGCGGCCAACCGCTCGGACCTCGCGGCCATGGCGGCGCGCCCGCGCTGGGCGACGCTGGCGCTCGCGGTGCCGCCGTCATGGAGCGAGAACGAGGTGCGGATGTTCGAACGCGCCTGCGCGCGCGAGTTGCTGTCCGACGGCGCGGCCATCGTGGGCGGCAACCTGAGTACGACCGATGGGCCGTTCGTTGCCACACTCACGTTGCTCGGCGTGGTGGAACGTGACCGCGCCTGGAGACGCGCGGGCGCACAGCCGGGCGACCTGCTGGTGGTCACCGGCGCGCCCGGCAGCGCGGCGGCATTCCTGGCGCTCGCGCTGTGGGCCGAACCGCCGTCGCGCGAGCGCGCCCCGCTCGAGATCGCGGAGCGGTTCATCCTGCCGGTGTCGCGCGTCACTCTCGCGCGTACGCTCGCCGCCAGCGGTGTTCGCGTGCGCGCGGCCATCGACGTGAGTGACGGGCTGGCCGCCGACCTTGGCCATCTGTGTGCCGCCAGCGGCGTGGGTGCGGTGATCGACGAGGCGCGATTGCCCGCCGATCCGCCTTTGCGCTCGGCGGCGCGCATGCTATCCGCGTTCGCCGGTCAGGAGCGCGGACCGCTGCCCGCGGGCGAGGGCGAGCTGCTCGCCCAACTCGTGCTGTCCGCGAGCGACGACTACGAACTGCTGCTCGCGATCGCGCCGTCGGCGTGGCAGCGCTGTGCCTCGATCGCCGCCGAACTCGGAGTGGCGCTCACGGCGATCGGCGAGGCGCGCGAGGAGCCGGGCGTTGTCCTGCGCGGCCGCGATGGCGCCGAAGCACCCCTGCTGGCGCGCGGCTGGGACCATTTCGCGGGCTAGTGCCCCTCGGGCTGCGCGTCCACACACCGGCCCCAACGGACCGGCCCCATCGCCAAGGTGAGACCGACGCGGTTGCCGGAACCACCTCGCGCTTCATCGCTTGCGGCGCGTTCCCTGCTGCGCCAAGCTCTGCTGGCCTGCTCGGCGATGTGATCGGAAGATGCGGTCGGCCGATGGCGCCAGAGCAGTGTGGCTGAACCCCGCTCGCGCTCCTCGCGCCGTTTTCGCGGAAATCCGTACCCACGACCCCGTGATTCCTCTAGCCTTGGCGCCCTATGAACGTGCGTGACAACAAGTTCCTGCCAGCGGTCTTCACTGTTCTGCTCGGAGCGCTGTTCGCGATCGCGGGCTGTTCCGACTTGGGCGACCCGCTCCAGTTGTTCCCGCGCCCCGAGATCTCGGTCACCGCGCTCGACTTCGGCGACGTCGCGGTCGGCGCCTTCGCCACCCAGAGCGCGACGATCTCGAACTCCGGCGAAGCCGACCTGCAGGGCGTCGTCGCCGTGAGCTGCCCCGAGTTCAGCATCGACTCGGGCGGTGGCCCCTTCACACTGCGGCCCGGAGCCGTGCGCGTCGTGACCGTGCGTTACACGCCGTCGGCCGTGGCTGCATCGGCGTGCACGCTGACGTTCGGCGACGGGCTGCCCCCGGTGGTCCTGCGTGCGAACGGTCTGCCGGCGCCCGCAGGACTGTGCGTCGCATCGCTGGCGTCGATCGAGTTCGGCACGCTCGCGCTCGGCACCAACAAGCTGGCGGTGTTCAAGCTCTACAGCCGCGGCACCGCGCCCGTCGACGTCGACGTGCAGGCGCCGTGCGGACAACTGCAGTTCCTGGGCGGCAATGGTGTGCGCACGATTCCCGTCGGCGATTCGCTCGTGGTCACGGTGCAGTTCACGCCGAGCGCGGGCGGCCCGTTCTCGTGCAACATCTCATCGGGCCCGGGCAATCCCGTGGTCACGGTGGGTGGCGACGTGACCACGGTCTCGTTCGTCCGGGATATCTCGCCCATCCTGACCGCCCGGCAGTGCACCACCTGCCATGGTTGGAGCAGGCCCGCGGACATGGTGAATGTCGTCAGCGTTCCGTACCGCCAGCCGCTCATCAAGCCGTTCGATCTCGTCAACTCCGTCGTGTACGGCAAGATCACCGCGAGCGGCCGGTTCGGCCCGGCGATGCCTCAGGGCAGCCCGACCGGCCTGCCCACAATCGAACGCGATAAGTTCCGGGTGTGGATCCTCGAAGGCGCACACGACAACTAGTGGAAGGCGGCACATGCTTCGCATGACTCGCACGGTGGCGGCATTTCTCGCCACACTGACGATGCTGACGGCGTTGCCTGCCTGGCAGGCGCGCGCGGTGCCGAGGTATTCGGTGCGCTATGAGCAGAACTGCATGCTGTGCCACGTCAATCCGAGCGGCGGCGGCATGCGATCGTCCTACGCTGTGCAGGACCTGCTGCCCAAGGAATTGTCGATGTCGCCGCGGAAGCCCGAGGTGTTCTCGGCACTCGACGGTCATCTGAACAAGTACGTCAGTATCGGTGCCGACTTCCGCAACCAACTCATGCTGTTCAGCGAGTCGGCGCCCGAGGCCTCGCAGCAGGGGTTCTTCCCCATGCAGGGCGACGTCCACCTGACGTTCCAGTTCGACCCCAAGTACCTGCTGTACATCAAGCGCGGCATCTCGACGACCAGCGAGTTCTACTATCTCGGCCACCTGCTGCCCTGGGATGGCTACGTGAAGGGCGGCCGGTTCGTACCGGCGTACGGCTGGAAGTTCGACGACCACACCATGTTCGTGCGCACGTACGAGGGCTTCGCGCCGCCTTCCAACTACGACGCCGGCATCGAACTGGGCGTTGCGCCCAAGTTCGGCGAGCTTCAGGTCGCGGTGGTCAACGGCAATCGCGGTGGCACGTTCGACAACGACCGCCGGCTCGCGTTCTACAGCTCGACGAGCGTGCGCTATGGCATCGGCCCGGTGGCGATGACGACGGGCGTGTCGGTGTACGCGCACCCCGGCTTGGACCAGGACGACCGTTCGGCCGGCGTGTTCGGCTCCATCAATGCCGGGCGGCTGACTTGGCTCGGCCAGCTGGACCGGCTGCGCACACAACCCTACGCGCGCGGGCCGGTGGGGAGTACGGTGTCCTCGCAGGAGTTGAGCTGGTCCGTGCGCCAGGGTGTTGAAGCTCTGGCCACATACGACTTCTTCGATCCGGACCGCGAGCTCAAGACGGGCTCGATCGCGCGGTTCGGAGCCGGATTCAAGGTCGTGCCGCGACCGTTCATGGCCGTGCAGGCGCTGTACCGCACCACCGATGTCGACCCGGGCCGCGACTTCCCCGGCCGCGACCGGGACGAAGCCGTGTTCCAGGTGCACTTCTTCTACTAGACGGTCTTGCGTGTGATGGGTTCCCGATGTCCGGTAGCACTCGAGCGGTCCCGCGGGGGTGTCATGCTTCAGCGCGTTCTAGCCCTGATCGCCGTCTTGTCGATCATGGTCGTGGTGAATGCCGCTCGTGCGGCGGACTTCGTCGTGCGCCCGGGCGGCGATTCAAAGGTCGTGTTCACCTCGAAGGCGCCGACCGAGACGTTCGAAGGCAAGACCAGCCTGATGAGCGGGACGCTCTCGCTCGACCCGGTCGCCGTGGGGGACAGCATCACCGTGCACCTCGAGGTCGACCTCGCCTCGCTCGACACGGGCAGCAAGCTCCGCAACAAGCACATGCGCGAGAATCACCTCGAGACCGGCAAGTTCCCCAAGGCGGTCTTCGACGGCGCGGCGATCCTCGCGGGCGCGGGTGCGAAGCTCGAGCCCGGCAAGGCCGCGGCGTTCCAGGTCGAGGGCACGTTCACCATCCACGGCGTGAGTTGTCGATTGCGCTGTGACGCGCAGGCCATGATCGCGGCCAAGGGAAACGCCATCGCCTTCAGTGCGACTTTCCCGATCAAGCTCTCGGACTACGACATCAAACTGCCCGAGTTCCTGTTCATGAAGCTCGCCGAGACGCAGCAGGTACGCGTCAGCGCGACCGCTTCTTCGCAGCCTTAGCCGCCGCGGTACTGCTCGGCTTTGCCGGGCGTGTCACGCGCGCGCCCGGGGCGGACCTGGCTTGCACTCCGGAACCCGGCTTCGCCACAGCCTTGCCCGCGCGCGTGGCGGACTTCGATGAGTTGATCGCCGGCTTCAGCACGGGTTTCGCCGCCGGCTTGGCCTTGAGCGCGGCCTTGGCCGAAGACTTCTCGGCGGGCCGTGTCGCCGGCCGGAGGCCCTTGCTCACGATCGCAGCGGGCTTCGTCGCTGGCCGCGCCGCAGCGGCGAAGGCCGGCGCACGCTTCTTCGCAGCGGGGCGCTTCTTGTTCCGGTGGGGCTCGTCCTGGGTCGTGACGCGACGATAGAGCTCACCGATTACGCGGTTCTCATCGAGACCGCCCACGTCACGGAAGCGCTGCTCGACCATGAGCAGGAACTTCTTCCGTGGCAGTCCGCCCACATAGTTCGACAACATCCCGTCGGCGCCGAGCACGCGATGGCACGGCACCACGATCGCGAGCGGGTTCGTGAGCACCGCCTGGGCCACCGCGCGGATGTTGCGTGGTTCACCGGCGGCGCGAGCCAGCTCGGCGACCGTGACGGCTTCGCCATAAGGGATCTTGGCGAGCGTGCGATAGACCACCTGTGTCAGCGCGTCGCCGGACAGGTCCAGCGGCCAGTCGATCGTCTTGCGCGCGCCGGTCAGCAGCTCTTCGAGCTGGTCGGCGAGCGGGCGCAGTTCGAACAACGATGGCTCCCAGGTCGCGCCCGCGCTACTCGCGTCGTGCGCGGCGAGGGTGCGCTTGAGGCTGCGCCGGTCCATGAACTCGACGTGGCGCAGACCTTTGTCGCTGGCGGCCAGGAACAGCAGCCCGAGCGGATTCGGCGACGACATCACATGATAGCGCAAGTGCATGGGGCGGAGTCTCGGGGAACGCCCGCCAAGGGTCAAGGGCGGGACGGCGCACGTCCGAGGAATCGTGGCAGCAGCGCCCCGGTTCGGTTCGCATAAGTCTTCCACGCCTCACCGAAGTGACCGGCGAGCAGGCGCTCTTCGCGGCGGACGCGGTCGGTCTGGACCAGGATCATGACCAGCGCGAACGGCAGTGCGACCGCGCTGCCGAACGCGATCGCGGCCCCGAAGTTGGCGACCAGCGCGCCGAGATAGCCCGGGTGGCGCACGACCGCATACCAGCCGGTGGTCTCCAGCCGGTGCTCGCGTTGCACGGCCAGCAGCGGCGAGAAACGCGGGCCGAGCTGCAGCATGGCCGCGACACGCATGAACAACCCCGCCGCCGACAGCGCCACGCCGAGCCACCCGAGCACCGCCGCCGCCGGCAGCGGCCACACGCCAGCGCGGCCGCCCCACGCCGCGAGCGCGGGCGTGCCGAGCGGGATCAGCGCCAGCAGCAGCATGGCGAGCGGGTCTTTCTCGCTACGAGTGGTGTCCTGACCGCGCGTGGGCCGCGCCAGCGTCAGCGTGACGCCGGCCACTCCCCAGACCGCGAGCAGCGCCAGAGCGTGCGCTGAGCGGGGGATCGCCGCGAAGCCACCCAGTCCCCACGCGAGCAGCAGCGCATCGACCGCCAGTGCGAGGGCGGCGCGCGCGAGTTTCAGGACCAGCGGCGGGTGTGTATCGGGCATGGCGCGCACACTAGCACGATGAACGTCGTCGTCCCGGGGGACTTGGGCTCGCGCAGGTGATGAGCATGCCGGCTCATCACGCGCCCCATGGCCGCCACCGTTCGTCCGAGCACTGCTGGCGACCTGACGGCCGCCGGCGTCATGCCCTATGCTTCCGCACGTTCGGCTCGCCCTAAACTTCGGAGGCAGTATGAACCTGTCTTTTCTAGGCCCGTTTCATCCCGTCATCGTGCACACGCCGATCGCCATGCTCATCTTCAGCGCGTTCTTCGCGCTGGCCGGCCGCCTGTTCGACCGGGAGTGGCTGCGCAGGGCGGCGGTCGTCATGCTGGTGTTCGGCTTCCTCGGCGCCTGGTTCGCCGTGCAGTCCGGCAAGCCCGCGCATCGCGTGCCCGAATATGAACAAGGCGTGCCAGAGGACGCCATCGACACGCACGCGATGCTCGGCAACCGAGTCTTGCTCCTGGCGGGTGGCGCGCTCGCCGCCCTCGCGATCGGTTCCCGTCTGCAGGGCAGCGCGGCCAACGCCTTGGGCCTCATCGCGCTCGTCCTGCAACTGCTCGCCGCGGGAGCGGTGGGTTATACGGGCTTCCTCGGCGGCAAGCTGGTGTTCGAACACGGCGCCAACGTCCATGTCGATGGCCAACTCGTGAAGAGCAAGTATGCCGTCGAGAAAGCCGACAAGAAGGACGCCGACAAGAAAGACGATGACGGCGACGAACCCGCCACGGCCCCGGCGAGGTAGTCCCTTCACCCGGACCATTCATGGGCAGCCGGCCTTCGCAGGCCGCCGGCTCATGAATGGCCGGGGTCCGCGTCAGTCCTCGAACACCAGGTCGTGCTTCGCCCAGTCGATCGACACGCGCCGCCCGCGGAAGATCGCCGGGCCGAGCAGCGCGTCCTTGCGCACACCCTCGCGCCACATCTCGATGGGTTCCATCGCACCGGACCAACCCGGCAGCTTGTCGAACGCCACGCCGCCGAGTGTGAGCGCGGGGACGTTCACGGCGGCCCAGGGCCGGCCCTGCATCCATGATCCCGCACCCTTCATGAGCTTGGAAACGCCGCCGGGCTTGAGCCCTAGTTCGTCGAACACCCCTTCGGGAGCGCCGAGGCCGGCCTCGGGGAGCCCGGACGACAGCGACATCGCCATGCGGCGGCCGCCATTGATGTTGCCCCACACCACGAGGCTGCATTCGCCCCACAGGTCGAACGGTACGCGCGTGCCAGAGATCGTGGCGGCGGTTCCGTGCGGTGCGAACTCCACGCGCCGGCGGGGGTAGTCGAACGTCACATCGAACCGCCGCAGCACCGACATGCCGATCACGCCGGCGATGGTCTCGGCCTGCGGATTCACCGCCAGGCTGAGCTTGTGCAGTTTCAGTGCGCCCGCAGGCACGTTGGTGATCGTGATGTCGCCGATCCGGAGTTCCTGGATGATGGCGTTACGCACCGCGACGCGCGTACCGCCCCACGGCGTGAGCCGCTGTCCGCCGACGGGTGTGACGCGCGACCGCAACATGGCCGTCGCGTCGATCAGGACGCCGGGCGTGCCGGTGTCGAGCACCATGAGCACGGCCGTGCCATTGAGCTTCACCCGGATCAAGGGTGCCGGCCAGGCCCGCTCGAACAGAAGCTGGGTGTGGTCCCCCTTCACTTCCATGGCGGGTGTCTCGGCCAGGCGCTCGAGCAGCGGTTGCCGGCCGTCGTCGCCCACATCCGTGCACAGCCCGGCTGCCGAGCCCCAAGCCGAGCGGCGCAGTCGCGAGGCGTACAGGTCGTTCGTCGCGCCTTCGTAGGGCCCAGCCAGCGTGAGCAGGCTTTCGGCTTCGGTCGTGCGGTCCGCCCACAGCGCGAGCTTGCCGAGGGCCGCACAGGCCGCCGGGTTGCCCGGCTTGCTCGCGAGGGTGCGTTCGAACAGCTTGCGCGCCTCGTTCGTGCGCCCCAGACGCAGCAGCGCGGTGGCCAGCGTGTCGAGCCGGGCCACGTCGTCGCCATGGCCGGCGGTATCACGCGTCGCATAGCGCAACTGCAGCTGGGCGTCACGGTAACTGGCGTCCGGTGCCAGCCAGTCGGCGTGTGCGATCGCGGCTAGTAGAAGTCCCGCGGCCAGTGCGCTCGCGACGCGGCGGCGCGTTCCCTCGCGCAGGATGCTCACGAGGCGAGGTAGCGGCGCGTGGTCTCGAGCAGCACTTCAGCACCCAGCGCCATGCTCTGTTCGTCGACGTCGAAGCGCGGATGATGATGGTCGTAGACCAGCCCGCGCTGTTCGTTGCGCGAGCCCACCGCGATGAAGACGCCGGGCACGCGTTCTAAGAACGCCGAGAAGTCCTCGCCGCCCATGGTGCGCACGTCGTGACGCACATGCGCTTCTCCGACCACACTGATCGCGGCGTCGCGCGCGTAGGCGCACAACGCAGGATCGTTCACCGTCGGACGGTTGCCGCGCTCGAACAGGATGTCGGCTTCGCAACCCAACGCGCCGGCCACGCCGCGCACGACGCGCTCGAAGTGCTGCGGGATCGCCGCCCACAGGTCGCGATCGAACGTGCGGATGGTGCCGTTCATCCATGCGGTCTCGGGGATGATGTTGAACGCCGAACCGGCCTTGATCTGGGTGACGCTGATGACCAGCTCCTGAAGCGGGTCGGCATTGCGGCTGACGATCGACTGCAGCGCGGTCACGGCATGCGCGAGCGCCACCACGGGATCCCGCCCCGCGTGCGGCATGGCGCCGTGCGCACCCTTGCCCTTGAACGTGACCGTGAACTCGTCCACGGCCGCCATCCACGGACCCGGCGTCACGCCGATGGTGCCGAGCGGAAGGTCCTGCCAGACATGCAGCCCGAA
>JANNWR010000283.1:0-2643 GCA_031408715.1 bacterium
CCTGACAACGCCGAAAGGGGTACATCCGATGGCTGGATGGAAGCAGCAGATGACCGAGACCGCGCGCAAGAACCGCGTGGAGCTCGTGGACGCGAAGCTGTCACGCCGCGACCTGTTCAAGATGGGACTGCTCACGAGCTCCGGGTTCCTGGTCGCCAAGATGGGACTGTCGTCGCGCGCCGCGACCGCAGCTGGAAGTGTCGTGAGCCCGCCGACGACGCCGTGGCTCGAGGAACTCCCGATCCCGCCGGTCGCCCGTCCATTGCAACTGACGGAAGT
The DNA here is from genome assembly GCA_031408715.1 of bacterium. Classification (GTDB taxonomy): domain Bacteria; phylum Eisenbacteria; class RBG-16-71-46; order RBG-16-71-46; family RBG-16-71-46; genus JAIOPA01. Next base: position 280 of record JANNWR010000283.1, read on the forward strand.
GCCCGGCCCGGCACCCCAGCAGCTGTGCAATGAAGCCGGGGGTGAGCGTGGCCGTCCGGATGGTCACCAGTACTGGAATCACTTCGATCCAGACAACATGGACTTCTACGTCAACGACAACCGGCCCGCCCAAGCGAGCTGGCACCGCGAGCTGCCGCTCGACGACGTCTGGCTCTTCAATGGCATGTTCCCGGGCCCGCGCATCCACGCCAAGGTGGACCGCCCGGTCATGGTCCGCTACTGCTGCAACCTGCCGTCGCTGGCGGACCACAAGGGCTACGGCCGGCCAACGCCGACGACGCACCTGCACAACGGACACACCGAGTCCGAGTCCGACGGCAACCCGCTGGACATGATCGAGTACTCCCGTTCGGGATCCACGGAGCTGGGCGGCTATTGGAAGGACCACTTCTACCTCAACAAGCGTGCCGGCTTCACGGATCCCAAGTTCGGGCCGAAGGGCGATATCCGCGAGACCATGAGCACGATGTGGTACCACGACCACTGTCTCGACTTCACGTCGCAGAACGTGTATCGCGGCAACATGGGCCTGTACTCCATGTTCAACGAGTTCGACACCGGCGACGAGAACGACACGAACCCGGCGGCCTGGCGCCTGCCGAGCGGTGCGTTCGATGTGCCGTTGGTGTTCCACGATCGCGTGTTCGATCCGGCGGGTAAGGGCTACTTCGACCTGTTCAACCTCGACGGCATCATCGGCGACAAGTACACCGTCAACGGCAAGATCCAGCCGTTCATGCGGGTGGCCCGCCGCAAGTACCGCTTCCGGATGCTGAACATCGGCACCAGCCGGTTCTACAACTTCTTCCTGTCGAACGGCCAGTCGATGGTGCAGTGCTCGCACGACGGCAACATGCTGCCCAAACCACTGGTCGTGAAGAACGTCCGGTTCTCGGTCGCGAATCGCTCAGACATGATCATCGACTTCAGCAAGCTGGCAAGCGGCACGGTGCTGTACCTGGTCAACTGCCAGGAACAGACGGACGGCCGCGGGCCGACGGGCAAGATCCTGCCCTTGCAGTTGGGCACGAAGGTGCTCAAGTTCATCGTCGACGGCACGCTGGACGCGACGGACAACAGCCGCATCCCGACCAAGTTCTTCGACCTGCCGCCGGTGAATCGCGCCGAGGTGGTCACCGAGCGCACGTTCGTGTTCGACCGCACGAACGGCGGCTGGAGCGTGAACGGCAAGCAGTTCGACGAGCACGTCATCACGGCCAGCCCACGCCAGAACACGGCGGAGATCTGGAACATCGTCAACAACTCGGGCGGCTGGATGCACCCGATCCACGTCCACTTCGAAGAACACCAGATCATATCCCGCAACGGCAAGACGCCGCCGGCGGACGAGATCGCACGCGAGGACGTGGTGTGGCTGGGGCACGGTGAGACGGTCAAGACGTTCCGCCGCTTCCGTGACTTCACCGGCCGGTACGTGACCCACTGCCACAACGTCGTCCATGAAGATCACGCCATGATGTTCCAGTGGAAGATCGTGCCCTGATCGTGGCACGCGCGCGCTGAATCGCGGCGGTCCGGGAGAAGCGCCCGACGCCGCGAAATGGGAGCCCGACGAGCACGGGGCCGTCCGCAATGGCGGCCCCGTCGCGCGCCCAGCGGGATCGTGCCGCAAACGCGGGCGCTCAGCCGGCGCAAGAGTGCTGTTCAGACGGTCGAAGTGGTGCGCGGACGCACCGGCCACAGCGGCGGTTTCAGCGTCCGGCGGGCAGTCTCGACAGCCGGTGCAGCAGCACCGCGGTGCGTTTGGCCTGCCAGCCCAGCGTGTTCAACCGCGCGGTCTCCAGCACGGTGTGCCCGCCGCTGCCCTTGAGCCCCATGGCATCGATGATCCGGGGGACGAGGTCGCCGATCACCGACACGTCCGCGGCCCCGGCCCGCGCCGGGTCGACCGCCTCGAGCGCGCCGAGCCCGAGGTCGCGGCTGGCTTGATCGACCATGGCCAGCAACGCGCGATTGCCGTCGGTCGGGGCGAGCGGCGGGTAGCCGTCCTCGAACGTCAGTGAGGCCGACGTGCGCGGGGAAGCGGCGGCGACGATTCGCAGCATGGTCGCCTGCGCACGGCCCCGCTGTTCGAGCGTGAGGGTGCGCAGGTCGCCGGTGACGAGCGTGCTCTCGGCCACGACGTTGCTCTTACCGAACGCGGTGCCGCGCGCGCTCGTCGGATCGTGCGAGATCGCCGTGCCGCCGACGATCAGCCCGGGGTTGAACGTCAGGTAAGGCTCGAAGCTGAGCGAGTCGCGGAACTCGGTGAGCAACCGGGCTGCTTCGTAGATCGCCCCGATCCCGACGCCGTCACTGAATACCTGCGAAGAGTGCGCCGCC
>JANNWR010000284.1:0-14778 GCA_031408715.1 bacterium
GGCGCAACCCGACCTGAGCTTCGGTGTGGTGCCGCCCTGGAACAGCGCGGCGTTCAGCGACAAGGGCGACCGCGACATGCGTCACCGCTGGGCGGATCATGGCTACGTCCCGTTCCACATGAACTGGACGCGCATCGAACGTGCGGCCATGGACCGCGTGGTGCTCCAGCCTTGAGAGCGCTCCGGCTCCTGTGGAGCGCTGGCCTCTTGCTCGGAGCGAGCGTCGGGCTCGCCGCCGCACCCGCCCGCAATGCGACGCTCCCCGCCGTCTCGCCCGACGGCAAGCGCATCGCCTACACCTCCGAGCGCGACAGCACGACCGAACTCTACCTGTACGACATGGCGACGGGCTTGAGCCGCCGGCTCACCTACTCCGCCGACCGCGAAGGCCCACCCGCCTGGGCCGACAGCGGGCGCAGCATCCAGTACACCGTGCCGCGCGGGGACTCCGCCGTGCTCATGTCGATCGATCCGGATGGCGGTCATTCACAGACGCGCGTGAAGCTGCCGGCCAAGGGCATCCGGCTGGCGCCGAGCGGCAAGCGGGTCGCCTATACGTGGGGCTCGTGGACGCGCAATCGCGTCGTGGTCGCCAACCCGGACGGCAGGCGCGCCAACGCGCTCACCGACAGCGCTTCGGCCTGGTACAACCTCGCGTGGTCACCGGACGACAGCCTGATCGCCGCGACGCGACAGGACTCCGCGGGGGCGTTCGAGATCCGCCTGATCCGCACCAACGCGCGCGGCAACTGGCCGCTCGTGAAGCTCGCCCCCGAACTCGGTCATCCGCAGTGGCCGGCGTGGTCGCCCGACGGCCGCACGCTCGCCTTCCAGACCGGCACGGTGGTGCGCGACTCGGTCGAGCGCAGCGACGTCTCGGTGTGCACCATCGACATCGCCACGGGCAAGATCACCCGGCTGCGCATGCACCCGATGCCGATCATGGACGAAGCCCCGTGCTGGCTCGACAGCGAGCACATCGTGTTCCAGAGCTCCCAGAGCGGGGCGTTCGAGCTGTGGATGATGCGCGCCGACGGCTACGAAGCGGTGCGGCTCACGCGCTGAACGCGATTGCTTCCAGCGAAGCGCTCAGGCGTCAGGTTCAGCAGACGCACCGTGCTCCGCCGGCACCCCTTCGTGCACCAGCCGACCCTCGCGCAAACTGACGCGCTGCAGCACGATCCCCAGCTCGGACTCGAAACGCCGCGCCAGCTTCGCCTCCCCGTGCGTCATGAGCGTGACCGCGATGCCCTTGGCACCAGCGCGCGCCGTGCGGCCCACGCGATGCAGGTAGGCCTTGCTCTGGGTGGGCACGTCCAGATTGAAGACGTGTGTCACACCCTTGATGTCGAGTCCGCGTGCGGCGACATCGGACGCGATCAGCACACGGGCGGCACCGCTGCGAAAGTCGTCCATGGCGCGTTTGCGCTCCAGCTTGTCGAACGCACCGTGCAGGTCGGCCGCGGCAACACGGTGATGCGCGAGTTTGGCCGCCACCTCCTCGGCGGTGTCGTTGCGGTGCGCGAACACCATGGCGCGTTCGGGCTCGAGCGCGGCCAGCAGCTTGCGCAGCACTTCCGGCTTGTCGCGCCGCTCGCACACCACGTACAGGTGCTCGATGTTCTCGTTCACCGGGGCGTCGCCGGTCTGCAGCATGACGTGCGACGGGGCCAGCATGACGATGATGCCGGCACTCTCGGGCTGCTCGGTGGCCGAGACGAACACCAGCTGCCGCGACGGCGGCGCGAACTGGATGATCACCTTGACGGCCTTGGCACTGTCCTCCACCAGCAGCCGGTCGGCTTCGTCGGCCACCACCGCGGTGACACGCTCCATCTTGAGCTTCTTGGCCTGGATCAGGTCACGGATGCGGCCGGGCGAGCCCACCACCACGTGCGGCTTCTTCTTCAACTTGTCGAGCTGCCGCTCCATCGACGTGCCGCCGATCAGGAGCAGCACGCGCACGGGCCAACCGGCGTGCTGCGCCAGGTCGGTGCACTGGCGCTGGATCTGGATCGCCAGTTCGTGCGTCGGCGCCAGCACCACCAACTGCGTGGCCTCGGCCGTGAGATCGAGCCGCGCGAACAGCGGCAGCAGATAGGCCAGCGTCTTGCCGGTGCCGGTCTCGGCCTGCAGGTAGGCGTCCCGGCCCGTGGCCAGCACGGGAATCGCAGCCGTCTGGATCGGCGTCGGCTCACTGATGTCCTGCTTGGCGAGCGCGCGCACCAGGTCGGCGCTCACGCCGAGTTCAGCGAAGCTCATGGCGGTCTCCGACGCAGGACGCGTCTGCTCGAGTAGGCTGGCCGGAGAGCGTTGCATGCGATCGCCCGGCGCGGGGTGCGCGACTATGGTGGCTCGGTGGTCGTTCCGCAATTCCGGCATGCGGCGCGCCCCCTGTCCGGGGGCTTGCCGAGGCCACGCTCGCGGTAGACCAAGGTCCGCTGGACCCGTGGCAGCGGAGGCGTCTAACCTGTCCGTGAACCGCGCCCTGCGCCGCACTCGCCTGCGGCGACGCGCACTGGATGGAGCCCGGAGTCGACCCGTGAACCCGATTCGCTTGGCCGCTGTGAGCACGGTGACGATCGCGCTGATCCTCTACACCATCGGCACCGTGCAGGAGTCGAGAGCCAAGCGCTCCACCGCTGGCATGCGCGGGTTCCTGACGGCGGGACTGGCGTTCGATACGCTGGCCACCGCGCTCATGGTGGTGGCGACCGGTTCCTTCGCGCCGTCGCTGCACGGCTGGCTCGGCTATTCCGCGCTCGCCTTCATGGCCATCGACGTCTGGTTCATGTGGAAGCTCGCGGGCAATGTCATTCCGCCCGGGAAGCATCTCTTCGCGCGGCTCGCCTATGCCTACTGGGTGCTGGCCTACTTCGCGGGCGCGGCACTCGTCATGATTGAGAAGCGCGCACAGGGCTGACAGGGCGGTAGGACCGTTCCGATGGGCCGCTCTGTGGGGCCGCTCCGCAGCTGATCTCCGGCCAAGCTCTTGATTCCGGTGCCGCTTCCCGCGATACTCCGAGCAGGCAACCTGTTCCCATACAGGAGGTTCCATGGCTCGCTCGCATCGCTCCCGGCCCTACGCGCGGCTCACCCAGCCGCTCGTGCGCGACAATGGCACGCTCCGCTCCGCCACCTGGGACGAAGCCCTCGATCGCGCCGCCGAGGGCTTCCGCCGCAACCTCGCGGAACGCGGACCGAACTCGCTCGGCATCTTCAGCTGCTCGAAGTCCACCAACGAGGTGAACTTCCTGGCGCAGAAGCTGGCGCGCACGGTGTTCGGGACGCACAACATCGACAGCTGCAACCGAACTTGACACGCGCCTAGCGTCGTCGGTCTGGCGACGGTCTTCGGTGCAGGCGGCGGGACGAACTCCTACCGCGAGGTGGAGGAGACGGATGTCGTCTTCCTCTGGGGCTCGAACGCACGCGCCGCGCACCCCATCTGGTTCCACCACCTCTTGAAAGGCATCCATCGCGGCACGCGGCTCTACGTCATGGATCCGCGCCGCACGGAGAGCGCTCAGTGGGCCGACGTCTGGCTCGGGCTGCACGTGGGTACCGACATCGCGCTCGCCAACACCATGGCGCGCGAGATCATCCACGCCGGGCTCGTGCACGAGTCGTTCATCGCCAACGGCACGTCGGGGTATGACGACTATCGCAAGGCGGTCGAGCCCTACACGCTCGCGCTCGGCGAACAGCTCACCGGCGTGCCCGCGGACGTCATCCGCGAGGCGGCGCACACGTTCGCGCGCGCCGAGAACGCCATGATCTGCTGGACACTCGGTATCACTGAACACCACAACGCGGTCGACAACGTCATCTCACTCATCAACCTGTGCCTGCTGACCGGCCACATCGGCAAGTGGGGCTCGGGCTGCAACCCGCTGCGCGGCCAGAACAACGTGCAGGGCGGCGGCGACATGGGTGCGATCCCGAACCGGCTGCCGGGGTTTCAGGACATCCTCGATCCCGCGGTGCGTGAACGTTTCGAGCGCCACTGGAACGTGAAGATCCAGCCGCACTACGGCTGGAACCTGACCGAGATGCTGCGCGCCATGGACCGCGGCGAACTCACCAGCATGTTCATCATCGGCGAGAACCCCGTACAGAGCGACGCCGACTCACACCATGTCGAGAAGGTCCTGCGCGGACTCGATCACCTCGTGGTGCAGGAGATCTTCCTCACCAAGACCGCCGAACTGGCCGATGTCGTGCTGCCCGCGAGCGCCAGTTGGTGCGAGGGCGAGGGCACGGTCACCAACAGCGAGCGGCGTGTGCAGCGCGTGCGCAAAGCCGTCGAGCCGCCCGCGGGTGCCAAGGACGAACTGTGGATCATCGCCGAGATCGCGCGCCGGATGGGCGCCGACATGGGCCCGATCGACGCCGAAAGTGTATGGAACGAGGTCCGCACCGTGGCGCCCGCGTTCGCCGGTGGCATGAGCTACGCACGCCTCGAGGAATTGGGCGGCATCCAGTGGCCCTGCCCGGACGAATCGCACCCGGGCACGCCGTTCCTGCACGCCCGGCTGTGGGAGACACCCTGCAGCAGTCGGCCCGCACCGTTCATCTTCGCGAAGCACGAAGGCCCGGTCGAGATGCCGGATGCCGAGTTCCCGTTGCTGCTCACGACCGGGCGCCGGCTCGAGTCGTACAACACCGGCGTGCAGTCGGGCGGCTACTTCTCGCCGCTGCACTACGGCGAAGCGCTCGACCTGTCGCCGGAGGACGCCGCGCGATTGGGTGTCGCCGAAGGCGACGCGGTGCGCGTCATCTCCCGTCGCGGGCACGTCACGGCTCCGGCGCACATCGACCTGGCGCTTCGAGTAGGACTGGTGTTCATGACGCTGCACTTCCCCGACGATGTCGCGACCAATCACCTCACCATCGATGTCGCGGACCCCAAGTCGGGCACCGCCGAGTTCAAGGCCTGCGCGGTGCGGGTCGAGCCCGCCCCGGTGCCGGTTCCATGACCGACCACTCGTAGCTCCCAGAGGACCGCCAGCCCCGTGGACATCCGACTGCTGCAGGCCCAGCCCAACACCGACGAACGCGACGCCGTCGAACTGCTGCTGGGTGCCCCCACCTCCAGTTGGGACGGCGGCCCACGATCCGGCGAGCGCGACCGCTTCACGTCCAAGGGCGGCAAGAGCCAGCGCGAGAAGCGTCATCTACTGCTACCTGCGCTGCAGGCGCTGCAGTTGCGGGTCGGCTGGATCAGCGAAGGGGGTTTGAACCACGTCTGCGAGCGTCTGGGGATCCCGCCCGCCGAGGCCTGGTCGGTGGCGACGTTCTACGCGCAGCTTGCCACCTCGCCACGGCCGCGCCGGGTGGTGCACGTGTGCGACGACGTGGCGTGCCGCGCTCGTGGTGCCAAAGGACTGTGCGAGCAACTCGAGCGCACGCTGGGCCCGGCCCTTCCGCACGCCGCGCCGCACGACCACGAGGTGCTCGCCGAACGCGGGCCCGCGTGGATGCACTCTCCCTGCCTGGGCCTGTGCGACGCGGCACCCGCCGCACTCGTGGTGGAAGCCGGTGCGAAGCCGCTCGAGTCCCTGCAGGGCCACGTGAGCGCCGAGAGCATCCGTCTGTTGGTCCAGGGGGGCGTGCCCGCCGCCGACGCCTCGGGTGCGATCGCGCTGCCGCAGCAGGGCGATCCCTCTCTCGTGCTGCTGTCCCGCATCGGTGTCGCCGACCCCGGGAGTCTCACCGCGTATCTCGACGCGGGGGGCTATGCAGCGCTCGCCCGCGCGTTCGAACTGGGTCCCGAGGGCGTGGTCGGGGAAGTGACGCGTTCGGGGCTGGTCGGGCGCGGTGGTGCGGCCTTCCCCACCGGACGCAAATGGGACGCCGTGCGAAGTCAGCCCGCGACCCCGCACTACCTGGTGTGCAACGCCGACGAGTCCGAGCCCGGCACGTTCAAGGACCGCGTGCTGCTGTGCGGGGACCCGTTCGCGATCGTCGAGAGCATGACCGTCGCCGCTTACGCGACCGACTGCATGAAGGGGTTCCTGTACGTGCGCGCCGAGTACCCGCTCGCGCACGAGCGCATGCAGCACGCCATCGACCAGGCGCGCGCGGCGGGCTGGCTCGGCGCGGACATCCAGGGCCGCGGCTTCGCGTTCGACATCGAGATCCGCCGCGGTTCGGGCGCCTACATCTGCGGCGAGGAGACCGCGCTGTTCGAATCCATCGAGGGCTACCGCGGTGAGCCGCGCAGCAAGCCGCCGTTCCCGGTGGAACACGGCCTGTTCGGCAAGCCCACCGTGGTCAACAACGTCGAGACGCTCGCGAACGTGCTGCCCATCGTGCTCCAGGGCGGCGAGGCGTTCGCGCGCACCGGCACCAAGGGTTCGACGGGAACGCGATTGTTCTGCCTGAGCGGCAACGTGCAGCGCCCCGGTGTGTACGAGGTCCCGTTCGGCACCACGCTGCGGGCGTTGATCGCGCTCGCGGGCGGCCTGCCGGATGGCCGCACGCTGCAGGCCGTGCTCATGGGAGGTGCCGCGGGCACGTTCCTGCGCCCTGACGAGATCGACCTGCCGCTCACCATGGAGGACGCCCGTGCCGCCCACACCACGCTCGGCTCGGGAGTCGTCGTGCTGTTCGACGACACGGTCGACGTGCGCGACACCGTGCTGCGCATCGCGGCATTCTTCCGCGACGAATCGTGCGGTCAGTGTGTGCCATGCCGGGTGGGCACGGTGCGCCAAGAGGAAGCGCTGCACCGCCTGTGCTCGGGTGCGACGCGCGGCAGCGTGCGTGACGAGCTGGTGCTGATCTCCGACGTCGGCCAGGGCATGCGCGACGCCTCGATCTGCGGGCTCGGCCAGACCGCGTACGCCGTGGTGGAATCGGCGATCCAGCGCCTGGGCCTGTTCGGCGAGAAAGCCGAGCGCGTGCCGGCGGCTCCCGCGCCGGCTGGAACACCCGCAGCCTCCCCCGCTCCCGCCACAGCGTTCGATGCCGTGACGCTGAGCATCGACGGGCAGGACGTCTCCGTCGGCCCATCCAGCACCATCCTCGACGCCTGCAAGCAACTCGGGCTCGAGATCCCCACGCTGTGCTATCTCGAGACGCTCACACCGGTGAACGCATGCCGCCTCTGCGTGGTCGAGGTCGAAGGCGGCCGCGTGCTCGCCCCGAGCTGCTCGCGGGCCGTGGAGCCCGGCATGAAGGTGCACACGCGCTCCGAGCGTGTGGTGCGCTCACGCCGCATGGTGCTCGAGATGCTGGCGAGTTCGGTGGACCTGTCCACCGCACCGGGGCTGGCCGAACTGCTGCGCGAGTACGACTGCGAGCCGTCGCGCTACGGTGCGGCCGCGCCCGCGGGCGACCGCGACGCCGCGGTGGCCGGGCACCACGCGCCGCCCGACGTGCGTTACGCCGCCACGGTCGCGCAGCCCGTCAAGATCGACAACGAGCTCTATGTGCGCGATTACGCCAAGTGCGTGCTGTGCTACAAGTGCGTCGAGGCGTGCGGCGAGGACCACCAGAACACGTTCGCCATCGCCGTCGCCGGCCGCGGCTTCGATGCGCGTATCTCGACCGAGATGAACGCGCCACTCGACGACTCGGCGTGCGTGTACTGCGGCAACTGCATCGCCGTATGCCCCACCGGCGCGCTCATGGTGAAGACCGAGTTCGACCTGCGCGCCAAGGACCAATGGAACGAAGTGAAGCAGACCGAGACCGACACCATCTGCCCCTACTGCGGCGTGGGCTGCACGTTGCGGCTGCACGCGCAGGACGGCCGGTTGGTCAAGGCGACGTCACCGCTCGACAATGCCATCACGCTCGGTAACCTGTGCATCAAGGGGCGATTCGGCTGGCAGTTCGTGCAGCCGACGGAACCGCTGGCGGGCGGCGGCGACAGCGGGGCGCGCTAGCGCCGAGCGCCGGACCTCGGGGCGGAAGCGCCATCGCGCACACACGCCCGAGACCGGCAGTGCGGCTAGCGGGGCATCACCACGGCGTTGTTGTCGAGCGTGACCGCGCCGACGCGGGCCAGCGCACGACCCGTCAGGGCTGCACCATTCGCGAGCGTGATCGACTGGCCGGCGAGGATGGTGCCATGGAACACCGACTTGGTACCGAGCGTCCCCGAGCTCCCGACCTGCCAGAAGACGTTGGCGGCCTGCGCCCCGCCGCTCAGGATCACCGCTCGGCCCGAAGTGACCGTGAGCGCTGAAGCGATCTGGAAGATGAACACGGCATTGGCGTCCCCGCCGGCGTCGAGCGTCAGGTCGCCCGACGAGATCTCCAGGGACGACGACGACTTGTAGAGGCCCGGGCTGAGCGTGCGGCCACCCAGGTTACCCGCGAGCGAGACCGGATTCGTCGAGCGTCCCGCGGCGTCCTCGAAGGCGCGCCCGAGGTCCGACATCGCCTGCGCAGCGGGTGCGTCGCCGGCATGCGTCGAACCCGACTTGGTGCCCGGCGGGAATCCCGTCACCGCCGTGCCGGGGCTGACGCCGAGGTCGCCGTCGAGCGACGAGCTGCCGGTGTTGGTGACGGTCGAACCGCCCAGTACGACGAACGATCGCGCCTGACCGAGTTCCAGAGCACGCTGTGCCCCAGCGGTCGCCGCACCCGTCCCCGAGCCCTCCTCTTTCGACTTCTCCGCCTTCTCACCGGCCGCCGCGGCCGAGTCGGACTTGGGGGTCGAGTTGCACCCGACGAGCGCCAGCATGAGTGCGAAAGATGAGAGTGTGGTCCAGTGGCGGGCAAGATTGCGCATCGGGTGATCCCCCAGTCGTGGTGGAGTTGCATTCGGTCGTGAACTGCGGCTCGAAGATGCAGCGCCGCAACATGGAGGCACCCCGCACGAACGGTGCCATGCCGGGGGCCCGCCCTGGAGTGCGCGGCAGGTCGCTGTGAAAACAGCGACTAGCCGCAGCAGCCCATCACCACCTCCCCGCGGGAGCAGGCCCGACCAGGTGACGGACGGCGGGGAATGCAAGACCGCGCCCAGTTCTTCAAATACCCTCGCGGCCGTGGTCCACCCGGCACGATCGCCGGTGGCTGAGCGTCATCGTCCCGGCTTGCCCCAGACGGCCCTCTCTCGTTGACGCTGGGGGCGCGCGGCGCGTGGGACCCGTGAGCACCAGAAACGCCCCCCGCACCGCGACCACGGCAGGCCCGGCCGGCCGCAAGCCGCGAACGTTCACAGGGCCCGGGGACACATCCCCGGCGACGGCGGTCAGACCACGGCGACCGACGTGCGCTGTTTGAGGAATGCGAGCAGTTCGTGGTTCACCTGGTCGGCGTGCGTCCACGTGATGCCGTGCGGACCGCCGGGCACCATCACCAGGCGCGCACCCCGGATGAGTTTCGACAGCGGGATCGCCGTGGCTGCCGCCGGCAGGATGCGGTCCTCGTCACCGTGCATGATGAGCGTGGGGATGTCGATGCCCGCCACATCCTTGCGGAAATCCGCGAGCCAGGCCGAGACGCAGTCCAGGGTCCCCTTGGGCGAAGCTCCTGCAGCGATGTTCCAGCACGAGCGCACGACCTCGTCGCTCACGAGTCCGCCACCCAGCACGTCGACGTTGAAGAACTTCGCGAAGAACGCGGAGAGGAATGCGAGACGGTCCTTGGTCACGCCCGCCTGCGTGTCCTTGAAGTGCGAACCATCGACACCGTCCGGATTGGCGGCGCTCTTCAAGAGGCAGGGAGTGATGGCCGACAGGAACACCGCCCGGCTGATGCGTTCATGACCATGCAGCCCAAGGTAGCGGGCGACCTCCCCGCCCCCCATCGAGAATCCGACGAGCGCGCAATCGCGCAGGTCCAGCCTGAGGATGAGCTTGTGCAGGTCCTCAGCGAACGTCCCGTAGTCGTAGCCGACACTCGGCTTGCTGCTCTGTCCGAATCCGCGACGGTCGTAAGTGATGACGCGATGCCCCGCGGCCAGCAGTGCCCCGACCTGCTTCTCCCACGACGCACCGCTCAGAGGCCAGCCATGGATCAGGACCACCGGCGTGCCGGATCCGTGATCCTCGTAATAGAGCTCGATGGGTGTGGCGTTCTCCTGTCCGACGACGATCCTGCTCACGGTGATCTCCCTGGCTGGCTCGCGGGCGTGCCCGCAGCGTGAACTTCCGGCTTCGGCTTGCAATCCGTGCCACGCCCGCAGCCCGCGCGCGTGGCCGCCGCGCAGGCCCGGTCCGAGGCAGATGGGTGCACGACGGCCCGTTTCGAATGGCCCCTGACCACCGGGGGTGGCATGAGCAGGCGGACCTCGGGCTGAGGATCGTGATCCCGCGAATGGGCATTGCAAGGTCCGCGCCGTGCGCTCGGGCCCACCGGCATCACGCTCGACCAAGTCATCGTCGGCACGCTGAGCGTGCCATGCGCCACGTCCGCCCGCCGCTTCATCCCCGGGCGCGACGGCATCACGACGCGAACGAAAGTGGTGACGAGACTCCGGGGATCCGGACTTCTTGGTTCACTCCCGCTACTCCAGTGGCCCACCGTGCCGCCATGTGCCTTGCGCGGGCTGCCTTGGATCCCTCTCGATCCGAGACAACACCAACTCCACGCACCGGAGGGATTCCGCCGGGCTCGTCACCGGCGGCACGCCACGGCGAGAAATGTGCCAGCCTCGCGCTTGGCGGCTTCCAGAGGTTCAAGTTCAATCCCAGCTTGAGCTTGGCGAGATCCGAGCGGCCAGCGCAGCGCGCGGCCTTCCCGACCGAGTCTCCCCCCGCCCAGGCCGGAGTTACAACCTGACTGTAAAAGCTTCGCTCGCGGCTGCGGTGATGCCGGACTCCGCGGGCAAGGCCGGCGTTCACGGCGCTCCGCTCGGCCACGCCGTCGCACCCGGCGGGCTGTGCAGCGCGCTTCGCTACTTCGCGTAGATCTCGCTCACCGCGCGACCGCGGACCGGCTTCTCCGGTCCGAGCCCAAGCCACGCGAGCGCGGTCGCGAACGTGTCTTCCGTGTGCACGTGCAGGTTCGTGAGCTGCGTCAGATCGTAGTTCGCCCGCACGCCCGGACCGGCGACGATCCACGGGATGAACCGGCTGCTCGCACGCATGCCGCCGTGGGACCTGCCCTCCCCGCCATGATCCGAGCTCACGATCACGAGCGTGGAGTCGTCTGTCGGCGCAGTCGCGAGTGCCGCCAGGACTCTGGCTAGCGCATGGTCCACCGTGGTCGCGGCACGAACTTGGGCCGGGGAACCCCAGCCGCTCGCATGCCCCGCGCCATCGAGCCCGGGCAGATGCACGAACAGCACGTCCGGCCGCTTCGTGCGGATCCAGCGCGCGGCCGTTTCCGCGACAGTCGAATCAGGCGCGTTGCTCCCGCGAGCGGGCAGCCAGCGGAAGTCGAGCACCGAGGAGTCCGCCAGCACGGAGAACTTGCTCTTGCCGGCGCACAGCGCCGTCGTGCGCCCCGCACGATGTGCGATGCCGAACAGCGTGGGCCACGCCGGGGACTTCGGCTGACCGGGCTTGGGATCGCTGTTGTAGTGGATTCCGTGCTGTTCGGGCGGCACGCCCGTGAGCATGGAAGTGTGCGAGGGCAGCGTGATGGCCACGTCCGTGGTCATCGCGTACATGGTGAAACTGCCGCGTGTCATCACCGAACGGAGCGCAGGCATCTCGGCCCGCAGCGCCACATCCGGTCGCAGGCCGTCGAAGCTCACGATGACGACACGGTGGGTGGCATGCGCCGGTGCGGCCGACGCGATGAACGCCAGTGCGGCGGAAAGCAGGATGCGTCCGTGGTGGCGCGAGGAACCTCGGGTGAAGAGCATGCCGCGAGATTCGCACAGTCGCTTCACGTGCGTCGAGCGGGCCTTTCGGATGTTTCGGAGCCCGAGCGCAGTGCCCTCGATCACACGTCCCACGCGCACGCCTGACATACGTTAGTCTCGGCCGCTCCGCCCAAGGCCCCATTCCGAGGACTCACCGGATGACCGATCTCAATCCGCACATGAAGCAGATGGCCGACGAATCCATGGTGCGCACGCTGTCGGCCCAGACTCGTGCGATCTGGCCGCAGGAGTCCAAGCTGTTCGCGCGCTACGGGCTCTCGGGGGAGCTGAACATCCTCGATGCCGGCTGCGGCACCGGCGAATGCACCGCGCGGCTGGCCGAGATGTACCCGCGGGCCCGCATCCTCGGCGTCGACGTGCTCGACTCCAGCCTCGAACTGGCGCGTGAACGCTGCGCAGAGTTCGGGGCGCGCGTGACGTTCGCGAACCAGAGCATCTTCGCGTTACCCGCGCCCGACGCCACCTACCATCTGGTGCTCAACCGGCACGTGCTGCACTCGGTACCCCATGCCGAGCGGGTGATCACCGAACTGCGGCGCGTCACCAGGCCCGGCGGCTGGCTGCACTTGATTCCCGAGGACTACGACATGATCCACTTCCAGAATGGCGGGCTCGATCCGAGCGCGTTCTGGCACGAGACGCCGCGCGCATTCGGCAGTGCCACGGGCGTGGACCTGTTCGTGGGCCGCAACGCCTACAGCGTGTTCCACCAGTTGGCGCTGACCGACATCAGCATCGAATACGTGATCGTCGACACTCTGCGCGTGCCGCGCGAGACCTTCGCGGAGATCTTCATCGCCTGGCGTGACGGCTATGCCGAGCCCATCTCCGAAGTGACGCGCTTCTCGCCTGCTGAAGCGCGCGCGCATTTCGACCAGATGATCGCCGACCTGCGCGACCCGAGCCGCTACGCGGTGTGGATGGTGCCGGTCATCGCTGCGCGGGTGCCGGCCGGAGCCTGAGGCGCGGCAGCGGCGCGGCCATACGCGCCGCCCGCTGCCTTGCGACTGCTCAAGCGGCTACTCGCCGCCGTGTGCCTTGGCGCTCAGGACCTTCTCCAGATGACGGTCCAACGACGACATACCGCCCGCGCAGTTGGCCGCCTCGACCCGCCCGACCAGTTCGTCGGCCCACGCCTCCTCCTCGACCTGCTCGGAGATGAACCACTGCAGCGCGACCTGCGCTGGATAGTCCTTGTTCGCGAGTGCGGCCTCGTAGGCTTGGTGGATGCCAGCGGTGTTGGCCTGCTCCATCTCGCGCGCGTGCTGGGCCGCCTCGAGCACGCTCTTGAACTTCGTCCGCGGAGCGGGGATCGCCGACAACTCGGGCGTCGCGCCACGGTCGAGCAGGTGGTCCATGAACTTCTGCGCGTGTTCGCGTTCCTCGCCCGACTGCTTGTAGAAGAACTGGGCAAAGCCCTTGAGGTTCCGCTCGGTGCACCACACGGCGAGCGCGGTGTAGGCGTGAGCGGCGCTCCACTCGTGATTCAACTGACGCTGGATCTCGGTCAGAACGGCTGGCTTGATCGGCAGGCCCGGCATGTGGGGACTCTCCTTGTGAACTTGGACGAAGCTCGCGCTGAGGGGCGCGATAGCCGGACTGTACTCCGGGTGCGCTCAGCGGTGAATCTGGGGCCGATCGCCCCGCACGCGGCCGCTACTCCTCGCCCACGAGCGCGCGCACCCGTGCGCCGAGTTCCTCGGCCGGGGCCGCAGCACCGGTCCACTGCGCCACGATGCGCCCTTCGCGGTCGATCAAGTAGGCTGCCGGGATCGATTTCACCCGGTACGCCTGCCAGGCCGGGCTCGAGCCGGCGTCGATCGCGATGGGATAGGTGAAGGCTTTCTCCTGCACGAGTTTCCTCACCTTGGCGTCGGCTTTCTCGTCGATCGACACTCCCAGCACCGTGAGGCCGCGCGCCGCGTAGCGAGCGTGCAAGGCCTGCAGTTCGGGCATCGACTTCCGACAGGGCGCGCACCACGTGGCCCAGAAGTCGAGCAACACGACGCGTCCCTTGAGTGACTCGAGTGACACGGCGTTGCCGCCGAGATCCGTGAGCGCGAACGCCGGCGCCTCACGCGGGATCATGGGTGGCAGATAGGCCAGGGGATCGCTGGCGAACTCCTTGGCGCAGGCTTCCGAACAGAAGCCGTACGACTGGCCATCGTGTGTACGCGTGGCCTTCACTGGCTCGGCCTCCGCTTCGCCATGCCTGACCTTGCATACCATGCACATCGCGGTGGCCGGAGCTGCTGCCAGCTTGGCCTGCTTACCGTGTTCCGCATGCTCGTCAGTTGCGTGCACGGCGGACGGTGCGACCACGGCCAGCACCAGCAGGACACAACGCCACAAACGTATGCCTCGCTCCATCGCGACACCCCTCCCGATCGATCGACTATCTAGAATCCCACCGAAACGGCCATCCCGGCCCGTTCCATCCACGCCCACACCAAGGTCGCCGACAACCGCTCATTCGCCCACGTGCCCAGCAGGTGTGTACGGTTGCCATCGTACATCGGCTGGATAGACCAACCGCGGCCCAGTTCGATGTTCGCGCCGAACGGCAGGTTCACGCGCTCGTCCCACTCGGAGTAGTTGAGGCTGGCATAAGGCGAGACGTGCACGCGTGGCAGGTATTTCGCGACGGTCAGGTAATAGGCTTGCTTGCCCGCGGGCGAGCCGATGCGGTCTGAACTCGTGCCCACGAACACGGCCGGCAGCTGCTCGCCCTCCGTGAGCAGGAACAGCGTCGCCAGTGGCCCGACTTCGTCCGCTGCGGGATTCCATTCGACTCCCAACTGCAGCCTGGGCACGACGCGGTAGTTGAGCGTCGTGCGCCAGCGCGGCCGCGGCAGATCGGTGTCGACCCAGCGCTGTGAGAACACCCAGCGTGTATTGAGGCCGCTCCCCCGGAGCGGCGCGCCCTCACCGGGTCAACCACTTCAAGTCGGCGCGCTGGCGGTGGGTCGGCGGGCGGATGTCTCGCC
>JANNWR010000285.1:0-35902 GCA_031408715.1 bacterium
ACGCCGGGCAGAACTTGGCGCCGTCGGCGAGTGCGTGGGCACACTGGGAGCAATAGGGCATGCGTGCAACGTAGCCGCAGCGTGCCAACGACTCAAGTAGAAGTGCGACGCGGTGTGTTCGGCGGAGCTACGGCCTCAGCAGCACCCGGCTGGACTGAGTGCTGCTGAGGCGACGATGGCGTTTTGTGGCGCGTGACTTCGTGCGGCAAGACCGATCGTGGTCAAGCGCATACCGAATGTCGTGAGCGCGGGACGAGACACTAGTCGCGATAGTGCGACTTGAGCGCCCCCCAACTGCGGTACCGCGTGGGCGTGGGCAGCGTGGCTTCGCAGAACGAGATGTCGTCGAAGCCGCAGTTGGGATCCGGGAACGCGTCGAAGCGCAGCGTCACGCGCGTGATGGCCGGACCCGTCACCGTGAACAAATGATTGCCCGGGTCCGTGGCCTGAGCGGTGCACGCATCGCCGCTCACCAGGTTGACGGGGCCCAACATGGTGAGCACATCGGTCGCGACCAGCACGTTGCTGGCGTTGTATGCCTCCATCGTCACCGTGTGCGTGGTGCCGCCAAATGGGAACAGATCACCGTAGTCGAGCATGCGCATCGAGAAGCACGACACCGTGACGCCCGGGGCGAACGTGAAGTCGTAGTCCAGCACACAGCCCTGCGGGTCACCGTAGCCGCGGATGCCATCGAGACAGCCATTCGGGAACGATCCTGCCGTACCATATGCGGCGAACGGCACGACCACACCTTCTTCGATGGCCGCCGCGACGCCGGGCGTGCATGTGGGCCCGAACGGCCAGGCCACGCTCGCGATGTTGAGGTCGGGGTGCACCGCTCCAAGCCCCTCGACGGTTGTCCCCGGTGTGAGCGACTCGAAGCCGAGGAACACGTGCGAGCCAGCGCACGCTGCGGGGCTGCACTGTGCCGATGCGCGGGCAGGGAAGATCTGGGCAACCATGAGGCAAGCGATGGCGAACATGAGCGATCCGGCGAGGTGCTGACGCGGCATGGTGCCTCCGGGGGCGGGGGGGCTGGCAGAGCAGTCGAACGATGCTTGCCCATTTGTAGCAGGCCGAGCGGGCATGAAGCTACGAGAATCGTGCCGATTGTGGTGCCCTCGATCGGGTCACACGGCGGGGCGATGCCCAGGCCACTGCCTCCTGGGCCCTCGCTCGACTTAGCGCTTGATACCCAACTCCGCGTCGAAGCTCGCGACGTTGCCAGCGCGGTCGGCGGTCATGATCCTTATACGGTGCGCTCCCAGCGAAGGTACGGTTGCGGGCCGCCAGCGAAGACATCCGGCCTCGGGGTCCCACTCGGTGGGCACACGACGGCCGTCGATCTCGATCCATGACTCACGCGCCACCACACCGCTCCCGGCTTCGTCGAGAGTCGCCTCGAGCGCCCACCGACCGTAGGGCAGCGACATGGTGTCGCGGACGGCCTCCCAGCGCGTCACACGCGGCGCGCGAGCGTCGCGGAAGAGCGCGAACGCACCCAACTGGCGGGTGGTCGCCGAGATCGTGCTCGTCGTGCTGTCGTCGATGCCGCCGATCCACTGCCAATCGCCTTCGCTGCGCCGATAGAGCCCAACTCCGCGAAACGCGATGCCGGGAGCAAGCGATGCGCTGACGACCACCGATCGTTGGAGCGGCAAACGCTCGGGTTCCACACGCCAGGCGTCTCCCAGCGGTTCCAGTTCGCCGGCGGACTCGATGGGAATCGCGAACGCGACCAGCGTCGCGGCTTCGAACAAAGCGCCCGCGGGGACCTTCAGTGTGCGTGCGCCCGAGAGTTCAATCAGCTCGCGCGAAGCCTGAGGCGACACACGCCACGCCCGGGCCGCACCGCGACGAGCCCGCGGACCCACGGTGCCGAGTTCGCGCCAGCCGATCTCAACGCTGTCAGAGTCGCGCGCGGCAGTTGGGAAGACCGCCGACCAGCCAGCGTAGTCGCGACTCGCGCGGCTCGTCCGAGCGCCCCAGGCGAACTCCACTCCGCTCTTCGCTCGCGAAGCCGGCAGCGTGAGCCGCACTGCACCGCCGGGGAGCGATGCGAAACCGAGCGCCGGGTCGGCCCAGGATTCGCCAGCTAGTAGCGCTGGGAGCACGGGTTCGGTGCGTGAAAGACGCGCGGGCCGAAGCACGACCACCCGCTCGTAGGTGCCACCACCCAGATCGCGCGCCCACAGTTTGAGCCGTCGCGGCGGATCGCCGCGGCGCACGTGGATCGTGCCGGCCTCGGCGTCAAGAGGCGCGCTGGAGATGAACGCGCGCGGTCGGAAACCCGCACGGGACCACAGCACGATAGCCTTGGAATCGAGCACACGCCCGGCGTCGTACACCAAGTCGCCCTGTTCCATGTCGGTGGCCCACGACACGCTGTCGAACCGGCACACCACGCGATCGCCCTGCCACTCCATGCCGACTTCCCACGGCACCATGCGGTCGACGCCTGCCCACACGCCGTCCCGGGCACTCACCATGGCGCGCACACGACCGATGACCTCGATGGTCTCGGCACGCGCAAGTGTGAACATGCGCGGGCCGGCGGAGCCCGACACGCGCGAGTCCGCATCGAGCGGTTCCAGCGTGAGGTCCGTGAGCGACGGGGGGGAGGTGTCCGGCACCGCGAGTCCGGCACGACCCGGGTGGTAGGCCATGTCGCCACGCCGGATCTCGAAGTGCAGGTGCGGCCCGCCCGCACCGCTCTCGCCGGTCCACGCGATCGTCTCGCCGGCTCGCAATCGGAACCTTCCCGTCCCAGGCCAGAGGTCCTGCTCGTAGTTGCCCGAGGAGTCCTGGACACCGCGGACATACGCCGCGATGGGTTCGGCGAACGCGTCCAGATGCCCGAACACGAGCAGCCGTCCGTCGTCGGCGCGCAGATAGAGCGATCGGCCGTAGCCCACGCCCGAGGCGCGCACGCGCTCGAGGGTGCCCGTGAGCGGCGCCAGCACGGGCCGGCCCACGCGACGGGCCGTGCTCAGGTCGAAGCCCGCGTGGAAATGCCCATGGCGGTACTCGCAGAACCCACCCGCCACATCGAGCGGGCCCGAAAGCGGCGCGTTACTGAGCGCGGGGGCGAAAGGCTCGCGCTCGGCAGGGGCCGAAGCCGGCGGGCCGCCCGCATGCACGGCGCTGGTGCAGGCCAGCAACACGAACACGAGCGCACGTCGTGCGAGCCGCGCACATGTCATCGGCGCCGCCTTAGTGCCGCCCAGTCCTTCTGCACGGGCATGAGCGGGTTGCGCAGCACGAGTGGGTTCAGTTCGAAGTCCGAAACCTGCTGGCTCGCAAGTGCCTCGGCGAGCCGCTGATCGAGCCCATACACATCGGTGCGAAAGTTCACCGCGCCCGAGCTGTCGACCCACGCCGTGCGGTACTCCACCAAGACCGGAATGCGCTGCTTCAAGCCGACGCGACGCCACGTGCTGTCGGCCATGATCGCCGCCAGCGATTCGGGCGGCGCCAAGGGCGTGTCCTTGAGCAGATAGGTGGCCAGCGCCAGCGGATCCTGCACGCGCACGCAGCCGTGACTCAAGAAGCGCGACGAGCGCTCGAAGAAGCGTCGTGCCGAGGTGTCGTGCAGGTAGACATCGTATTCGTTGGGGCACATGAACTTGATCTGACCCAGCGGGTTCAGCTTGCCCGCGTCCTGCCGCACGATGTAGGGGAACGTGTCCTCGGCCACGCGTTCCCACGGTACGTCGCGCGGGTCGACTTCCTGCGGTACTTCGGCGTGCACGTCCAATACGCGAATGGAGTTGGTGAAGAAGTAGTCCTTCTGCTTCTTGAAGCGCGGCAGCATCTCGTTGACCAGGATCTTCTTGGGCACGCCCCACGTGGGGTGGAACTCCAGATAGGTCACCACGTCCGAGAACACGGGCGTGGGATCCTTGGGGCTGCCCACCACCACGCGCATGCTGAGCGATTCGGCGCCCTGCTGGTAGAGGTGCAGCTCGGACTCCGGGATGTTCACGCGGATGAGCGGGTCCGGCAGGGCCTGCGGGATCCAGCGCGCGCGTTCCAGGTTCACCTCCAACGTGCGGCAGCGTTCGGTCACGCTCACGTTGAGGCTGCGGCGCGTGTCATCGTCAAGCCGGCCGGTGGTGTCGAGCCCCACACGCGCCTGATAGCGGCGCAGGGCATGTTCCAGCGCTGCGTCGAAGCGCGTCTCGCGCGAGATGCGCGGCAGGTCGCCCGTGGCGGCCAGGCGCGTGCGAAGCACCCGGCAGCGTTCGTCATCTATGCCCTTGCGCAGCACCGCGCCCGCCGGCAGCGTGGGCCAACCGCCACGCGTCTCGATGTCGCGGTACATGCGCAGCGCGCCCCGTAGGGCCTTGTACTCGGGCTCGCGGCGCCCAAGCTCAGCCACGCGCCGCGCCGCGCGGGCCGACCGCACGGCGTGCGCGAGCGCATCGTGCATGTCGAGACTGTCGCGCAGTGCGATCCAGTCCGGGTCCAGTCGTGCCGCCGGAATGCGGCCCTCGGCGAGCTCGCGTGCGTAGCGCACGAACGCCGCAGTGAGCCGCACGTCGAGGGCGGCGATGCGCGCGGCCTCGGCGCTGCGCTGCGTTTCGCGCCCCGCACGCCCCGCGGGCCCGGAGTCATCGGGCTTGGGGGCTGCGAGCCGTTTCTGGATATCGGGTGCGCCGTAGTCTGCCGGGTCCAGTCCCTCGCGCCCGGCTTCAGCCAGCGCGCTGGCGAACGCCCGCGCCGACACGGTTGGTTCGCCATCGTGGCTCCAGAGCAGACGTAGGCTGTGCCCGGAATAGCCCGCCTTCACCTCGGTCCACGCGCGCCGCCGACCGCCATCGTCGCCATGCAACCACTTGGGCGCACGCCCCTTGAGTAACGCGCGCAGGTACGCCACACGCACGGCATTGTCGCTCGCACGTTCGTCGAGGACGCGAAGCCCCATGCGCACGCCGAACACCAGCACCAGCGCCAGGCTGCCCCACACGGCGATGCGCACCCAGTCCGGGCCGGGGCGTGGTCGCGGAGGCGTGTTCGGTGGCGGTCCGCTGGGAGGCAGCGCGGGGGGGACGTGTTCCAGATCCACTACTCAGCGCCTCGGTCGCTCATGGTCATCCTTTGATATGTGCATGCGGATCCTCCGACGCGGCGACCGACGCCAGACTACCATTGCACCGGACGTTGCCAGGCGCCACCCCGGGCCCGGAGAGCGGTCCACAGGTTATCGGCCGGAGTCCCGCCCGACCCCATCCGCGAGTAAGCCGAGAAGAGCCTCCCAAGCTTCACGCTTCCACTGGTGAGCGCAGTCGCGGTACCATCAGTGACCCGCTGCCCAACGGCTGGACTCCCTTTGCCCAAGAGCGAACGTGCCGCCAACGAAACTGCCAAAACTCGCTGAGCGATCGTTCGCGGTCCTGGAACACCGGATGGCCCAGTTCGACGCGCGCAGCCGCAAGCGTGGGCTCGAGTACTGGCGCACTGACGCAGTCGGTCGTCTCAAGTTCGAACCTGGTGAGGTCCGCGCGGACGTTCAGGGCACGCAGACCTACGACACGGGTTGGCGCCTCGCGAATGGCCACTGGCTACCGGAGTGCGACTGCCCCGTAGGCCCCGACTGCAAGCATGCTTACGCGCTCGCGATGCACCTGCTGGAGCTGGCCGATACGGATCTTGATGTCGAGACGGAGGATTTGATGTGCCTGTTCTCGGCTCCGACGGACGAACCTGCACAGTCCGCATCGGTGAGTGCCCGAACGCCTCACGCCCCTGCTCCCGCTATGGGGCGGACTGCCATGCTTCCAGCTGCCGCTCACCGACCCATGCCCCCGCGCACTACGCTCGCCATACTCCGGGCCCAAGCCAACCCGCTGGACCGGTATCGGACGCTCATGGGCATGTTTCCAGACAACGCGATCCACGTCGCGCGCGTCGACTATGCCGAACTCCAGCGTGTGATCGAACTGGAAGCCCCCGATCACATGTGCTGGGAACTCGCCCGGTTGCTGGCGCGGCATCAGGTCCCCATGGTGCCGCCCGAGCTGGCCGCATTCGCGGACCGCACCGACATCGCCGAGCGCGTCGGGCTCGAACGTGCACACGTCCTGCAGCGTCAACTCGCCGAATGGGCGGCACGGCGTACGGCGGTGACCGCGGAGGAGCGCTCGCTACGACTCGTGTTGTCGTTGTCGCCCGGACGCACGATCGGTCATGCGATCATGCTCGAAGCGCGACTGACCTCGCCGCGTGTGGCCGACCAGCCTCGCTCGTTCGAACAATTGAAGCAGTTCCGATACAGCTTGCGTAACAACCCACGCGCCACTTTGCCCGATGACCAGATGGAGCTGCTCGACGCGCTGGTGCGCGCGCATGAGGCGGAACAGGCGGCGCTCTTCGGAGCGATCGCCTCGCAGTCCCAGGTCTCTCCACTGGCGCGGCTGTTGCTCGCCACGCTGCCGTCGCCGCTGGTGCGCTGGAGCAACCAGCCGGGCACGGCGGAGTTCGAGCGGGCCGGTATCGTGCCGGGCGAAGTCGTACGCTTCGACCCCGCGCCCGCCGAGCTGATCCCCAACCTCACGAGCGGTCCCGCAGGGGCGCTCGAACTGGCCTTGATGGTGTGCCGTGCCGATGGCGGTCAGTGGCCGGCCAGCGATGCCTTGTTGGTGTGCTCGCGGGTCCAGTACTCGAGCGAGCCCATGTTCGCCGTGGTGCTGGACGGCGTGCTGTCACCGCTGCGCTCGGCACTGCCCGATCAGATCGTGCGCGGGTTCCTGTCGGCCCCGGCGCTGCCGATCAGCCGTGCCGAGGCCACGTCGATGGTGCAACTGCTGGCGAATGCGCTGCCCACGGCGCGCAAGGCGCTTGAAGCCCACATGGCGACGCACCCCGTGAAGGTGACCGTGGCACTGCATCTCGATGATCACGACCGACTCGACTTCAGGTTGTTCGCCCTGACACCGGGGCTCCAGTGGCCGGGCAAAACACCGCTGCCCGCAGGCGAGCACATCTTCGAGCTCGGCCTGAATGGCCACTGGGCCGAGATCGAACCGTCCGGGCTGGCGCCGGACTCGCCACCCCATGCGTCGGTGGCGGGGGAGTCCTCGGCGTTGCTGCACCAGCCGGATCCCGAGTGCGTGCGAC
The DNA here is from genome assembly GCA_031408715.1 of bacterium. Lineage (GTDB taxonomy): Bacteria > Eisenbacteria > RBG-16-71-46 > RBG-16-71-46 > RBG-16-71-46 > JAIOPA01. The sequence continues at coordinate 7,123 of JANNWR010000285.1, forward strand.
CCTCCATGGAGTGGTTGCAGGACGCGGGCGCGCGCTTGGTCGAGATCGCGCCACAGACCGTGCGCCGAGTGGTCACGCTGACGCCGCGCACCGTGCCCGCCATTGCAGCGGCATGGGAACGTCGGCCCGCCGACATGAACTGGGTGGGCACGCGTGCGGCGCAGGCGCTGTTCGGTCCGGCCAGCGCATTCCGGACACGCGTGAGCGCCAAGCGCAGTGGCGTGGACCTGCTTCAGGTTTCGGCCCAGTGGGAGTCCGAGTTGCTCACCCTGCAAGACGCCGACATCGCCAAGCTGCGCGCCGCACAAGCGCCCTGGGTGAAGCTGAGTGGTGGCTGGGTGCGACGTGATGGCATCGAGTCGCTGGACGAGTCGCTGGACGCGCTTGCCGATCTGGGAATCGAGCCCGGCGCGGGCGAGCAGCCGCTCAGCCTGTGGCAGCTGGCACAGGCCCGCCCCGAGAGTCTCGAAGTTCTGGAGCGGCTGGGGCTCGACGAGTCGTCCGTGCAGGCGGTGCGCGAGCTGCGCAAGAAGGTGGCGCGCTTCACGGGGCTGCCGCGTGTGGCGCTGCCGCGCGGGTTCAAGGGTGAGTTGCGGGCCTACCAACAACAGGGTCTCGACTTCCTGGCGTGGACAGCTTCGCTGGGTCTGGGCGCCGTGCTCGCCGACGACATGGGGCTTGGTAAGACCGTACAGGCGCTGGCGTGGCTGCTGCATCAGAGGGCCAAGAGCAAGCAGAAGGGCCCCGCGCTGGTGGTGTGCCCGGCTTCGGTCGTGCACAACTGGGAACGCGAGGCGCGCACGTTCGCGCCGGGCCTGCGCGTGCAGATGCTGACCAGTGGCCCCGAACGCGCCGGACAGCTGGAGCGCCTGGCCGAATTCGACCTCGTGATCACCAACTATGCGTTGCTGCGGCAGGACGCCGACGTGTGGCGCGAGCAGAAGCTGTTCGCAGCCATCGTGGACGAAGCCCAGATGATCAAGAACCCGTCGGCGGCGATATCGAAACTGGTGTGCGAGCTGCAGGCCACGCACCGGTTGGCGCTCACGGGTACGCCGTTGGAGAACCGCGCGCTCGACCTGTGGAGCATCGTGCGCTTCGTGAACCCCGGCTACCTGGGCAGCGAGCGCATGTTCCTGGCGCGCTTCGATCGCATCGATGCGCCGCCGCAGGCGCGGCGTTTGTTGTCGGCCAAGCTGCGACCGATGCTGCTGCGCCGCTTGAAACGAGACGTGGCGCCCGAGCTGCCCGAACGCGTGGAAGAGCGGCGCGACTGCGAGATGACAACTGGCCAGCGCAAGCTGTATCTGGCCGAGCTTGCTCGCGCGCGCCAGGAGCTGGCGGCCATGCAGACCGCGGGTGGGTTGGGCAAGCACAAGATCCAGATCCTGGCGGCACTCACGCGACTGCGCCAGATCTGCTGCCACCCAGCACTCGCTGGAGGCGCCGCCAACGTGGGGAGCGGCAAGTTCGACGCGCTGTTCGAGCTGCTGGAGCCCCTGCTGGCCGAAGGCCACAAAGTGCTCGTGTTCTCGCAGTTCGTGCGCGCGCTGGAACTGGTGCGCGCCGAGATGAAGAAGCGCAAGATCGCGCACTTCGAACTGACCGGCTCGACCACCGACCGACCGCGCGTGGTGAAGGCGTTCGAGGACCACCCGGAATCATGCGCGTTCCTGATCTCGCTGCGCGCCGGCGGCACGGGTTTGAACCTGACCGCGGCCAACTATGTAGTGCTGCTGGACCCATGGTGGAATCCCGCCGTGGAAGCCCAGGCCATCGACCGCACCCATCGCATTGGCCAGGACCGCACCGTGATCGCCTACCGGTTGCTCATGCAGGGCACCATCGAAGAGCGCATCTGGGAACTGCAGCAGCGCAAAGCCGCCCTGGCGTCCGACGTGCTGGGTGAGGACGGCTTCGCCAAGGCTCTCGACCGCGACGCACTGGACTATCTGTTCTCGGAAGGGTGACCCGGAGTCCGGTCCACGCGCGCCTACCCGACGCGCCTGCAATCGCAGCACACCGGAGTGAGGGGCTCATGGATCCGCCGCCCCCGGGGCGCCCCCTGACCGCCTGACGTGCTACGCTGCCGGGACTTTTTCACCCCCTTACTTTAAGGAGGCCTCGCATGACCACCGCGACCAAGACGAGCGACATGCTCGCCCGGCTCGGCATCCAGGACGTGAATCCCGGTGCCAGCACGGGCAGCTGGATCGATACCAAGGGTGCCGAACTGACGTCTTACAACCCCACGACCGGCGAAGCCATCGCAAAGGTCCGGCAGGCCACGCGCGCCGACTACGACGAGGTCATGAAGGTGGCGCAGTCGGCGTTCGAGCGCTGGCGCGTGATCCCAGCGCCGGCCCGCGGCGAAGTGGTACGCGCGCTGGGCAACAAGCTGCGCGAGCACAAGCAGGACCTGGGGCTGCTGGTGGCGCTCGAGAACGGCAAGGTCTTGTCTGAAGGTCTTGGCGAAGTGCAGGAGATGATCGATATCTGCGACTTCGCAGTCGGATTGTCGCGCCAGCTCTACGGGCTCACGATGCACAGTGAACGCCCCGGCCATCGCATGTACGAGCAGTGGCAGCCGTTGGGTGTGATCGGCGTGGTGAGCGCGTTCAACTTTCCGATCGCGGTGTGGGCCTGGAACGCGGCGCTTGCCGCCGTGTGCGGCGACACGACGGTATGGAAGCCGTCCAGCAAAGTGCCGCTGTGCGCGATTGCCGTGCAGCGCATTTGCGACGAGGTCATGAAAGAGCACGATTGCGCGGGCGTGTTCAACCTGGTGGTGGGTCGAGGCAGCGACGTGGGCGACATCATGCTGGCCGACCGCCGCCTGCCGCTGATCTCCGCCACCGGCAGCTGCCGCATGGGTAAGCGCATCGCCGAGGTGGTGGGGCCGCGCTTCGGCCGCACGATCCTCGAACTCGGCGGCAACAACGCCATCGTGGTGATGGACGACGCCGACCTCGATCTGGCCGTGCGCGCCGCGACGTTCGCCGCCGTCGGCACCGCGGGCCAGCGTTGCACGTCGCTGCGCCGGCTGGTCATGCAGAAGGGCATCGCCCCCAAGCTGATCGAGCGTCTCAAGAAGGCGTACGCGTCGGTCAAGATCGGCGATCCCATGGACCCGGGCACGCTCATGGGTCCGCTCGTCGACGAAGGTGCGGTCGCCGACATGATGAAGGCGATCGAGCGCGCCAAGGCCGAGGGCGGCGAAGTGCTGTACGGCGGCAAGCGCTTGGACCGGCCCGGCTTCTTCGTGGAGCCCACACTGGTGCGCGCGCGCGCCAACATGAAGATCGTGCAAGAGGAGACCTTCGCACCCGTGCTCTACCTGATCGAGGTCGAGAACCTCGACGAGGCCATTGCCGTGAACAACGGCGTGCCGCAGGGCCTGTCGAGTGCGATCTTCACGAAGGACCTGCTGGCGGCCGAGAAGTTCCTGTCGTCGGCCGGTAGCGATTGCGGTATCGCAAACGTGAACATCGGCACGTCGGGCGCCGAGATCGGCGGCGCGTTCGGCGGCGAGAAGGACACCGGCGGCGGCCGCGAGGCGGGTTCCGACTCGTGGAAGATGTACATGCGCCGCCAGACCGTGACGATCAACTACAGCGGCAAGCTGCCGCTGGCGCAGGGTGTGAAGTTCGACGTGTAGTTCAAGTCACCGCGGCAGCAGTGACCCGAGGCGACGACACTGGAGGACTGGCCGCATGGCTCGACCGAACGGACTCTTGCGTGCGTTCCTGCTCCTGAGTGTCGTCGCAATGTGGGGCATGCTCGCGGTGGGCATCCAGGGCTGCACGCTGCTGGGTGTCGCCATCGGTTCGTCTGCCGACAACCAGACCGGTTCGCGCGCGACCGGAGCCCTCTTCACAGTGAAGCCCGGCGCGGCCATCAAGCTGGACATGCTCGATGGCAAGGACATCAGCGGACGGTACGCGGGCTGGACACGCGACTCGGCCACGACGGCGCTCGAAGACAGCCTGTCGCTGCGAGGCGTGAGCGTGCAGGTCGACATGGACTTCGACCGGATCTCAGTGCCGGCCGAAAGCATCGCGCGCATCCATGTTCCAAGGTCCACCGGCGCGCTGGCGGGGCTCGTGGTGGGACTTGGGCTCGACATCCTGGTGATCCGGTCGCTCGCGAACTCGGACCCCATCAAGCCCACCGGCTGCGAGTCGTCCGGTGGATCACCAAAGCTCTTCGGCACGCGCGCAGCGCCGCTGCGCGCGCAGCCCGAGCCGGGCCCCAGAGCGCTCGGCGTCGACAACCCGGCCGAGAGTGCCGGGCGATAGCATCTGACATGCCTGCGCAGCACAGTCTCGACGTCACAAGTGATTCTTGCCAGAGAGCCCCCGAGTTGGAGTGCACCCGAATGAGACCGAAGAACACGATCTGCCTGTGGTACGGGAGTGACGCCGAGGCCGCCGCGGCCTTCTATGCCGCCACGTTCCCCGACTCCAAGATGACGGCCGTGCAGTTGGCGCCCGGGGATTTCCCGGAGGGCAAGTCCGGCCAGGTGCTGGCAGTGGAGTTCACCGTGTTCGGCATTCCCTGCATGGCCATCAACGGCGGCCCCATGTTCAAGCAGAGCGAGGCGTTCTCGTTCCTGATCGCTACGGACACGCAGGAGGAGACCGACCGCCTCTGGAACGCCATCGTGAGCAACGGCGGCCAGGAGAGCCAGTGCGGCTGGTGCAAGGACCGCTGGGGCGTGTCGTGGCAGATCGCGCCGCGCGTGCTGCTGGACGCACTCGCCGCAGGCGGCGACGAGGCCAAGCGCGTGTTCGCCGCCATGATGGACATGCAGAAGATCCACATCGCCACGATCGAGGCGGCGCGGCGGGGGTAGAGGGGCGACCGCTGCACCCTGAGTCTTGCGCTCAGCGTGACACCAGCGTCGCGCTGACCCTTCATACTCAGGCGCTGGCGCCCAACGACCGGGGCTCCACACGCGTCGAGCAGGTGCGCCAAGGCCGGAGGTGATTCTTGCAGGACTCGGTTCGCGGCGGTCCAAGAGTGCGCAACTACTACTACCTGATCGTGGGACTGTTGTTCGTACTGTTCGCGGTGACACACGAGCTGAATGGCCGTGCCACCGTTCTGGCCACCGTCGGCGCGACGAGCATGGTCAGCGCAAGCAAGACTGCGGTCTACTACGTCTGGCACATCCTGACGGCGGAGAACCTCCTGTTCGGCGTCGCGCTTCTCGCGATGGCCCTGCGAAGCGAGTGGTCCGGGTCTCGACTCACCGCACAGCTCATCGCCACCATCCTGGTCGCGCGCTGGGGCGTGATCCTTGCGGCGACGCTGGCACACAACGCTGATGGCGTCGCCGGTCTGTTGGTCGACTCCGTCGCGATCCTGGCGTGCGTCGGGCTGATCCTGCTCGGCGGTCGGCAGAAGGCCAGGCCCCACTGACGCTCGGGATACCCACTCACCAATATATGGGGAAGTGGTAGAATCCCGGTCGGTTCGCTATTCAGGTGCCAAGGGGTAAGTCTCACCCGCTTATTGCTGGGGGCGCGCGATGTTGATGGGCACTCTCGAGTCCAGCCACTGCCACCCGCGCATTCGTGCGCTCGGCGCCCAGCCGTTGTCCCGGCTACACGTGGGCCCGCCGTCGTGGTTCGGCTCGCTTGCGCTTGTCGTCCTGATGCTTTCGTCCGGCCGCTGCGCGTTCGCCCAGAGTGCCGCGTCGTGGGAACGGCTGGCTGGCCCGCTCGATCCGCCGCCGGCGTCGGGTCATCAGGTCATCCACGATCCCTTGCGCCATCGGTTGCTGCTGCTCGACGTGGGGGCGCTGGACGTGCTCTGGAGCATGTCGCTCCCGGCCAACGGGCGGGTGACATGGACGCGGGCACCGATCGCCGGCCCACGCCCACGTGACCGCTTCGGCTTCTGCGCGGCGTACGACCCACGGCGCGACCGAGTGCTGCTGTTCGGAGGCTCGAGCTCGGAAAATGCGCCGGTGTACCAGGTCGATGCCAACGACGTGTGGGCCCTGTCGCTCACGGGCACGCCGACCTGGACGCAGATCGCCGTTGTCGGCGACCCACCCGCGGCTCGCAGCGATGCGGTATTCATTTACGACCCGGTGCGCGACCGCATGGTGATGTTCGGTGGAACGAACTTCTATCCCGACGACCTGTGGAGTCTCGATCTCGCAGGCTCGCCGACCTGGCGCAAGTTGTCGCCGGCGGGGACGCGCGCCCCCGTGGGACGCGAGGGAGCCGGAGCTGTCTACGATCGCTCGAACGACCGCATCGTGATGTTCGGCGGATGGGCACCCTCTGGCGGTGGCATCCTCGCCGACACGTGGTCGCTGTCACTGGCGGGAGAGACGCGCTGGGATTCGCTGTCCACGAACTTGCGCCCGGCTGCACGCCGTAACTTTTCCGCCATCGTCGACCCCGTTCGCGCCGAGCTGGTGATCGCCAACGGGCACGGCTGGCAGTACGGCTGGGAGCTTGACGACGCCTGGGCGTTCGATCTGACCGGCAGCCGTGGCTGGACGCAGATCGCTGTGAGCGGCGACGTGCCGACGGTCGGCAGCCAGTGCGCTGTCTTCTCGCCCGAAAATCGCAGCCTCATTCAATACGGCGGCGGAGGGAATGGGACATTCTGCAGCGAGCTGACGCTCGACGACCACCGCTGGACCTCGCTGCTGCCTGCTGCACCCGACCCCATGCCGATACGGCGCGGGCTGCCGAAGCTCGTGGCGGACCCCGCGGCAAGCCGGTTACTCGTGTACGGCGGGCTGAACTGGGGCTGCATGGGCGATCTGTGGGCCTTCTCCCTGGCCGGTGACGCGAGCTGGACGCCCCTGCCACTGAGCGGCACGGCGCCCGTCTGCACCGCCGACCACGTCGTGTTCGATCCGCTGCGTCGCCGACTCCTGGCGTTCGTCTCGGGGCTGCCCGCGCGCGTGGGAACCCTCGTGGACGAAGTGTGGGCGTTGCCCTTGGACGAACCCCACGTGTGGACGAAGCTCTCACCGCTTGGGCCGCTCCCGCCGGGCCGTATCGGATTCAGCGTGGTCTACGATCCCAAGCGCGATCGCATGCTCCTGTTCGGTGGTCAGATCTACAACCGCAACGACATCACGGGTGAGAGCCAGGACGACCTGTGGGAGCTCTCGCTGGCCGATACGCTGCGCTGGCGGCAGTTGCAGCCACGGAACTCGCCGGGCGAGCGACAGGACCATGCCGCGGTGTACGACCCGGCGCGCGACCGCATGATCGTCTTCGAGGGCAACCAGAGTCACTCCTGCCGCTATGGCTGCACGACTGCCCTGAGCGATCTGTGGGCACTGTCGCTGGCCTCCGACAGCCTGGTCTGGCAGCGGTTGAATCCGGACGCCCCGTTCCCGGCTCCGCTGACGACGGGAACCCCGAAGGTCTGCCCGATCGTCCTGGATGGGTCGCGCGACCGCCTGGTGGTGCTGCCGGGCGATGCCTCGGCCTGGACGTTCTCGCTGTCGGACAGCGTGGGGTGGCAGCCGCTCAACGTCGATGGCGAGCTGCCGACCCAGCGCACGCTCGCGGGATTCGTGTTCGATCCCACTCGAGACCGGTTGTTCTTGATGGGAGGACTGCAGGCCGTGGTCCCGGACTACGGGGCGTTCAGCGCCGACGTGTATGCCCTACGATTCGCGGGCACGCCGGGCACGCCGGGAACGCAGGTGGCCCTGCGCGCGAGTCGCGTCACGCCCACCCAGGTCGAGCTGTCGTGGTCCGGGTTGGCGGCACTTCAGCCTGCGTCGGTCGTCCGCGCCGACGCAGACGAACCATTCCACGTATTGGCGAGCCTGACGGCCGATGCGAGCGGCGGAGTTGCATACCGTGATGCAACCGTCGTTCCTGGGAAGCACTATCGCTACTCGCTCTCGATCGAAGCCGGCGCGCGGCGGCTGGGTGAGGCGAGCATCGACGTGCCGTTCGCGCCCGCGTTCGCACTGGCCGGGGCTCACCCCAACCCGGCCGTCGGGGAGTTGTCGCTGGCGTTCTCGCTTCTCGACGCTGCGCCCGCACGCCTCGAGGTGTTCGACCTAGCTGGACGACGGGTCGCCGGCCGCGATGTCGGTGCACTGGGTGCGGGAAGACATCTGCTGTCGGTGGGCCAGCTCGTGCCCGGCGCGTATCTCGTCCGGCTCAGCAGCGGCTCACGCAGCGTGACGAGCCGGGTTGCGGTCGTGCGGTGATCCGGCAGCGGGCGACATGCGCGGCGTGACCGGCGCGTCCGTCACTGCTGTGGCCAGGCGGGCCGCTTCGTGAAACCGTTTCGCTTGCTCGCCGCTCTGGTTCTCGCGCACGTACTGCTGGCGTGGGGACAAGACGCGCTCGCGACGAGCTATGTGCGCTGGCAGTCCGACATGTCGAGGGCAGACGACAGCCTGCCGCCATCCCGACCGAGCCTGAAGCTGGTCGCGATCCATCGGGCGCCAGGAACACGGTTGTTCTACTCGAAGGTCCCGCAGGGGGGTGGGCGGGACTCGTTGATGCTGGCGGAATCGCGTTCTTCTTCGGCGGCTTCCGGGTACGTGGAACTCAGGGTCCGGACACACGACGATCGCTCATCGTCGGACCGGCTGGGCTGGCGCTCGCGGCTTGTTGCTGGGGGCCCGGCGGGCGATTTCGGTGGTGGCCCTGTGCCCGTGGCCGAGTACTTCAGTCAGGCGGCCGTGCCGGACACGGGCTGGTGCACGCTCCACGTGCGTTGGCAGGACTGGAGATCGGAGATGGGCGGATACCGCGAGGCACTGCACGCGGGCATCGTGCTCACCTGCCTCGATCGGGCGCGTAATGAGAGCGAGCCCTCCGACACGGTGTGGCTTGACGCACCGGCATGCATCGCGGTAGGGGCCGTGCCGGGAACCAACGGCTACAACGCGTTCGCCGCGCGACGGCCGATGCTCGCTTGGAAGCCCGACATGACGCGCCGGAGTCTCGATCGCACTCCGCCGGATCGCCCCCTTGCCAGGGTCATGGCCATCGAGCGGGGGGTGAACTTCGAAGGCGTCAGTCCGGACAGCATGGCGGCACGGCGAGTGGGAACGATCAAGCTCGCGCTTGCATCACATGACGACCAGACTGCCGAGCCCGAGCTCGGCTACCGGTTGCATCTGGCGGCAGGCGAACTTCCTGAGTGGCGACTGCTCCGCGAAGAGCCCGTGATGACTTGGGAAGACGGCTCGTCGCCGTTCAAGACCGGCCGGCGACTCGACCTGGTCTGGGCCGACTGGATCGAGGGCCAGCCACGCCCATGCTGCGCGATTCACTTTGGACTGCTGATCACGAGCATCGACCGCGCGGGCAACGAGAGCGCGCCGTCCGATACGGTGTGGGTGGAGGCGCCTCCGAAGTGATGTGGACGAGGTGGTGCGAGATGGCCTCTGAGCGATCAACCGATTCCCGGAACTCCGGAGACTCCATGTCTTGAGAACATGGCGCGAATCGTGAACGGGCTGGCGACTGAACCGCACGAGTCCACGGGGTGTACTTGACTCATGCTCCTTCCTCGGATCTTGCTCATCACTGGCCCTCGCATCGTGCTTACCACATGCGCGGCGCTCTTGACCGCAGCCCCTCGCGCCCAGGCCGCATGCCAGCAGTTCGAAGCGACGTTCATCTCCTTACTCGATTGACCTCGTACCGTGAGGTGGTCAGCACGACGAAACGGCCGGGCAGGTCGTGCTTGGAACCCAGCGTCAGCCCCCCACCGATCGACGGTGGCGGCGACCGGTTCGACACGCGAGTACCCGAGCTTGCTCTGGAGCGAGACCGCGCTGTACTTGAAGACGCGCGCGATGTTGGACGAGAGCTCCACTTCGACGTTCGTGCCGACGATGCCGGGTGCGATCTCTGAGACGTACAGCGCGCCGATTGAGGCGCGGACCGCCGAGCCCAGCGGCGGTCAGGCCGCGGCGCGGTGCTCGGGCGCGCTGCGCTGGGCGAGCCGGCCGATCAGCCCCAGGACCAGGCTCAGGATCGCGCCCACGAACCCGGCCACGATGAGCCGGGGTTCGGCGCTCACCACGTTCCGGCGCACCACGAGCTTCATGCTCGCTCGCGGCAATCCGCGCCACACGTAGAAGGTGGGTTCGATCGTGTACATGTCGTGGTGGACGAGTTCGAACTCACCGACCGTGATGCCGCGTACGGCGCGGCCACTGCTACTTCGCATCGGCGGGGCGCGGAACGCGCCGTCCAGCACGCTCACGAGCCGGCCGCCGGAGCCGAGCACACGGCATTGCAGCACGTCCTCGTGGCCGTAGCCGCAGAACGTGCCGCGGGCCACCAGCGTGACCCGCAGCGGATTTATGCTGGCGTCGAGCCCCAACGGCCCAAGCGCGCGGCACGGGATCGTGATCTCGCCCGGACCCGAACGCCGATCCATGGGCACATCGGGCACGAGAGGCGCATCGGCGACGAGCGAGCCCGAGAAGTACGTGGCCCACACTGTGTAGCCGATGGTGAGTCCCATGAGTGCGAGGCATCCGAGGATGCCGCCCAAGAGGACCGACGGCAGGTTGGGCCCGCGTCTGCGGATCGTCGCCTCGAAGTGCACCGGCATTGTGATCTCCCCCCAGGGTCAGGGGAGTTCTCGGCACGGCGCGCGGGTGAGTTTAGAGCGTGCTCAGCGGACGACCATGATCCGCAGCGAGCGAGAGCGGCCGCAGAGAAGGGCGCGAGGCCGTGCTCGGGGGTGAGATGCCGCCGATTGCAGAGCCATTCGGCAATGCGGGAAGGTGCCAGAGCTGCCTCGCGCAAGTAGATGCACTGCACCCTGGACTGAACAACGCGTGGCGAGTGTGCAGCGATGGAGGGGTTGGACAACCGTTCGTGATTCTGAGAAACATCCGCACATGAACGAACGACCGACTCCGCAACGCGTGACGCTCGGCAGCTTGATCTTCATGAGCCGTTGGCTGCAGGCGCCGCTCTACCTGGGCCTGATCATCGCTCAGGGCGTGTACGTGTATCGCTTCATGCTCGAGTTGTGGCATCTGATCAACGATGTCCACAATCCGGCCGAGACGGCGATCATGCTCAGCGTCCTCGGACTGATCGACGTCGTCATGATCGCCAACCTGCTGATCATGGTGATCATCGGTGGGTACGAGACATTCGTCTCGCGGCTCCGGCTGGAGGGGCACCGCGATCAGCCCGAATGGCTGTCACACGTCAACGCGGGTATCCTCAAGGTCAAGCTCGCCACTGCGCTGATCGGCATCTCGTCGGTCCACCTGCTCAAGACCTTCATCGACATCGACAAGCACACCGACAAGGACATCTTCTGGCAGGTCATCATCCACCTCTCGTTCGTCGCCTCGGCGGTGTTGCTGGCATGGATCGAGCGTTTGACGGCGGCTCCCACGGCGCACCGCGGAAAGCCTGAACACCCGGCGCCCTAGCGCCCGCGGCCCATCCCGCCGGGTCGTCGGTCGGTCTGCGAAATGGACGCTCAGTCGCAAGGGACTGGCACCGCCCGTGCCGAGACCGCAGCATCGCTGCTCGATCCGCGTTGAGTCGTCAAGGCGCGGCTGCGGCCACGAGCAGGGGTGAGCTATCTTGCGAACCATGAAGGTCTCCGAAAGCACGCAGAGCCCGAAGCCTCCGCGTTCTCGCGCACGTTGGGTGCGGTTCTGGTACACGCTCACGCTCTCGCTGATCGCAGCGCTCCTTGTGAGCTGGGGCGAGCCCGTGCTGCCGCTCATGCTACTGCGCGCCTTCGTCATCGGGCTCGCGGCACTGGGCGTATACGAACTGTTGGGCAGCCGGCCGAGACGGCTGCCGCGGCGCGTGGCGCGCTGGGCACTTCAGGTGATCGCAGTGGGACTGGTGATCCCGCCCGCTGGGGCCATCCTGTTCGCGCTCACCAATCCGCCGGGTGCACCGGCATTCTACAGCGTGCGCGAACCCATGCGCGCGTATGCCGGGCTCATGACGTTCGGCATGTTCGTGGGCCCCTGGGCCGCGCTCGCGTCGCTCGTGCGCGAGAAGGAGGCGTTCGCGCGTGAACAGGCACTGGAGTTCGAGCTCGTGCGCAGCGAACTCGAGCGCCGCGCCGCCGACGCGAGACTCAAGCTGCTCCAGGCGCAGGTGTCGCCGCACTTCCTGTTCAACACGCTCGCCAACGTGCAGGCCCTGGTGGACTCGGGTTCGCCGCGCGCTTCGCAGGTGCTGCGGAGTCTCACCGCGTACCTGCGCGCGGCCGTGCCGAGGCTCGATGGCCCCATGCCTTCGATGGAACACGAGGTGACCCTCGCACGGGCGTACCTGGAGCTGATGGAGATGCGCATGCCCGACCGGCTGACGTTCTCACTGGAGTGCGACGACGCCGCGAACGCGCTACGTTGTCCGCCCATGACACTGTTGACGCTGGTTGAGAACGCCGTTCGTCATGGGCTCGATCCCAGCGAGGAAGGAGGCTCGGTGCGAGTGGAAGTGCGCCGTGCGGGGGCCCGCTGCCGTGTGCGTGTGGCCGATACGGGCGTGGGTCTGGCCGCTGGCGGCGGCTCGCACGGCACGGGGCTCGTGACACTGCGGGAGCGCCTGCAGCTCACGTTCGCCGGCGACGCCACCGTGAACGTGCACGCGAACGAGCCACGCGGAACGCTGGCCGAACTGGACTTCCCGGCGGAAGGGACCACCCCGTGAGCGCACGCGGTTACACCGCGCTGATCGCCGACGACGAGCCCCTGCTCCGGGAGGCCCTCGCCAAGGCACTGGCCCAGGCGTGGCCCCAACTGCGCGTGGTGGCGCAGGCGCGAAATGGCCGGGAGGCGATCAAGATGTTCGAGGAGCAGCGGCCCGACGTCTGTTTCCTGGACGTGCAGATGCCCGGCATCAACGGGGTCGAGGTGGCCCGGAAGATCGGCACGCGCGCGCAGGTCGTGTTCGTGACCGCGTACGACCAGTATGCGGTGGAGGCGTTCACCGAAGGCGCACTCGACTACCTCGTGAAACCCGTCGAGCCCGCGCGGCTGACCCTCGCGGTGACGAGGGTGCGCGAGCGACTCCAGGCCGGGCACTCTGGTGCGCTCACAGAGGCGCTGCTGCAGCGCATTTCGGAGCAGATCGCGGCCGCGCGTGGGGGCGGCGAGCAGCCGCGGCTCAAGTTCGTGCATGCCCAGGTGGGACGGAGCCTCACGTTGATACGCGTGGAAGCCATCGAGTACCTGCGCTCCGACGCCAAGTACACGCGCGTGGCATGGCGCGACGAACGGGGCGAGCCGCAGGAGGCGTTGATCCGCACACCGCTCAAGGAGTTGCTGGAACAATTCGACCCGGAGAAGTTCGCGCAGGTGCACCGCTCGGTGGTCGTCAATCTTGAAGCGATCGACCGCCTCGTGCGTGACGACGGCGAGACCGGCACGCTGCACCTGCGCGCTCGCGAAGAGACACTACCGGTGAGCCGCACGTTCCTGTCGCGCTTCCGGCAGATGTAGCGCTGCCGCGGCCTGCGGCGCCCCGCCGTTCGTCGCGTCCGGGCGCGGCTCATGCCATCGGCTCCGCCCGTCGTCGCAAGAGCCTTCGCAGGGCGGGGGATCGCGCAGACAATCACGTCGTCGCACCGAGAGCGCAGTGACCCGTGGTGCTGCGCCGATTCGCGAACGGACCCGAACGTGGAGGTAGTCCATGCCGATCCCCAAGCCAGCCGCCCGCGCCGTCGGAGTGCTCCTGGTCGTGCTCATCTCCGCCGGACTCACGGTGCCCTACATCATGCTGCATCCGCTCACCACGCTGCCCGCCGGGTTCCTCGCTTCGGCGGCACCCATGGAACCCCTCGTGCGCTTGCTCGTGCTATCGCTGTTCGTGGGCGGTGCCGTGCCGCTGGCCGTTTCGAGCTTGCTCGGACCGACCCTGCAGGCACGCGTACCGCGCGGTGCCATGGTCTTCTCCGCGCTCGCGGTTGCCACCTTCGTGCTGCAACTCCTCGAGAACAGCCACTGGCTCACCATGCTCACGCTGAGTCGCGAATACGTGAACGCGGCCCCGGAGGCCATCGCGGGTCTCGAACTTCTCGGCATCGTCGAGCGCGCCGGATGGAAGTGGGTGCACTACTCGCACATCTTCGTCGTGGTGGCCTGGCTGTTCGCTCTGTTCCTGCTGCTCGGACACACGCGGATGGCACCGCGCGCGCTGGCCGGCGTGGGCATGCTGTTCTGCCTGTCGCAGTTCGTGGGCATCACGTTGCCTGTGTTCGTCGGCTTCCGCATGCCGTTCCAGGCTGCCTTCGGCGCGCCGCTCGCACTGGCGATCCTGGCACTGGCGGGGTGGGCGATGGTGCGTGGGTTGGCAGAAAGCGCGGGAGCACCCGGAGGGAGCGCCGGCGACCCGCTGGGGCGGTCGGTCAGCTGACGGGCTCCATCCTGATAGGTGGCCGGAAACGAATCAGCGAGCGGTGGGCGGAGGAGCTCTGGTATGCTCTACCGCATGAAAATCATGCGCTCGTTGTCCCTGCCAGTTGCCCTCGCTGCTGCCATCAGCCTGATCTCGGCCCCTGCCCACGCGCAATACACGCTGGTCTGGGAGGACGAGTTCACCGGCACCTCGGTGGATCCCGCCCGGTGGCAATTCCAGATCGGGACCGGATGCCCGTCGCTGTGCAACTGGGGCAACAACGAGCTCCAGTACTACAGAGCCGAGAACGCGACCGTCGCGGGCGGCTTGCTGACGATCACCGCGCGGCAGCAGGCGTTCGGTGGCAAGGCCTACACGTCGACGAGGATGCGCAGTTTGGGACTTGCCGATTTCACCTACGGCAAGATCGAGATGCGGGCCAAGCTTCCGATCGGCCGCGGCATGTGGCCAGCGTTCTGGATGCTGCCGACGAACAGCCCATACGGCAACTGGCCCATCAGCGGCGAGATCGACATCATGGAGTACGTCGGCCACCAGCCGAGCCAGATGTTCGGCACGCTCCACTACGGCAATCCGACCCAGATCTTCTCCAGTTCGTCCACGTCGCTGCCGTCAGGCACGTTCCACGACGGCTTCCACACGTTCGGGATCGAGTGGGAGCCGAACCAGATCCGCTGGCTGCTGGACGGTGTGCAGTACGCGTGCAAAAGCAACTGGATCTCTTCGGCCGCGGGCTACCCGGCACCGTTCGACAAGCCGTTCCACATGCTCTTGAACCTGGCGGTGGGCGGGAACCTTCCCGGATCTCCTGATGCCAGCACGGTGTTCCCGCAGGAGTTCGTGATCGACTGGGTGCGCGTGTGGCAGAAGCCGGTGGACGGCACCTCGATCCTCTTCGATGGCATGGATCACGCGAACCCGTTCGGCAATGGCTACTTCGTGTTCAATGGCGGGGGTGGAGGCGGTATCAGCGCGAACACGGACCTGCCTCCGCAGGATGGCTGCGGCGCCTCCCTCGCGGTCGGCTATGGCGGACCTGCGGGATTCATCGGCGGATTCGGGCGCACGTTCCCGATCGATCTCACCGGCAAGACGAACTTCGAGTTCTGGATCAAGCCCGACGCGAGCCAGTCGTACACGCTCGAGATCAACCTGCAGGAAGACGACTCCGGCGACAACGCCGCGGACGAAGAGTTCCAGTACAACTTCGTGGTGAGCCCGGCCGGTCCGGGCGCGATCGCAGGAGGGGGCTGGCAGAAGGTCTCGATCCCACTGTCGGCCTTCTTCGACGACAACAGCGTGTTCCCCGGCGGCAATGGCGTATTGGATCCGATCTCGGTCGGCAAGGGCGGGAACGGCCAGCTGATCAGCGTCGTGATGGCCATCATCAGTCCGGGCGGAGGCAACCAGACATTCCGGACCGACTTCTGGAACTTCCGCAACACCGCGGCGCTTGCCGTGTCCGACGATGCGGCGGCCCCCCGACGGCTCGTCGCTGCTGCTCCCAATCCCTTCCGCGCGAACACGACTCTGCGCTTCACCCTCAAGCAGGATGAAGACTATGCGGTCACGATCCACGATCTCGCGGGCCGCCGGGTCCGGGACCTGGCGGCAGGCCGCGGAACGGCAGGCGAGCGGACCGTGAGCTGGGACGGTCGCACCGATGCCGGCACACGCGCGGCCCCGGGCGTCTACATGATCAGACTCCGGCGCGGAACCGGTGCCGAAGTGCGGAAGATCGTGCTGCAGCAGTGATTGCGTAGGCGGTCGCTTGGCGATGCCGGGGGTGAAGCGTGCCCGTGCGGCACCTCCTAGGTGGCCATCGACGGCGGCCCCAGGTTCACGCTGTGAGAAGCTCTTTGGTGTGTACTCCAACCGCGTGGAGCCACCGGTGCGAGATGCCCATCGTGCGCTGACGATCGTGAAGGCCGTGGCTCTGGCCCTCGTGGTCGCGGCAGCGAACTGGGTGCTTGCCGTCTTGGCCTTCTTCGCGGAGATCGCGGGGCCCATCGGCGGAGATCCTCCGTGGTGGGCGAATGTGCTGGCGCCTCTGTGGTTCCTGCTCGGGTTCCCGGCCACGTACATCATCGGGCGATGGACGCCGAGCCTGATGGAGTTGTCGAACCGGGCCACGCTGGCGATCACGGGTGCGTCGAGCCTGCTCTGGGGCATCGCGACCGCAGCGCTGTGGCTCTGGTGGCGTTCGAGGCGGCGCCGAGCCAGAGGGGGAGGCTGAAGCATGCGACTTCATGCCGGCTTGGCTGCGCTACTCGGACTCGAGTTGACCGCCGGCGCTTGCGCCGAGCGGTCTGGCCGCCATTCCGGAACCCCGGCCTCCGTGGTGACCAGGGCCGCGCAAACGAGCGCGGTCTTCGTGCAGGTCCGTGACACCGTGGGGCGTTATCCGATCTCGTACGCTAGTGTACGGATCCCCGAGCTGAGGCTTGTCGTGGTGGCTGACGAGGAAGGGGCGTCGCTCCTCGAGGGCGTTCGCCCTGGTTGGGCCCACATCCGCGTCATGAGTCCCGGGTACATCCTGGCGATGGACTCCGTGCTGGTCCGGGCGGGAAAGGTCGACACGCTTCGCTTCAAACTGCGCGCCGACCCCGAAGGGAATCCACCGGACTTCGCTGAGCGGCCAATGAAGCCGAAGCACTAAGCCGGCCTGCTGCTGCGACCTCGCAACAACCCACAACCGAGCGCCTCCGCGAGCTGCCGCGTTGAGGCGCTTCGTGCTGGTGGATTAGGATGGCGGGTCACGGCCCCCGCGTGACGCCCCTGCCGGCACACCGGGCCCGATCTGCGACATACGCCCTTCCCCCCACGCGCTGATGTCAGCACCGAGGAGCGATCATGTCCGATGAGCCGCGCTTGCCCAGCAGCGAGCACGAAGAAACGCGAGCGATGCATGCATCACCAAGCACCGAGGGCGCGGCCGATGTGACCGGGTCGCCGGCCGGGGCCGATCTCGCCGGGATGCCGGCCGAGGTCGATGGCTACCGGCTGCTGGGCGTGCTGGGGCAGGGCGGAATGGGCGTCGTGTACCTGGCCGAACAGCGCGAGCCGCGCGAGTCGGACGTGCGGCGGCGGCTGGCCGCGTTGGACGCGCTGGTGGACCTGGAGCGCGCGTGGGGAACACGTGCGCCATCGGCCGCGCGGGCTGCGGCGCTGAAGCGCTGGACGGCGGCGCGCGATGCGGAGGCGCCGGAGCTGAAGGCGGCGATCGAAGAAGGGCGGGCGCCACGGGGCAGCGGGGCGAGGTAGGGGCACCGTGCACCAGCGGCTTGGGCGACGAAGGCAGCGTAGTCACACCGTCCACGGAAGTGGCGTGCTGCAGGGCGCGATCAGTGGCATGCATTCCAAACGTGCGGACGATTGTGCTGCGCGGCACCCGAGGCGTGCGCGGCCGAGCGCCGTGCCCGCGATCGCAGGTCGATGAACCACAGTCTCTTGGCGTCCTCGCGCGACTCCCCGCGTGCGTGGCCCCATCCTTGCGCTGATAGCGAGCCGGGCATCACGACCGAGCCATGCGCTGCAGGTCGGCGGACGCGCCACCACACCTGCCGGTGCGAAGCGACGTGGTCATGCACAAACCGCATCCGGTTCGGAGGCCGCGTGGTGCCCAGTTCCGGCCGACACGCGCGCCACACCTGATCGCGGGGCGTTGATGACGACTCAGTCGATGGAGCCGTACCCACAGGCCCGCGTCGGCGCGTCACTCGCGGTGCTCATCGTAC
The DNA here is from genome assembly GCA_031408715.1 of bacterium. Lineage (GTDB taxonomy): Bacteria > Eisenbacteria > RBG-16-71-46 > RBG-16-71-46 > RBG-16-71-46 > JAIOPA01. The sequence goes on from JANNWR010000285.1 coordinate 25,232, forward strand.
TCAATCCGGTCGCAGCCAGCGCGGCGTCCAGCGATGCGCGGCGACTGTTAGGGGAGGCGCTGGCTGCGCGAGGCGTAGGGCACCAGTTCGCCGAGACGGGGCCGGGAGAGGCCGGCCGGCGCGCCACCGAACGCGCCGTCGAGCTGGCCATCGAGTCCGGCTGCGCGCGCGTGATCGCGGTGGGTGGCGACGGCACCGTGTCGCTGGCCGCCACCGCGCTCGCCCGCAGTTCGCGGCGCGATCCGCAACCCATCTTGGCGATCGTGCCAACGGGCACCGCGAATGTCCTGGCGCGTGAGCTTGGAATTCCATTGTCGATCGAGGCCGCGGTGGCGCTCGCACTCGATGGTGACGCGACGATCGAACTCGACGCCATCGAAGTGCGGGACCGCGTGGTGCTCACCCAGGTGGGCGTGGGACTTGATGCCCAGATGATCCGGGACACGTCGCGAGAACAGCAGATCGAGAAGGGACGCCGTGCCTATGCGGCCGCGTTCTTCCGCCGCCTACGCAGGCTCCGACCCATCGCGTTCCGGCTCGAGGTGGACGGTGTCACGAGCCATGCGTGGGCCTATGAGATCCTGATCGCTAACGTCGGTGCGCTCGGCGCTCCACCCTTCACGTGGGGTCCGGGCATCGACCCCACCGACGGCACGTTGGATGCGTGCATCTTCACCGCCCGTCCGATCCGGGATTTGCTGCGATTGGTTGGGTGCCTGCTCATGGGCCGCCATCAATCGGACGTGCGGACCCACTACCTGCACGCGGTGCAACGGATCACCATCACCAGCCGGTGGCCGGCGCTGGTCCAGGGCGACGGTGAGATGTTGGGTCACACGCCCATCACGCTGGCTGTGATGCGACGCGTGCTGCGGGTTTGCGTTCCGCGCGCGCTCGAAGCCACGCCCGACGCCCCCGCAGATGCCGCGAGCGTGAGCTCGCCGGCTCCGAACAACGCCGATAACGGTGGGACTCCCGGCGTCCGTGCGCCGAAGCTTTCAACTGGAGTCGACCCGCCACTGCCCGCGGAGACGATCACACACGATGTCGAGGCGATGGTCTCGGAGAACTCGCGCACGTGGGTTCTCCAGGGTTGGCTCGCGCATCCGTTCGCCTATCTGGCGGCCATGGATGCCGCGCTGTTCCTGCGCATCAATGCACTCGAGCTGGGTGCATTCGGTGACCGCGCCCTGATCCTCATCTCGCGCGTCATGCACTACGGGGAGGGCTGGGCGATTGTCGCAGTCGTCATGCTGCTCGCCGACGTCAGGGCCGGGTTCCGGGTCGGGGCCGAGGCGCTGCCCGTGTTGTGGGCCACCATGCTGACGGTCAACTTCCCGCTCAAGCGGCTGTTCGGCCGGCGCCGGCCGTTCATCGCGTTCATGCAGGCGCGCTTGCGCGCGGGTCGGCCGCTGGACTCGTCGTTCCCCTCGGGGCATACCGCGGCGGCGTTCGCGGGCGCCCTGCTGTTCAGCGCACATGCGCCTGCGTGGTCCCCGGTGTTCTATGCGCTCGCTATCGTGGTCGGGTTCTCGCGCGTGTACCTGGGCGCGCATTACCCGACCGATGTGCTCGCGGGCGGAGTCGTGGGTTCGATCCTCGCGGGGACCTATCTAGCGCTGTTGCGCCTCATCCTGGGCGGAGCCTGGACCGCTCCGCATTGAGCCGCGATCCTTCTGATCGTGATGCTCGTGTCGTTCTCAACCGAGTGGGTGCATGACTCCACCCACGCCGACCCAACGTCTGCGCCTGATGATGAGCTCGGGCATCACAGCGCACGCAACAGCGCCCACTCCACGCCGGCGCAGTTTCCCTTGCCGCCGCTTGAAGTGGGCGCTGCCTGTGAATGGTACGATTTGGGCTGCACCGGCGGGATCAGCTGTCGGTGCGTGACGTCACTCGGTCAGTTCGGGCCGACGACGGTGTTGGTGGCCATGGTCACCGCACCGATGCGAGCCATCGCGCGGCCGGTCAACGTTGCGCCGGTGTTGAGGGTGATCGACTGGTCGGCCAGGATGGAGCCCTTGAAGACCGACGTGGTGCCGATCGTCGCAGAGCTGCCGACCTGCCAGAAGATGTTCGACGCCTTCGCACCGCCAGCCAGGATCACCTTGCGACCGGCAGTCGTGGTCAGCGTCGACGCAATCTGGAAGATGAACACGTTATTGCGGTTGCCCTTCGCATCGAGCGTCAGGTCACCCGAGGAGATCTCGAGCGAAGACGTCGACTTGTAGAGCCCCGGGGCCAGCGTGCGGCCACCCAGGTTACCCGCGACCAGGATGGGCGCGAGGGTGCGCCCGGCGAGATTGTTGTAGGCCGTGGTCAGGTCGAGCTTGGCCAATGCCGCGGCCGGATCGGCGACATGCTTGACGCCGTTGACGACACCCGGCGGGAAACCGGTCACCGCGCTGCCCGGGCTCAGGCCCAGATCACCCGTGATGATGGTGAGACCGGTGTTGGTGATGGTCGAGCCCGCGAGGATCGCATATCCGGCAGCGGCGCCCAGGGGCGGGGCCTGGTTCAACGACGGACGTGACTTGTCGCGCTGGGCGGCATCCTGATTCCACATCGTGTTGAGACTACCGCCCATCTGCGCCGCGTTGTCGGCAGAGGTGCTGCTCTCCGACGTCACGCTGGTGGGGCTCTTGCTCGAAGCGCCGCAGCCGACGGCCACGACCATCATCATCGCCAAGGATGCTGCGGCGACGTTACACGTGAAGAACTTCATGAGGATGACCTCCGTGAGAGTCTTGTCGTTCGCCGTGACCATGTCGCGCACGACGAAATGAACGACGTTGCTGTTCAAACTTGCCGCCGAAGAAGGCATGGATGGCCCAGGTCAGTCTGGGCTCAGCAAGGGAATGCGGTCGGCGACGTGAGGCTCTACGTCCCTGTGAGCAGGGCACCAAGGCGCTCAGCGCGGCGGGGGATCCTTTGCGACCATCCCAGGGGACCGCGACAATGAAGTACCGAGCACGAATGGTGCCGTTGTCGGGTCAGGAAGGGGTCGTGCTCGTAGATCCATGCGGGGCAGCACGGTGGCCACAGGCAAGCGAGTCACGAGTGCTGATGGCCCGAGGTCGTGAGCGCCGGGCTAGGTCGGTTTTTCAATCCCAGGCGATTCGTGCAAATCAGCCTGGAGTCAAAGCGTTGCGATCGTCAGGTCGGGTAAAGGCGCCCAAGCGGCGACGTCAAGCGCTTTTGTCATCTGTGCTCGCCAAGGTTTCATCGGGTTTCGAACAGCCTCGGTGCTGTGGCACAGAACTGGCACTTCATGGCCCGTTGGTGCGTGAGCACACGCACGGATAGCGCAGGCAGCGAGTGCTCAGTTCGATCGCGGACATCGCCCCGCTGATCGTGTGGGTCCGGCTTCTCGAACACGAAGGGGGCGGCACAAGTGTCGAAAGGACACATGAATGACATGCGCGGTACCATGGATTTCCTCGACCCAGTCTGCGGCATGACTGTTCAAGAGAGCACGCGCCACCGACTCGAACACGCCGGATCGACGCTCCGGTTCTGCAGCGCGGAATGTCTCGCGAAGTTCCGCGCAGATCCTGACCGCTATCCGAAGCGTACCGAAGCGCCCGATCACCCCTCGGCCACCTCGTGAATGCAGCAGGAGGTCCCGCCACCGTGTACACCTGTCCCATGCATCCGGAGGTGCGGCAAGTCGGCCCTGGCTCCTGCCCCAAGTGCGGCATGGCGCTCGAGCAACAGACCGCGACTCTCGAAGACAGCGCGAACCCCGAACTTGCGGACATGACGAGGCGGTTCTGGGTGGCCGTGGTGCTGACGACGCCACTGCTGGTCATCACGATGGGCGACATGCTCCCGGGCCAACCCGTGGGGAGGGTCCTCGGAGCACTCTCGAGTTGGATCCAACTCGCACTTGCCACGCCGGTGGTGATCTGGGCGGGCTGGCCGTTCTTCGTGCGCGGCGTGCGTTCCGTTGTCAGCCGTAGTCCGAACATGTTCACGCTGATCGCCCTCGGCGTGTCCGTGGCCTATCTCGAGAGTGTGCTGGCGACGGTCGCTCCACAGTGGTTCCCGAGCGCCTTCCGCGAGCACGGCGGTCATGTCGCCACCTACTTCGAGCCCTCCGCTGTGATCGTCGCGCTGGTCCTCCTGGGCCAGGTTCTCGAACTTCAGGCACGCAGTCGCACGGGATCCGCCATCCGCGCCCTGCTCGGCCTTGCTCCCACGACCGCACGCCGACTGCGACCCGACGGCACCGAAGAAGATGTTCCGCTCGATCAGGTCGTGGCCGGCGATCGTCTCCGCGTGCGGCCCGGCGAGAAAGTCCCCGTCGATGGGGTCGTGCTCGAGGGGCAGAGTGCGGTCGATGAATCGATGGTGTCCGGGGAGCCCATACCGTCGGCCAAGATCGTCGGCTCGCCCGTCGTCGGCGCCACGATCAACGGAACGGGATCGCTCGTGATGAAGGCGGAACGTGTCGGCGCGGAGACACTCCTGGCCCGCATCGTCCAGATGGTGTCCGAGGCCCAGCGCAGCCGCGCACCGATCCAAGGGCTGGCCGACAAGGTCTCGGCGATCTTCGTGCCTGCAGTCGTGCTGGCAGCGGTGGTCACGTTCGTCATCTGGGCCGTGGCGGGTCCAGAACCTCGAATGGCGTACGCCGTTCTCAACTCCATCGCCGTGTTGATCATCGCGTGTCCGTGTGCGCTGGGGCTCGCCACTCCGATCTCGATCATGGTGGCGGCGGGAAAGGGCGCGACGATGGGCGTGCTGTTCAAGAACGCCGAGGCCATCGAGCTCCTGCGTGCCGTGGACACGCTCGTGATCGACAAGACCGGGACGCTCACTGAGGGCAAGCCGAAGCTCGCCCGCATCCTCGCGCAGGCGCCGTGGAGTGAAGACGACGTCCTGCGCCTGACCGCGAGCCTCGAACGCGGCAGCGAGCATCCTCTCGCCGCGGCGATCGTGGCGGGCGCGCAGGCGCGGCAGCTCACGCTGACGAGCGCGACGGACTTCTCGTCGCTGACCGGAAAGGGAGTGACTGGCAAGGTGGAGGGGCGCTCGGTCCAGTTCGGCAATGCCGCGTTACTTGTCGAAGCGAAGCTCGATCCCGGGCCACTTGAAGCAACAGCGGAAGAGATGCGAGCGCTTGGGCAGACGGTCATGTACGCCATCGTGGACGGTGCCCTGGCGGGGCTGATCGGAGTCGCGGACCCGATCAAGGACACCACGGCCGAGGCGATCCGCCAACTCCACGAGGAAGGCCTGCACCTTGTGATGCTGACCGGCGACAGCAAGACGACTGCAGAAGCCGTTGCCAGGCAACTCGGGCTCGACGAGGTCATCGCGGGCGTCCTTCCCGATCAGAAGGCGGAGGCGATCAAGGCTCTCCAGTCCGCAGGCCGGGTGGTCGCCATGGCTGGCGATGGCATCAACGACGCGCCAGCCTTGTCGCGGGCGCAAGTCGGCATCGCCATGGGAACCGGGACGGACATCGCCATGAAGAGCGCCGGCATCACGCTGGTCAAGGGCGACCTGCGGGGCATTGTGCGTGCACGTCACCTGAGCCGCGCAACCATGAGCAACATCCGCGAGAACCTGATCTTCGCATTCGTCTACAACGTGCTGGGCATCCCGATCGCCGCAGGGGTGCTGTATCCCGCCTTCGGCTGGCTCTTGAGTCCGATGATCGCCGCTGCTGCGATGAGCCTGAGTTCGGTTTCGGTGATCGGAAACGCTCTGCGGTTGCGTTCGCAGGCGATCTAGAACGGCTCGCCCACGCACCGTGTCCCGGCCTTCGACGGCCCCCGCCGGCCGGATCGGGATTGCAACTCCGGCAACTCCTTGCACTTCCTGCTCGTGCGCTCTGTCTGACCGGGCGTCAGGCTCACGCTCTGCGCCGAGGGGGACGCGACCGCAACGTATTAGCGCGACCGTTGCGCCACCGTAAGCTGGCACCATCCGTGCGTGTGTTGGATGCGGAAGCGTGACTCGAGCCGGCCGATGTGAGTCCAGACCCCGGCTGCCGGGTGCTGTTCACGCGGACGGATTCGACCGCCGCACGACGCCAACCCGAAGGGGCCCCCATGCTGTTCAACGTCAAGAAGCTCCGTGGATGCCACCTGCAGGGCCGTGATGGGACACTCGGTGAGATGAAGGAGTTCTACTTCGACGACCAGCATTGGGCTGTGCGCTACCTGGTAGCCGACACGGGTACCTGGCTCACCGACCGCGCCGTCTTGATCTCGCCTTACGCACTGTCGGAAGTGAATCTCGAAGCTCGCATCATCGCGGTCGACCTGACCAAGCAGCAGATCGAGGACAGTCCGTCACTGGACACCGACGTGCCGGTCTCGCGGCAGTTCGAGCGGGCTTACTATGGGCACTATGCGTGGCCCACCTACTGGGACGGTCCCTACATGTGGGGGATGTACCCGACCCTCGAGCGCGACCCTGGCAAATGGGGCGTGCGAACGGACGACTCGCACATGCAGGACCCGCACCTGCGCAGCACCCACGACGTCACCGGTCACCACATCCAGGCCCTGGACGGCGAGATCGGGCACGTCGAGGACTTCATCGTCGACGACGAGACGTGGGCCCTGCGCTACCTGGTGGTCAACACTTCGAACTGGTGGCCGGGAAAGAAAGTGCTTGTCTCAGCTGCGTGGATCGACAGCGTGAGCTGGAGCGAGGGAAAAGTGATGACGAGCCTGAGTCGCTCGGCGATTCAACTGGCGCCGGAATACGTCGGTGGCACCTCGCCGACCCGTCCCGAGGAGATCGTGCTTCATCGTCACTACGATCGCCCGTACTACTGGACCACCGCCCTGCTGGCGAAGTCATGATCTCCAGGACAGCCGTATGACCTGGCTCGGGTGGCTCATCCTCGTGGTCGTGATCACAGCCATCGCTGCGGTCACTGGCATGAAGCCCAAGGGCACCCAGCATCTGGCGCACACGCGCATGATGCTGATAGCGCGACTCGCACTGTTGGCGTTCGTGGTGATCGCGGGAGTGGCGTACTTCATCGGCCGGGGGAATTAGCAGAGGTGAGCCGTTCGCAGCTCGGTGCATCGCAACTCGTTCACTCGCCACCAAGGAAGCAGGCCGATGACAACCAAGGAGTTCCTTCTTTCGGAACTGGCTCGAGAAGTCGAACGCTCGCGTCGCGCGCTCGCACAGGTTCCCGAAGGCAAGTACCACTGGAAGCCGCACGACAAGTCGATGATCTTCGGCTACCTCTGCGAGATGGTCGCGACCATTCCGACCTGGATCGCGATGCAGGTCACCCAGGACGAACTCGACGTCGCGCCGGCCGCATCGGCGATCAGGACTGCGCCGCACGAGAGCAGCGCGGCGCTCATTCAGGCGCTCGCCGAATCTGCCGCCAAGGCCGGCGCTGCCTTGCAAGGCACGACCGACGAGCATCTGAAGACGCACTGGCAGCTGAAGTCCCATGGTGTCGTCGTGCAAGAGGCCCCGCGCGTCGAGATGATCCAGGACACCTTCAACCACTGGGCGCACCATCGCGGGCAGCTGACCGTCTATCTGCGCTTGCTGGGGTCCAGGGTGCCGGCGATCTACGGACCCTCAGCCGACGACAAGAGCTTTCGCTAGTTCACGAGGAACTGCAGCGGTGCTGCTGGCGATCATCGGTGAGCTGGCTTCTGCCGCGATGGCGGCCGGCCGCCATCGCACCGGAGCCACGGCGGCTGCGGCTCACGATCACTCGCTGCATCACAGCGACATGCTGTGATCCCAGCCGGCACCGTCACGCTGTGCTGCGATCTCAGGCCGGGCTGGCCCCGAACTTGCACATGGGAAGGTACGCAGGCGTGCACCCACCTGTGCGCGTGATCGGGATGGCGTGCAATATCGGTATTCTGCCCACTCGAGAGGCGTCGTGATGCCCGTGCTCGTCCAGATCTGCATTGTAATTGCAACACTCGCACTGGTGTTCATGACCGTCGCGAGTTTCGTGGTCCTGCTGCGCTTGAGTGTCGTCGCCCAGCAGCTCACCAACGCTCTGCATGCGTGGATCCTGCAGGCGGACGAGCTGGCGCGAGAAGGCCGCGGACTCCTGAACGAGATCCGTGGCTTGATCCCGCCCACTCGGGAGGCATGGACCCGTCTGAGCAGGCTGGGTGCCCGCATCGAGGGCCTGTCGAACGTCGTGGTGGACGAGCTCGAGGGGCCGGTCTTGACGACTGTGGCATTGCTGCGAAGTCTGCAGACTGGGACCTCGCGCTTCGTGGAGCTGTTGATGAGTCGTGTGATGAGAGATCGTACACCAAGGAACGGAGCCAACCAAGATGAGTGATCACATGCATGGACGTTCGGGCGGCGGCGTCATGGGGCCCCTGGTGGGATTCGCGCTGGGTGCCGTGGTGGGCGGGGCTCTCGCCCTGTTGTGGGCCCCCGCGAGTGGTGCGCGCACCCGGCGTCAGGTGGGAAGCGCGGCACGCCGTCTGGGTCGTGATGCGCGCCACACGTTCGATGAAGCGAGGGAGTCTGCCGTCGACGCCGCCGCGGAGTTGGGCGTGACCATGAAGTCCGCGGTGAGCGCCGGCCGCGAGCTGTTCCAGAAGCGCGGCGGACGCTAGCCCGGGCTATTCATGAGCCGGTGGCCTGTGGGGGCCGGCTGCCCATGACAAGTCCGGGCTAGCGAATCGAGGTGGCGCGCTGATCCGCATTTCAGTCCGAACGGCTGCTGCCCCAGCGGGTCAGAACCCTCGCGATTGAAGCATCGACTGCGCAGGACTTACATCACGGAGCACCACGAGTGCGCTCCGCCGGCCCCGCGGTGGTTGATAGCAGCGGGATACGACCTTTTCGACTGTGGCACGCCCGATGCGATGAGCAAGGTGCCGGGCTGCGAGCCGCGTCTGCACTCGCGTTGGGCCCGAGCGGCTGATCACGTGAGAGGCGAGGGACGCTGTGCTCGAAGGATCGAACGGTTGGCGCGAGGTGGCCCTGGCGGTGGTGTGCGCCCTGTTCGCATCGGGCTGCGCGATGAACCCCGTGACCGGCCGGCAGCAGTCGCCTTCGTGAGCCCCGCCCAGGAGCTCGAGTTCGGACGGCAAGGTTACGCGCCGGTGATCTCCGAATGTGGCCTCTACCCGGACGCGGCGCTCCAGTCCCATGTCAATGACCTCGATCTAACCACGAATGTCGCGGCCGGTGCGCTGCTCAAGTACGTCGTGCGGTCGACACCGTGACCGCCCGGCGGACGAGTCCGCTTCCCGGCGTACGGATATTCCGCGCGCACATCCAGTGTTTCACCCCGACAGGACAGGAGTCCCCGATGAGAAGAATCATGAGCGTTCCCATCGTCGCGCTGGTGGCGATGATGGCGCTGGCGAGTTGCAGTGCGAAAGACGATACCGCCCAGGCCGCCGAGCGGGCTGCCGAAGCTGCCCGCGCGGCGGGCGGCGGAGTGGTGGCCCCGCGTGCGTCGAGCGGCCGAGCGGCGAGCCCGCGCGCCGTGGTGGTGGAGCGTGCGCCGGATGCGCAACTGCCTTCTGGCACCTCCATCGACATCACGCTCGATACCGGGTTGTCGTCGGAGACGGTGACGGTCGGAACGCCGTGGTCGGGAGTCCTCCGAAACGCCATCTACGCGGAAGGTCGCGACATCGCTTCGGCCGGTAGCGCGGTGGGCGGCACTGTGACGAGCGTGTTCGCCGCGAAGCGCGGTGAACGGGCGGCGCTCGACCTCGGGTTGTCCTGGTTCGACGGCGTCGGCCGGCGCTATTCGGTGCGCGGCAGTACGCCCTCGATCATCGCGGGCTCCACGCGCGCCCGCAATCTGGGTGCGATCGCAGCCGCCACGGCCGCAGGTGCGGTCGCCGGGCACGCGATCGGCGGGTCCGACAAGGGCACGCTCATCGGTGCTGTGATCGGAGCGGGTGCTGCGGCCGGCGTCGTGTCGCAGACACGTGGCTGGCAGGTGCTGCTCAAGCCGGGCATGCCACTGACGTTCACGACGACGCAGACCGTCGCCGTGCGTTTGTAACGACCGCGTCGAACGCGCCCAGCCTTCGCTCATCGCTCACGGATCCGGAGCCGCCCGACGTCGGGGCGCCCGGCCGGGGTGGGTGAGCGGGTCGCGCGCGCTTCAGCCCGGCAACGAGGTCGGCATCCACCCACCGGGTGTGTGCTCGTCCTCATGGGAGGTGACCATGTTGTGGACCATCGCAGTCGTGCTTGTCGTGCTGTGGGTACTCGGGCTGGTGACCGCTTACACGCTCGGCGGATTGATCCACGTCCTGCTCGCACTGGCGATCATCGCCATGCTGATCAGGCTCATCCAGGGCCGGCGCGTCGCATGAGTGAGCGCAGGTCCGAACGGAGCCGCTCATGAAAGTGCTCGGATTCATGCTCGTGGTGGCGGGCTTCCTCGCCTTGGTGTACGGCGGGATCAGCTACAACCGCCAGCGTACCGTGCTCGATGTGGGGCCTTTCAAGGCGACCGCGACCGAGCAGAAGAATGTGCCGTTCTCGCCCATCGTCGGAGGGATCGTGCTGCTTGGCGGAATCCTCTTGCTTGTGGTGCCGAGGAAGAGTGCGGCCTAGCAGCAGATTCACCCGCTGAAAAGGGATCGCAGCGCCGCCAGGCTTCATGGAGTGCGGCGTCCAAGGTGCAGAGGACCCAGTGCCGAGTCCGCTTCTGGAGCGATCCTCACCCTC
>JANNWR010000286.1:0-1685 GCA_031408715.1 bacterium
GGTCATCTCGGCGCCCAGATCGGCGAGCGCCCAGCGCGGCTTGGCCATCTCGAGGTACCAGTCGCAGTACTCGTTCCACGCGAAGTGATAGACCGCCTGCGCCGACTCGGCGAAGCGGTAGGTTTACAAGTTGCGCGTGACGTCCTTCACCGCGTTGGCGAAGCGCTACAGGATCCAGCGATCGGCGAGCGTGAGCCGCAACTGCGACTCCTTCACGCCCGAGAGGTCCTCGTCGCCCATGCGCATGGACACCAGCTTGGTGGCGTTCCACAGCTTGTTGGCGAAGAACTTGCCGCTCTCCAGCCGTTTCTCGTCGAACAGCAGGTCCTGACCCGTCGGCGTCTGCACCATGCAGAAACGCACGCTGTCGGCGCCGTACTTCTCCATCATGGCGAGCGGGTCGGGCGAGTTGCCGAGCGACTTGCTCATCTTGCGGCCCTGCGCATCGCGCACGATGCTGGTGAAGTAGATGTGCGCGAACGGGGCTTCGCCCATGAAGTGGTAGCCAGCCATGACCATGCGCGCGACCCAGAAGAAGATGATGTCGCTGCCGGTGACCATGAGACTGTTGGGGTAGTAGCGCGCCAAGTCGGTGGTCTGGCTGGGCCAGCCCAATGTGGCGAACGGCCACAGCCACGAACTGAACCACGTATCGAGGACGTCTTCGTCCTGCACCCAGCCGTCACCTTCCGGGCGTTCGATCGAGACGATCATCTCCTCGCCGCGATACCACACCGGGATGCGGTGCCCCCACCACAGTTGCCGTGAGATGCACCAGTCGCGGATGTTCTCGAGCCAGTGGAGATAGACCTTCTTCCACCGCGCCGGGAACATCTTCACTTTGCCCTTCTTGGCCGCCTCGATCGCCTGGGCCGCCAGCGGCGCCATCTTCACGAACCACTGCCAGCTCAGGTACGGCTCGATCACCGTGTTGCAGCGCGAGCAGTGCCCGACGTTGTGGCGGTGCGGCTCGACCTTGTCGAGGTAGCCGGCATCTTGCAATGCCGCCACGATGCGCGTGCGCGCCTCGAAGCGATCGAGCCCGCGGAAGTCGCCCGCGGCGTCGTTCATCTTGCCGTCTTCGTCCATGACGACGATCTCCGGCAAGCCGTGACGCCGGCCGGTCTGGAAGTCGTTCGGGTCATGCGCCGGCGTCACCTTCACCGCACCCGTGCCGAACTTGGGATCGACCATGTCGTCGGCGACGATCGGGATCTCGCGGCGCACGAGCGGCAGCACGGCGAACTGGCCGACCAGTCCCGTGTAGCGCGGGTCCTTCGGACTGACGGCCACGCCGGTGTCGCCGAGCATGGTCTCAGGCCGCGTCGTGGCCACGGTCAGGTGGCCTTCGCGATCCTTCAGCGGATACTTGATGTGCCACAGGTGGCCGTCGGTCTCGACCATGTCGACTTCTTCATCCGACAGCGCCGTGCGGCAGCGCGGGCACCAGTTGACGATGTAGCGGCACGGTAGATGAGGCCTTCGTCATAGAGCTTCTTGAAGACATGCAGGACGGCGTGCGAATACTGCTCGTCGAGCGTGAAGCGCTCGCGGGTCCAGTCCGGAGTGGTGCCGAGCCGGCGCTCCTGCTGGAAGATCAGGCCGCCGTATTGCTCCTTCCATTCCCACACGGCTTTCAGGAACCCGTCGCGCCCGAGGTCGTGCCGCGACTGATTCTCGGCGCG
>JANNWR010000287.1:0-4573 GCA_031408715.1 bacterium
CGCAGAGCGCGCACGACGCGGCGATGCTCGCCGAGGTGTGGCGGCGCGCCGGGACAAGCGCTGTTCGTGCGCGAGAACTGGCTCGAGCAGGATGCTGCAGCTTCGATGCTCACCTGGCCGCACTCGGGGTTCAGCGCGTACGTCGGACCGGCGATCGCGGCGGCGGACCGCGCGGCCGTGCTGCGCGCGGCGCGCTACGGAGCGCGTGCGCCGGTGGCGGAGTCGCGCCTGCGCTACGACGCCGAGCGCGCCGAGGTGTAGCTGGCCTCGGACGCGGTCGACGGCCCGTACGTGGGCGTGCACCGCCTGGTGCCGAAGCGCGAGTAGTCGCGCCGCTACGACGTCATCCACGAGTTCGAGCGCCGGCTAAGCGAGCACGCCACGACGATCCTCAAGTTCTTTTTGCACATCGACCGCGAGGAGCAGATGAGGCGCATCCGATCGCGCCTCGATGACCCGGCGAAGCACTGGAAGTTCAGCGAGGGGGACTTGAACGAACGGTCCTACTGGAACGCCTACCAGGAGGCGTTCGAGGACTTGCTGGCGCGATGCAGCACGAAATACGCGCCGTGGTTCGTGGTCCCGGCGAACCACAAGTGGTACCGCGACGCGGCGGTCGCCGACATCGTGACCGAGGCGCTCGCGGAGATGGACCCCAAGCCAACCCCGGTCAAGCTCGACGTGAAGCGCCTGCGCGCCCTCCTCGCGCGACGGGACGGCGGGCTAGATTCCCCGCTATCGCCTCAGTGCAGCCGCTTCCGCCGGTTGGGCACGAAGCCGCGAAACACGTACGTGCCGATCCGCCCAGTGTCGCCGCCGTGCCTTGAGCGCCGGCTAGGGCTCCGCCTCACGCTCCGGCTCGGGCGCCTTCTCATGATGCCCCGCGCCCGCCAGCACCACGCCGTGCCGTGCGCCCGCGCCCGGTGATCACTCCGGCAGCGGGAACAGCCCTTCGATGGACAAGTAGCGTTCGCCCGTGTCGTAGCAGAACGTGAGGACGCGGCTGCCCGCGGGCAGCTGCGGCAGGGTCGCCGCGACCGCGGCGAGCGAGGCGCCCGAGGAGATGCCGAGGAAGATGCCTTCCTCGCGGGCCGCGCGCTGCGCCCACTGGAATGCGTCCTCCTCGCTCACCTGCACCACTGCATCGACCGTGTCGCGGTGGAGGTTCGCGGGCACGAAGCCGGCGCCGATGCCCTGGATGCGGTGCGGGCTCGGGGCGCCGCCGCTGATGACCGGCGACTTGGCGGGCTCGACCGCGTACGTGCGCAGCTTCGGGAACGACTGCTTGAGCGCCTCGCTCACGCCGGTCAGGTGGCCGCCGGTGCCCACACCGGTGACGAGCGCGTCGATCCCCTCGGGGAAGTCGCGCAGGATCTCCTGTGCCGTGGTGCGCGCGTGCACTTCGATGTTCGCGGGATTGTCGAACTGGCCCGGCTGCCAGGAACCCGGCGTGGCGTCGATCAACTCCTGGGCCTTGGCGATGGCGCCTTTCATGCCGAGTTCGCGCGGCGTGAGCACCAGCTTGGCGCCGAGCGCGGCCATGAAGCGCCGCCGCTCGACCGACATGGACTCGGGCATGACCAGGGTGAGCGGGTAGCCCTTGACCGCGGCGACCATGGCGAGACCGATGCCGGTGTTGCCGGAGGTGGGCTCGATGATGATGCCGCCGGGCTTGAGGCGGCCGCTGCGCTCGGCATCCTCGATCATACTGAGCGCGATGCGGTCCTTGATGCTGCCGCCAGGGTTCGAGCGCTCGAGCTTGATCCACACCTCGTGTGCGGGGAAGAGGCGCGTGAGGCGGACGTGGGGCGTGTCACCGATGGTGCCGAGGATGTTCTGTGCGCGCATGGAGCCTCCGGGATGGGCGTGGCTTCAGATGTGGAATTCGGGGGTGTGGCTATCGCCGTCATTCTGGCGCAGGCGTTCGCGCGCGCCGTCGTGAGTGACCAGCGAGTTCGCCGGCACGCTGTGCGTGAGCCAGACGTTGCCGCCGATGATGCTCTGGGCGCCGATCACCGTGTCGCCGCCCAGGATCGTGGCGTTCGCGTAGATGACCACGTCATCCTCGACCGTCGGATGCCGCTTCACGTTCGCGAGATCCTTGCGGACTGCCGCGGCGCCGAGCGTGACTCCCTGGTAGAGCTTGACGCGGTCGCCGATGACGCTGGTCTCGCCGATCACGACGCCGGTGCCATGGTCGATGCTGAACGCCCGGCCGATGCGCGCCCCGGGGTGGATGTCGATCCCGGTCTCGCGGTGTGCGCGTTCGGTGATCAGCCGGGGTGCGAGCGGCACCCCGAGCTCCAGCAGGACATGCGAAAGCCGGTAGAGCACCGTCGCCCGGAAGCCGGGATACGCGAGGATGACCTCGTCCACGCTGTGCGAGGCGGGGTCGCCGTTGTCGTGCGCCCGCGCGTCCTCCTCGAGCTGTTCGCGCAATGCGGGCAGGGCCGTGAACCAGGCGGCCGCGAGCGCGCGCGCGTCGCGGGCCACGCCGTCGGTGGCGCTCACGCTGCCGATGATCCCCTCGAGTTCGCCGGCGACGAGCGTGGCGAGCGAGCGCAGCGAGGCCTCGTCGCGGGTGAGCGCGGCGTCGAGATGCGGATACAGCAGCGCCAATGCCCCGTCGGTGAAACGGTCGCAGCGCTCGCGCAGGCCGCGCGGGATGCTGCAGTCACGGTGGGCCTGCACGAGGGCGGCAAGCAGTCCGTGGGGCAGGGGATTCGAGGCAGCCTCGGGCATGTTCGGAACTCCGGCACGGAAGAAGGAGCGCCGGGGCGTGTGCACGGCGATCGGGATGGCGCTGCAGGATACTCCGTCCACAACTCCCGCCGGAAGCTGGGGTTGCCTGTGAGCTCCCGGCGGCCCGGCCGGGGCCCGCGGTGGCATTCGCCCTTGGCGCCCTGACGTGAAAGAAGAGGGTTTTGCTTCCGCTGCGCGCGAGCATGGACCCCGCCCAAACCGTCGCCCAAACGCCTTTTCGCCCTCCTGGCGTCGTGGCCGCGCCCCTTGGCGCCCCCGGCTGCTCTCGACGCCCCCTCGAATCCTCCGTCCGGCGCCGCCGCCGCCGCCCCGCTCGAGGTGCGCGAGCATGCGGTGGTCACGCGCATCCTCGGTCACCTCGAGCAGCGCGGCCTGCGTGGCGTGTGAACGAGGTCGCAGCGCTGGCGAGCCCGGAATCGCCGAACGCCCGCGCGTGGCCTGGATCTCGACGGACTCCACCCCTGGTGGAGGTCGACTTCAAGTCGGCGTGTCGAAACGGAGGGAACAGGTCGGCTCGGCGACGGTGATCACCCAGTCCGGGATACGGCCCGTGCAATGCGGATGATCTCGGAGGAGATCTGCTCGGGTGCAAGCACAAAATCGACGCACCCGCTTGCGATCGCGCTCGCCGGCATGTCGGGTTCTCCGGCTGTGTCGGGGCGCTGCGCGATGGTCGTGCCGCCCACTTCCTTGATACCGCAAAGCGCGGCGGCGCCATCACCATCATATCCCGAAACGATGACTGCGATCAGCTTGCCGTCCCAATGCTGTGTGAGGGATCGCAGGAAGACCGTGATCACGTCGGGCCACCCCCGCGGCTTGGAAATCGGCTTCAGGCGGAACTCTCCATCCAGGACGTGCAAATCGCGCTGTTCTGGGATGATGAACACACGGTTGGGTTGGATATCCAGTCGTTCCGTGATCAGTTCGACCGGCATCGTAGTGAAGCGCGGGAGGATCACGTGCAACTGCGTCGCTACGGTTCTCAGGTGATTGACGATGACGATGGCAACTCCCATATCGGCCGGCAGATGCCGAAGCAGCCGGACATATGC
The DNA here is from genome assembly GCA_031408715.1 of bacterium. Lineage (GTDB taxonomy): Bacteria > Eisenbacteria > RBG-16-71-46 > RBG-16-71-46 > RBG-16-71-46 > JAIOPA01. Next base: position 3,819 of record JANNWR010000287.1, read on the forward strand.
GTCGAGCCCGCCGGCCGAACCGCCGACACAGACGACAGGAAACTTCTGCGCAATGACATTGGCGTTCATCAGGCGATCACTCCGACCGGGTTTGTTCATTGCTGGCCACAGGGACATCCGCGCCGGTGGAAGACCGGAGGCGGCCCACCGAATCGAGACCACTCCACTTCGGCTCAACGGCACGGCAGGGTGAGGTTTGACTCACAGGTGATGCTTCTGGCCGGCGTCTAAGGGTGCTCGAGAATCGTGCTGTCGTGCACGGTCATGGACCCATCGGAGGGTCACTCCGTCATCACAAGCCGTCTCCGGTTCACTGCCCGTCTCGCCACCTGTGCCGTTGCGCCTTGCCCTCACCCCAAGCAAGGACCGGGCCGCCCCAAGCTCCTCGAGAGTTCGGCGGTCACACCCGCGGCCCGCCAGCTTTCGGAGGCACGCAGCTCATCGGCCCAAGTCCTGCGCCATCGCTTCATCCAGCATAGAGCGGTCGCGGTCGACTGCCAGGCAGCGCAGCTCCTGAGTCTCCACGGGTCGACCACTCCGCTGCGGAGGCCGGCGGCAAACTGCTCCGGATCAGGGGGAAGATCAGCCCAAACTTACAACTCACAGACCCGCGTCATCGCGCTTCGCGATCATCGCCTGCGCGCCGCTGCGGCACTGCTGCCAGAGGTAGCGCCATTCCCACCCGCGCAGGTCGAGATCGCCTTTCGCCGGCCGGTGCAGATCGAGCAATTGGCGCGCGCGTCCGAGGTTGTTCG
>JANNWR010000288.1:0-4963 GCA_031408715.1 bacterium
CCGGACGGTGCGGACAGCGCGCGCTTCGATGGCTGGATCGCCCGACGCTGGGACCCCTCGGTACAGGAGCGCTACGCGCGCCTGTTGCAGGCGCTGGCCAAACAGGTCGACGGCCGCATCGAAGCCGTCGTGCTGCCCGAAACGGCGACCGAGTTCGGTGGCGGACCGGAGCGAGTGCCGACGGGCTTCACACCGGAGTCCTGGCTGACGGGCATCCTCGCTCAGATGACCGCGGCCCGGACGGCCTTCACGCACTCACGGGTCATCCAGTACGCCAACTTCATGCCGGGCGAATGGCTGCCGAAAGACGATCACGGCTACCTGCGCAGCGTGTACGCGCACGCGGACAGCATCGGCGTGGGCGTCGGCGGTCCCGATCTGATCCCGGTGCGGCGCGAGTTCCGAGCGCACAGCTATCCGCTCATCGCCGCACGCCGGCGTGACCGCGTGTGCGCCGGGCTCGCCGTGCAGGACAACAACCTCGCGGCGGTCGACAAGCTCACGAAGCTGCCGGTCACGGTGCCCATGCTGGCGGCATTCGCAGCCGACTCGCTGCATCTCGACTACGTGTTCTGGGGGCTGCAGGAACCGTACTACTCTCGTGACGTGCTGCCGTGGCTGCGCACGCAGCCGGCGACCCCACCGCCGCACTGAGCCGGGTGCGACGCTACAACGCCAGCTCGTACGTGAAGTCGTGCGTGTCGCGCACCCAGCCGGTGCGTTCGTAGAGCGCCTGTGCCTTGGTATTCGTGACCGCGGTGGTGAGCACCAGGCGCACATAGCCTTCGGCACGCGCGTGTTCGGCTGCGGCCGCCAGCAGCCGCTCGCCGACGCGCTTGCCGCGGATCCGCTCATCCACGAACAGGTCGTTCAAGAGGAAGACTCGCCGCAGGCGCACCGACGAGAATGCCGGGTAGAGTTGCGTGAATCCCACCGGCCGGGTGCCATCCATCGCGATGAAGATCACCGACTCGCCGAACTCGAAACGCCCGCGCAGGAACGCCGCCGCCCCGGCCGGGTCGCTGGGCTGTTCATAGAACATGCGATAGGCATCGAACAGTGGCACGACTGCATCGAGGTCGCGTAGCTCGGCACGACGGATGGTGATGGCGTTCACGGAGGACTCCTCCAGCGGGGCCGACAGGTCGTGTGACGCGCCGCGGCGCCACGACTGCCCGGTAGTCCACCATACTACTCCGGACGAATCATGCGCCGTGAGCCGGGTCTTGCTCATGAGTAGCGCCGCTTGGTGCGTCACTTGGATACAGGCTGACAGCCACTCGGCGTCTCTTTGCGCGCGAGCCCGCTCGTCAGCGCGGTGAGCGCCACTTTCACGCGCGCCTCCGCACTCGTCTCGGCTGGCGACGTGGCCGCAGCCGACAGCCCGATGCTGACCAGGCCGCGGTTGTAGCCCAGCGTCGTGAGTGCGGCACGCACGTCGTCCTCATGCGGGGCCTTGAGCTTCTCCTTCTGCTCGCGCGATTGCAGCCTTGCGGACTTCGACGCCGTACGCTGTTGCGCGATGAAGCCCTTTCCGAAGCGGCGCTCGGCCTCGAACTGGTTATGGGCAGGGCACAGGAGTCGAATATTCTCCACCGTCGACGCGCCGCCGTCGGCGACCGCCACGATGTGGTCGTACTCGAGCGCGTGCCGGCACTCGCAGCGCTGCCCGGCTTCGCTCACGAACGTGCACACGCCACCGTCGCGCTTGTACACCGCGGCGCGCACGTTGGCTGAGATGTGGCGGGCGCGATGCGAGACCTTGCCCCGCTCACCACGCGGTTTGCGGCGCAGCCCGTGCTTGCGTTTCTCCAGCGCCACGATCAGCTGGTCGAGCGCGCGGTCGAGCACGTCGGCGGTCGCATCGGGCGCAACCGTGTGGCCGAGCAACTCCTGCGCGCGCCGGAGCTTCTCGCGCGTCGCGCGCGTCATGGTGACCGTGAGCGCGACGTGGTCCGCAGAGAGCGGCTTCAGCGTTGCAGCCATCGGAAGTGGTACCAACGAACTTGGTGATTCCGGGGCAGTTGATGGGCAAGCGGGCCCCGGGGCCCCTTCGAGTGTTACTTGAAGTGAAGCCTCCGAAGTCGTGGCCACACATACATCGACCTCCAACGGCAGCATTTCGGGCTGCGGACAGCGGCTGGCGATCAGCCACTCGATCTCCTCGCGCGACTTGCCGACCGCGGCCGCGATCAGGTCGTCGTTCGAGCCCGACTCGAGCCACGGCCCCAACCTGAGTACCGCGCTCACCGACAGCCGTCGGTCCGCCAGCATGTCGAACAGCACGGGCCGGTCGCGCGCGATGCGAGCGGCGCGCAGGTACTTCTTCGCGACGTCTTCGCTGAGTGCCAAGTCGCGCTGGCAGTACTCCAGCATGGACGGGTAGCCCAAGTCGCTGAACGCCCGACGCTCGTCGAACACGGCGAGGCAAGCGAGGAGCCCCGCGGTCGCACCCGATTCCTGGCGCGAGTGGTGGCGGGCTTCAGTGGCAATGACCGGATCGCGCTGGCTGCTGATGCGCTCGAACAACATGCTGCACGCTCGCTTCGGGGGCGAGGTGGCGCGGGGGCATACGGGAGAAGTGCATCGAGCGTAGCACGCGATTTTCGAGCGCCGTGGATGCCGTGGCGCGGGCGAACTGGGCCGCGGATCACAACGAGTTCGGAGTGCGGCCGGAAAGCCCGCAGCGCGACGGCGGTGTGCGGCTGGGAATGTGTGCGAGCGCAGGTCTCGGAGTTGAACTCGAGGCGCGCCGATGGCCGTCAAGGTGATTCTTCAAGGCTCGGCCGAGCGCTCCCTTCCCCGCTCGGACCGGAAGCGGCCGCGCTGGTGCGAACTTCCTGAGCAGTCGATCACGCGCCCGATGTAGATTCAGGCGTCCGGCCGGCCCGCCTGCCCGCCGGGCCCTTGCCGAAAGGCTCATGAAGTTCCGTGGAGGTCTCGCCCCATGCGCCGTGTGTTGCAGCGCACCGCCGGTTATCTGCTGCCCACGCTCGTCATCGTCACCGGCTTGCATCTGGTGCGCGAGGCGACCGCGGGCGAGGCGCTGGATGGCGTCGCCTCCGCGCTGTGGTTCGTGGTGCTGTTCTTCGCTGGAGCGTGGCTCGCCGCTCGGTCAGGGGCGGACGAGCAGCCGGCCACCGCCCCGGCACGCGAGGGCCTGCTCATCGGAGTGTTGAGCTGGCTGGCACTTTGGGCGTTCTGGAATGTGCCGCAGACGGAGGCGCTGCGCGCCTCGGGCGGCACCGCGTTCCTGCTCAACTCGGTCGCCAGCCTCGCGGCCGGGGTCGTGCACCTGCCGCGCACACGCCCCGATCGCGCGCTGACGATCTAGGTTCGTTCTGTCTGTGAACGCCGCGTGTGCGCGTTCTCAGACAGAACCTGGCTCCGGCGCGCCCCTACCAGCGCTGCCGTGCCGTATAGGTGAGCACGACTTCCTTGCCCGCCGGCACGGGCACGGTGAAGCGGAACAGGTTGGCTTCTTCGCGCGAGAACGGTAGCGACGACTTGATCATCTCGATCTCGCCGCCCGTGGGCTCGTCGACCACGATCGTGGCGTCGACGGTCTTGCGGTTGCGAAGCTTGATCTCGACCGAGTACTCACGCTCACGATCGCTGACGCGTTTCTCGGAGGTGTTCTTCCGCTCAGCCGCGAGATCGAACGCATAGCCCATCTCGAGCGTCAGCTTCTCGTCGAGCGCCGTGTGCTTGACGTTCGTCTCGCCAGTGAGCTGGAGATCTTTGTCGGCATCGGGTGCATAGCAACGCACGCGGCCACCGGGAATCGGGGCGCCGACGCCGTCCTTGGCCGAGTTGACCAGTTCGAGCTGCGACTGCACGCCGCTCGCGTCGCCGGCACGGTAGACGTAGCGCGGCTTCACGGCCACGGCCCGCGGCTCGATCAACACGAGCGTCTGGCTCTCCCGATCGCGCAGCGTGACGATCCCGGGCAGCGTGTAAAGGTGGTAGTCCGCGAACGACTCCTCGGTCGGGGCCGCACCGGCGTCCATGGCGCCGGATACCTTCAGCATCATGGCCATCTCGGGCCGCGGCATGCGGGGTGCCGTGCGGGCCATGTTGCCCGCGATGAGCTTGACGCGCGCACCTTCGTAGCTGCGGCCGGTGGTGTTCTCGACTCGCACCACTGCGGACCACGTCGCGGAGTTCTCACCCGTGCGCACCAACGTGTGTTCGGCCGCCCACGACAACCCACCCGTCAAGTACTGAAGTTCGGCGGCGGCGCTTCCCTTCTTGCCACCCTCGACCACGGCTTCGATCGCCGGACGCAGCGACAGCCCGGCATCGGGCCGCGCCAGACGCAGCTCCTGCGTTGCCTCGCGCGACACACTGGTGATCGCGCCATCGTCGCCGCGCACCACGAGCCAACCGCCGTCCGCGGCGAGCAGCGTGCCCTCGGTCACCCGGTCGGTCTTGCTGAGCACGCGCACGCGCTGGCCGATCGAGTGCTCCAGCAGGCCGTCGCCGCTGGCGACATCCCAGCGGTAGGCCAGGCGCGTCAACCGGCCGGAGCCGGGCACGAGCCGGAGCGACGAGGCATCGAGGCGGTTCGACACGCCCTCGAAGCGCAGCGTGTCGCGCGTGCCGCGCAGTGTGACGTCACGGGACTCCTTCACCAGACCGAGGTCGGTCGTATACAGCGTCAGCGAGGGTCCGGCGAGGGCAGGGCAGGCGAAGACGGCGAGCGTGGCCGCGAACAGCAGATGACGGGCGTGCATGGTCGGGATTCCTCCGTGAAAGGGGTGTGCCGGACATACGCCGGCGCCCCGGGGATATTCCCGGCAGCCTAACCTCATCGCAGGGCCGACGAAAGACACCCTTGACCCAGCCCCGCGACAGGCGCTCAATCCGGGGTGGCCTCTCTCGCCACGACCAATCCCACCCGGAGGTCCGCCATGAAGTTCGACCCCGCCTCTCGCGTCCAGGATCTGCTGGTGTTCGGGGA
>JANNWR010000289.1:0-2574 GCA_031408715.1 bacterium
CACAGCAGTTCGCGGTAGCGGTTGAACGGCTGTTGACTGCCGGGAATCGCGAAGCGCGCGGTGGCCGGTGCCGGTTCGGGCACCAGCACGTGATCGCAGTCGTCGCCAGAGTTGGCGTTCGGACAGCGAAACGGATCAGCGCTGTCACCGCCCACCACGGCGCCGCAACCCGCACAGCGAAGTGCCGGAACCTGGCTCTTGTCCGGAGCCACGACCCCGGTCACCAGTTCGTTCACAGGGATTCCAGGACTCCGGTGCGCGCATTCATCTCGTCGATCATCGTGTCCCATTGTGGGACTGCGGCACGCAGGCCCCGCCACCACGACTGTTCGCGTCGTGCCACGAACGCCTCGAGCGTGATACCGCGCTGCTCCACCCACGTGAAGTATCCAAGGTTGAAAGTGCGCCGCCGGCCATGATCGTCCAGCACCTCGGTGTTGGCGGTGTCTGCCGCCAGCATCCAGCGTTCGAACGTCGCCGCGGCGTCGGTGCGCTCGAACCCCTGCGCGTGATACTTGGTCCGCGCCAGATCGTGTTCGCTGGCGTACATGGCGTCGCCATCGGTGGCGATCGTCATGATCGCATCGTCGGGTCCCAGCCCCAGTGCGCGGGCAGTCTTGACTGCGGCCACGATATTGCAGAGCGTCGAGAGCCCGAACGACGAGAGCGCTGCGATGACCGGCTCCGGCACATGCTGGACCTCACGCAACCAACTGCGGCCTTCGGCGGTGGAACACACCAACCCCAGTTCATCGCTGGCGCGGTCACTCACGCCGACCACGACGTCGGTGTTCATGACGTTGTGGATGAGCGGAATGTGCTTGTCGCCGATGCCCTGGATGTTGTGTTCGCCAAAACCGTTCTCGAGCATGGTCGGGCACTCGAGCGCTTCCACCGCGACGATCTTGGTGCCGTGCTGCTCCTTGAGCGGATCACCCGCGCCGATGGTGCCAGCCGATCCGGTCGCCGACACGAACGCTGCAAGCCGCAGTCCGGGTTGGGATGCCCGCAGCGAGCGATACACCGCTTCGATCGCGGAACCGGTGACGAATACGTGCCCCAAGTGGTTCCCGAACTCCGAGAACTGGTTCAGGATGACGTTCGCGGGATCGCGCTCGAGCTCGGCACACTTGTCGTAGATCTCCTTGACGTTGCTCTCCGAGCCCGGTGTGCGGACGATGTCGGACGGCTCGGTGACCCAGCGCTCGAGCCAGCGGAAGCGTTCGGCGCTCATTCCCTCGGGCAACACGGCAGCGCCACGGCAGCCGAGCACGCGCGAGATCGCGATGCCGCCACGACAGTAGTTCCCGGTCGATGGCCAGATGGCACGCTGGGTCTCGGGATCGAACTCCCCGCGCACGAGCCGGGGCACCAGGCAGGAATAGGCGGCAAGAACCTTGTGCGCGTGGATCATCGGAAAGCGATTGCCGAGTGCCACCACGATGGGCGCGTCCACGCCCGTGAACGACTTGGGCAGCACGATGTGCTCAGGGATGGACGCGTGGCCGCGCCGCGCCATGTCGTTCCACCAGTGCACGCGGAACAGGTTCAGCGGATGCGCTGCGTCGGGATCGATCTTGGCGAGGGCGTCCAGGATGCGCGCCGGGATCCGCGACGGCTCGGTGAGCTCGGCGAACGTGGGCAACACGACGCGCGCCTCACGCAGCCGGCGCACGGCGTTCAGGTAGGAAGTGTGGCGCGTCACGTCGTCCGCGGTGCCGGTCGTGGCCATGGGTTCCTCTCGATCGTCTTGATCGTTGTAGGTCCGGTGAAGCTGGTGCGCGAGGCGCTGGCATGGTTCCGGCACGAGTTCTCTTGCGCTCCAAGGAGCGAATGCTGTGCCGAACCTCGGTTCGCGCACCATCTCGTGACGGGCAACGCACTTGGCGGGTTTCTCCGAACCTCGCAACCGGCCCCAGGGGGACGAACGGCTGACAATCCGGCAAACGCCCTGCCAATCGGACCGGGCAACGCAGTCAGAGGAAGCGCAGACATGAGCCAGGACCAGGCCCGCGACACGGTAGCCAAAGGGATGACCACTGGGCGGCCGGGGCCAGCGACTGCGCCACACATCACTCGTCCCGCCACGCCGCGCCCGCATCCGCCCACCCTCATCGCCATGGGTGGCAACTCCTTGCTCGACCCCCTGAAGCCGCCCACCGTGGCGAACCAGTTCGCGGTCACGGCTCGCGCCGTGATCCCGATCGCCGACCTCATCGAACGAGGCGAGCACCTGGTGATCACGCACGGCAATGGACCTCAGGTCGGATTCATGCAGTTGCGTGTCGAAGCGGCCAAGCAGCAGATCCATGAAGTGCCGCTCGATTCGCTGGTGGCGGACTCGCAGGGAGCCATCGGCTACATGATCCAGCGTGACCTGCGCGAGGAACTCGAGCGCCGCGGGCTGCGTGCCGAGATCGCCACCATCGTCACCGAGGTCGAAGTCGATCCGAACGACGACGCGTTCTCGGAGCCCACGAAGCCCATCGGCAAGTTCTACAGCGCGGACGAAGCCACCGTGCTCAAGGCCGAGCGTGGCTGGGAGATGGTCGAGGACTCTCACCGCGGCTGGCG
>JANNWR010000290.1:0-3755 GCA_031408715.1 bacterium
GCGCGCAGCCCTGGCCCGCGCCGAACGCGAGGCGGCGTGGCGTGACCTGGCGCGCAAGCTGGCGCACGAGATCAAGAACCCGCTCACGCCCATGTCGCTGTCGATCTTCGCGCTGCAGAAGCGCGTCGACCACCTGCCCGAGGCCGACCGCGCCATCGCCCGGCGCAGCCTCACCGCCATGCTCGAGGAGATCACGCAGCTCACACGGCTGGCGGACAACTTCTCGCAATACGCTCGTTTGCCCGAGCCGCGCGACGAAGCGCTCGACCTGTCCGAAGTGGCGCGCGCCGCGAGCGCATTGCATGAGCCGCAGGCCATCACGCTGCGCGTGCAGTGCGAAGCAGCGCAGCCCGTGCGCGGTGACCGCTTGCTGCTGACACGCGCGCTGCATAATCTGCTGGTCAACGCGTTCGAGGCCAGCCCGGCCGGCAGCACGGTCGAACTGGTGAGCGGCCAGGACGGCAGCGAAGCCTGGGTCGAGGTGCGTGATCGCGGCACCGGCATCGATGCAGCGATCGCGGCCAAGGTGTTCGAGCCCTATGTGAGCACCAAGAACCGTGGCAGTGGCCTGGGGTTGTCGCTGGTGCACGACATCGCCGGGCAGCACCACGGCCGCGTCACCCTGACGAACCGCGACGGCGGCGGCGCCATCGCGCGCCTGACACTGCCGCTCGCGACGCAACTCCAGTGAACAGGAGCGATCCCCGTATGGCGCAGCAGGAACAGTTCGCGGTGCTCACGATCGACGACGACGGCAAGATCCGCAGCGCATTGCGCCGCATGCTCGAGGACGAGGGCCACGAGGTCGGTGAGGCCGCCAACGCCGCCGAGGGCTACGCTGCCCTGGAGCAGCGGCGCTGGGACGCCGTGCTGCTGGACCTCACGATGCCGGGCGAGCATGGGTTGGACGCGCTGATCCGCATCCGCGAGCAGGCACCCGACACGGCGGTGATCGTGATCTCGGGCGAGAGCACCATCGAGAACGCGGTCAAAGCCGGGCAGCGCGGGGCGTTCGACTTCGTACCCAAGCCGATCCCCGACCCCGAGCACTTGTTGGGCGTACTCAATGAGGCCGTGCGCCTGACACGGCTGCGGCGCGCGGGAACCGCAACCGCGGACGCACCGCGCGGCGGTAGCGCGTCCGCCGGAACCGGAGGCCGGGACGCTTCGAACGCCGACAGCCTGGGCATCGTCGGTGAGTGCCCCGCCATCGACCGACTGCGCGAGCAGATCCGCCGCGTCGCCCCGAGCAACGGCCGCGTGCTGATCACGGGCGAGAACGGCGCCGGCAAGGAACTGGCGGCCCTGGCGGTGCACGCGCTGTCGAAGCGTGCCGATGGACCGTTCGTGAAGCTGAACTGCGCCGCGATCCCCAAGGACCTGCTCGAGAGCGAGCTGTTCGGCTACGAGAAGGGCGCGTTCACCGGAGCCGTGGCCACGAAGAAGGGCCGCTTGGAACTCGCCGACAACGGCACGCTGTTCCTGGACGAGATCGGCGACCTGGCACTGGAAGCGCAGGCCAAGCTTTTGCGCGCGCTGGAGACCGGAGAGATCGAACGCGTCGGCGGCACGCGCACCTCGAAGGTCGACGTGCGGCTGGTCGCGGCCACGAATAAAGACCTGAGCGCCGCGGTGAAATCAGGCGACTTCCGCGAGGACCTGTACTTCCGGCTGAACGTGCTGCCCGTGGTGGTGCCGCCACTGCGCGAGCGCAAGGCTGACATCGCGAGGCTGGCGGCGTATTTCTTGGGTGTGTTCTGTGCGTCCGAGACCCGCGCCCCGCTGGCGCTGTCGGACGACGCGCGCGAGTTGCTGGAGGAGTACCACTGGCCCGGCAATGTGCGTGAGATGAAGAACCTCATGGAGCGCGCCGTGGTGCTGGTGAACGGCGATCAGGTCACCGCCGCCGACCTGAACCCGTGGCTCGAGAGCCCGCCTGAAGAGGGCGACGACGCCGGGTTGAAGGGCAAGGTCGCGCGCAGCGAGATCGACTCGATCCGCCGTGCGCTCGACAGCGCCGACTGGAACGTCACGCAGGCCGCCGCCGGGCTCGGCATCGACCGCACGAACCTGCACCGCAAGATGCGCAAGTACGGCATCGCGCGGAAGTAGCGACGCACGAGGCGCGGCAGCCGGAAGGCCGCCGCGCCTCGTCCGAGTCGCTCGCACTAGGGTGTCGCGATAATCCTGCGTACCAGGCGTTTGTCGCCCACCTGCATCTGCACGAAGTAGAGCCCTGGGTGGGCTCCAGCGCCCAATCGCGCCCAACGCACCTCGTTGCGCCCTGCTGGGAAGCGGCCCCGAGCGAGAGATGCGACTCGGCGGCCATTCACGTCAAGTACATCAACCGTGATGGACTCATCGCCTGGCAGCGTGAATGACACTTGCACCGATGCTCCTGACACAGGGTTCGGGCCCGCTCGCAGGGCGAGTTCGACAGGACTCGACGGCTCGAGCTGCTGGGAGCTGCCACGACCCGAACGATCCCGTTCCGTGCCCTGAGATGACTCGTCACCACCTTGATCCCTGCCATCACCTTGCCGATCGTCGGCGAGTTCATGACGATCGCGGCCCTCGATGAGATCCATTGCATGCTTGAAAACGGCCTGCCCGACCTTTCGGCCGAGCTTGCGGCCTTCGATATCCGCATCGTTGAAGTGAATGCCGCCGAACTGGCGTGAGATCCCGGCTTCGTCAGCCGCTTCCGTGAACGTTCGCCACGACAGCGTCACCGGCACCGAGGGGGCAAAGCCCGGCTCCACCTTCGAACTGCCGACCGCGATGGTCACCGAATTCCCGAACTGGTCACTTCCAGAAAAGCGGCGCAGGACTTCGGCGGCGGCCGCGCTGAAAGTGCTATGACCCGAGACGTACTCCGCAAACGGCGGCGTCACGAATGTCGCTGGCTGATAGGGGGCCCAGTCCTTGCCATCAATATTCCGAACCCCGAGAAACGGAATCGTGGCCTGGATCTGCTGCCCCGCCTTGAGAAATCGGATCGCCGTGATGGGGCGCACGTAGTCGTAGAACCGCTTCGCCTCCCAACACGCGATACCGGCGTCCTGGACCGCATTGCCGAGCATGAAGAACATCTTCACGTCATCCGAGAACGAGTGCCGGTCGCGAAGTGACACGAACTCTCCGAAGAGTTGCCAGTGACCCGGAGGGAGTTCCGAGCGTGGACCATCGGCCCAATACTCGGCGATGACCTTCTCGCGATCGCCGAGCCGGCGATTGAACCCGATGACGGCATCTGCCTGTTCGATGTACTTCTTCGACGGGTACATAGCGGGCGGACCCGGGCGGAACTCGCTCCCAGTCCGGAGCGCAAAGGGTGCGACATTCCCCCAGTGCGGAGCGATGAATCCAGGGGCCACGGTGCCGCCAGCGCCGTCCGAGAATCGCAGCGGCTGCCAGCGGTTCGGGTCAATGACCGCGTCGAGCGTGTTGACCGGCTGATAGCCCGTGTAATCCGTATAGGCCCCGAGGTGCTGGTCGCCCAACTGATTGGAGCCATCCACATGCCGAAGCTCAAGTACGGCGGCTGCACACCGGTTCCCGACGCCTGCGGGGGTGGCGGGATCGAGTGCAGCATCATCTGGGTCGTATCCGCGCGCGACCATCTCGGACCGGATGAAGGCACCCTGCGCAGGGAAGAGATCCAGTAGTGCACGATAGACTGAGTAGCTATAGGCTTTGACGGCATTGGCCTCAGTTCGTTCCCCGGCTGGACGGCGAAAGCCCTCTCCGAACCG
>JANNWR010000291.1:0-2486 GCA_031408715.1 bacterium
TCTGCGTCACGGCGTCGGTGATGCTGGCCAGCATGGAGTTCGGCACGCACGCCTCGATGCCGTTGCCCGCGGCGGCCGCGACCACCTGCGAGATGGCTTGGTGGAGCGAGCGCGGCACCTGGACCATGGGTAGTGGTTCCATCACATTCGACGACTCGCTGAGAAACATTGGGACTACCGCCACCGGTGGCGGTGACTGCGACATGTTCGCAACGACTTGCGCGGTCAGCGAGGCGGCGGTGATCACGTCTGCGAGGGGCCGAATGGTCGTCGCAACGTCTGGCTTCGGGAACCGACGCGCCACGAGCCGCTCCACTTGGGCCTTGCTCATGTGCGTCACCTCTGCCAGCAGCGCGTGCGCGTTCTGGGGCGTCAGGTGCGGGGCCAGCAACGACGCGGCCGACAGATGCAGCGTGCCATCCGCCAGCATGGGCAGGATGGACGGCAGCCGCCGAGCCACGCGCGCCGCACGGATGCGCCTGCAGGCCGTGCCCTCGCACATATGCAGGTGTTCGGTGCAGTAGGCGTACATCGAGGCGCACGCCTTCGACACGTACAGCTTGCGCGCCTCGATCTCGCCCATCTGGATGAGCAGGTCGACAGTCGTGCTCCGATCGCGCGCCAGGGTGTTGGCGAACTCGTCCAGTAACGCCGCCGCGGGCAGCTTGGCAGCACGATGGGAGATGAGCACACAGGACTGCAGGTCGTACACGTTGGGCTGCGATGCGTTCGGCTTCACGCTGATCATGGCGGGACTCCGCGGCGAAGGACACGTCGCGGGGGCAGCGCTTATCTTATCATCCCATGTCCGCGCTGCATGGGACGAGCGCCGAGCGCCGAACGACACGCTCGACAGCAACGCGCGCGGTCGGGCACGAGTTCGGCCGCATGCGCGCGTCCTCGAGCGCCCCAGGCATGTTCGTGCGAGCGGCATCGGTCCTCGCGTTCGCTGCGCTCAGAACGCTGTCAATGGAATTCTGCGCACGTGCACATACCACGCTCACGGTGCTCTCGCCCAGCACCGCAGCGCGCGCTACACCGAGATTCGCACCAGCCGATAGCGTATCGCCGCGTCTTCTTCTTCGATCTCACGCCCGTCCGGCGTCCGACGCGGAAACGCGCCCGGATTCGCGAGCAGCTCGCAGACTCGCTGCCGCGGCGCGTGGCCGAACGTGAAGTAGCCGCCGTGCGGATCCCAGCCGCGCCAGAAGGTGGCAACTATCATGAGGCTGGGCACCTCGGCGAGTGCGCCGACCACGCCGCCCACCCAGGCGACATCGCGCACGCGCGGCCACAGTGGGCGGGCGAGCAACCCGAGCAGCAGCCAACCGCCGAGCACCGGTGCCAGCCAGCGTGCCCCGCCCATTTCCGGCACGAGGCCGATGGCGCCGATGACGCCGACCACTCCGACCGCGGCCAGCATCAGGGCGAGGTAGGATCCGCTGAGACTGGGGTCCATCGAGCAGTCGTGGAAGTGGATCAACGCCGGCGCTGAACTGCTCAACGGGTCGCTCGTGTACAACGGGTACGCTTGCACGACGGCGCGGTTCATGGGCAGGAGCGTCCAATCGCTGCGAGAATCCGGGCGACTGAGGCGCGTGCGCGCGGACTTGAGCAGCACCACGTTCCCGAGCTTCCGCCCCACCATGTCGTAGCGCGGCTCGCTGGCCCAGTTGGCGATGGGCGACAACCATTTCAGGATCAGGTCGCGGTCGCTGCAGAACACATGCACAGAACTGAACCGCCGCAGGGCCGACTGAAAGTAATTATTCCGATCACGTGTGGCCATCACGGCCGGCAGGTCGGGCGCGCAAAGAATAAGCGTGCCGAGCTGAAAAGTGCCGTTACGCCCCATCTCGCCGTAGGCCGGTCCGTTGCCCGCGGCGTCGCTGGGCGGGTGGAAGTAGTCGGACATCACGCGAAACGCGTTCACCGTGAGCAGCGTGCCCATACTGTGCGCCACCACGTTCAGCCGCACACGCACGTCGCGCACCACCAATGCGCGCTCCAGGTCGCGCATGAACTCGCCCAGGTCGGGCACGCCGTAGTGCACGGCGCGGTAGCGATCCCGCTGGTAGGTCGAGAGCCGCAGCGCCACGATCAATGCGCAGGCTCCGAGGAGCATCGCGGCCGACACCGGGCCCAGGAACGGCCCGGACAGCAACGCGAGAAACGGGGGCGCATGCGCCCATGCCCGGCCGATCGCGCCTTCGGTCACGCGGACGCACCATGATATCCAGTGCGCCCACTCCGTGGGTGAGGCAACGGGGTAATCACCCAGGGGAAGGGCCGACTGCTTGACGCTCGCCGCCACGATCTGACCGATCACGGGAAGCAGCAGCAGGAGTATCCCGATCACTGGCGTCACGCGGATCGACTGCAGCATGTCCCCTACGGATTCGCCCGAGCCGATGCCCTCGCTCGGCCAGCGATAGCCGATCAGGAACCCGCGCTTCGGAAGCAGTGACTCGGCGGCGTAAGCGGCG
>JANNWR010000292.1:0-18339 GCA_031408715.1 bacterium
GCTTCGCGGCCGTCGTTGCACTCGAACCCGGCGCGCTCAAGCCACCCAGGCCCGCTCGCATCGCCGCGCTATGGGGTGTGATCTGCGGAGCCGGACTCGCGCACCACGCGCTGTCGATGATCTTCGCGCTCCCCTTGACGCTGGCGTTGTTCGCGGCCCTTGGGCAGCGCGCCGCATGGCGCGGCACTCTCGTGATCGCGGCTGGGATGGGCGCGGCGTTGCCCCTCACGAGCTGGGGATTCCTCGTGTGGCGCGCTTTTCACCCGGCGGCGTACCAGTGGCCGCTCGAACCGTCACTGAGTGCGGTCTGGGCCCACATCCGCGGTGCGGCATATGCGGGTTATCTCGGCGGCTTCGCGCCGCGCCCCGCGGAGCGTGCGCTGCTGGCCGGCACGCTGTTGCCGATCGTGATTCCGGGCCTGGTGCTCAGCGCGTTCGCGGCGCTGCGTGAAGCACGCCCGGTACTGCGCGCCGCGCGTCTGGCGCTGGTGCTGAGCGCGTCACTGCTGCTGGCGTTCACGCTCAACTACGGCGTGCCTGACCCGGCGATGTACTGCGTGCCCGTGCTCATGGTCGCCCTGTTGTGGATGGTGTCGGTGCCGCCACTTCTCACGAGCCGGCTGCCTCGCATGCTCGTCGCCATGGCTGCGATCGCCGTGGTCGCCTCGACAGCGGCATGGGGGCTGTCCGCCACGCTCTCGCACCGCGCTCAGCTCGTGCGCATCGACACACGCATCCGCGCAGCTTGGAACGCGATCCCGTTCGAACGCGGCGTCGTACTGTGGAAGGACGATCACAGCGCGCGACTGGTGCTGTTGCAGTTGCTCGAGCACAGCCACCCCGAACGAGTGGTCGCGAATCCGAGCCGGCTGACGTGGCGGACCGAGCGGCTGGCGTTCGAGCGGCGCACGGGGTTCGATGCGCTGGCCGGACTCGACCTGCACACCAAGGCCGACCTCGCGCTCGTCCCAGCGAACGTCCGGCGTCGGAGTCCCGTGCCCGTGATCGAGTTCAAGGACGTGCTCGGAGTCGAACGCAGTTCGCCCTGAACGGGCCTCGCCCGTGGCCTCGGGCAGTTTCTTGAAGTTCTCGCTCGTGCCTTCGCAGTAACCACATGTCCGCCCCCTTCGGGGCCGGCTCGCACGCCATCGATGGCATGACGCACATCGCCCTATGGCTCTCGCTTCTCGAAGATGACCTTGGCTCGCCATCGGCCCCCGACCAGCGTCCGGGTCGTGATCTTGACTTTCGTGTCATCCGCGACGATCGCCTCGGTCTCTTCGCTGAACACTTTGACCGGACGGTTCTTGATCACCGCATATTCCTCGGTGACATGGAGGGCGTATCCATCCTTCCAGTATGTACGGAGGACTCTCTTCTCCTTGTCCACATCGAACATCCCCATGGATTGCCCAAGGTCAGAAAAGCGCTTGTCGTACACGAATCGCATGGCCCGCGGTGAAGCCAGATAGATGCGATAGGACAGCGCGCCGTAGTTGGCATTGGTGCCATCGCACAGGGCGACATCTTCCCGTCCATCGAAGTTGAAGTCTCCGACGCGCACCGCGCTTTGCTGCTCGTAGGGAATGGAAACACTTCCTTGAGCATCGTCGTCTGCATCCGAATCGATCCATGTATCCGGCAGCCGAATGACCTGATGGGGAGGCGTCCCACCCTTCTTGCAGAAGGAGAACGTGGCGAGCTTCTCTCCGTCATCCCGGTAGGCAACCGAGATCAGGACATCGAACTGCGGCGAAGCATCTCTCAGCTCGAATTTCTTCTCGGCAATGACGGATGAACCGGTGCTGTCAGCGGCCGCGGCCCTGACCACCCCGGACGGAGTGCTGCTGGCCTCGATCGCATGCGACCACGGTGATTCGCCCATGGAGATGTTCCCTGGAAGGAAGCCGCCGGACGCCGGCGAAGCGATGTGCGCGATCAGCACCAGCCCGGCAGCTGCAATGGGATTCATGGATCGGCATCCTCCTGGTCAACGGGGGACAACGCGCACTCCGGTTGTGGCTTCCCGCCATCCCCGACAACCACCTGGAACCTGACGGATGTGGCTCGAACCCAGGTTGTCACACTGGCCCACGGTGACCGGCCAGCCGTTGGCGCCGCGGCTCGGAATGAAACGGCTTCTTCTGCTCTGTGTGGTGGGTTCGTTGTTCGTGGTCCCGTCGGTCGGGGCGAAAGCGCCCGTGCCGGTAAAGGTGTCCGACCCGGCGATGGCGATGAAGGTACTCTATACGATGAGCATGCCGATATCGGCGCGGCTCAACGCGTTGATGGCACTCGACGCCAGGGAAGCCCATGGAGAGGTCGGCCGGCTGGGTGCTGGATGACGTGCGCCATCTCGGCGAGAAGGATGGGTACACGCTCTCGCTGGTGTTGAAATACGGTTGGGACGCTGCTGAGGAACGCGAGGCGAATGACAAGTAGGCCACTTTCGGCGCGGACATTATCGGGCCGGACGTCCCGCGGTTCACGTGTGAACGCGTAGCGCTGTCCGGATCCGCCCGTAGCGCCCAAGGGAACCACGGGCCACGCCACAGCCCCGGCTCCCGCGCACGACCACTGAGCGATCGCGCGTGATCGTGTTGCCGGCGTGGAAGGGCCCCGCCTGAACGCCCGGGCGGGGCCCGTTTCACTTCGCGATACGTCAGTGCCGATAGCCGAAGGACTCACGCGCACGGTAAGCGTGGCGCGCGAACCGCCGCGAGCCGCGGCCCTGCGCGGATCCGTATCCGTTGCTCCGGCCAAGCGACTGCCACTCGGGAGCATCCTCGTTCGAGACGGCCGACGCGTTCGCGACCCCCACCACGGACCACGCTCCATCCACCCAGCAGAGCGTCCAGACGCACTCACCGGAGCGCAGGTCGATGACCCGCACGACCGCCGGGCGGTTCTCGTCCTCGGCCTCACGCTGGCACTCGAGGAGCGAGCCGAAGCTCCTCCGCTCGGTCATGTCGTAGAACTCGTAGGCGCAGGCCGGAGCCGTCTGCACGGGAGCAGCGCACGCGACGGGGATCGCCTCGGTCGTGGCAGGCGAACGGGATGCCTCCACCGCGTGGTGCGAGGCCGCGGCGGCGATGAATGCCCCGATGACGAGACCGCCGATCGCGGCGGCGACGACCGGAGCCGCAGAGTTGTTCCCGCGGATCTCCACGCGGTTCTGGTCCTGCTGGGCCGCCGCGTACGACGCCTCACGGACGCCAGTGTCCTTGTGCCTCCAGGGCGTGCCCGCGCTCTGTTGCGCGTTGGCGACCGGGACCCCGACGAGGGCGGCCGAGAGGACGAAGTTGGAGACCGCGAACAGCCTGCGCACCGTGTAAGGCGTCTGCATGGCATCCTCCATTGTACGGTTCCAGGGAACGAAGGCAGACGGAGCATCGAGAGTGCCAACACGCAAAGAACGCTGAGTGCTGGCCCGCGCGGCCATGAGTCGCGCCACTCATCGCGCGGGTTGTCGCGCCCCGGGCACGCGTGAGGCGAGGGCACGACATGCGTACGGAAGGCCGTGGTGGCCCAAGGCGGGCCGGCCGACATTCCGCACCGCCCGCGAGTCACCGAGCAGGAATTCGGCTCGCCACAGCGCACGCGTGCGAACCCGTGCGCCAGGAGTCCGCGGTCGAGGAACTTCCCCACCGCCTCCGCCACCACCGAACGTAGTGGGCTGTGCGTCGGCTCGTAGCGCTCTTCATGGTTACGGGGGCTGACAGGCCGCTGATCCACTCCTGTGCCGATCTCGCGCAGGGCTGAGCAGGCGAAAACACAGCGCCCAGTCCACGCCAGCGTCGTCTCCCTTGCCGCGGCGTGAAATGGGCGCTGCCTATGCATCCCTCGAGTTCAGATGCGCCGGCGGATCCAACCGTCGGTGAGCGGCTTCACCCAGTCAGTTCGGGGCGACGACCGAGTTGGCGGCCAGCGTCACGCCACCGATGCGGGCCAGTGCACGGCCTTGCAGCGACGCGCCGGTGTTGAGGCTGATTGACTGGTCGGCCAGAATCGAACCCTTGAAGACCGACGTGGTGCCGATCGTCGCGGAACTGCCGACCTGCCAGAAGATGTTCGACGCCTTCGCACCACCTGCCAGGATCACCTTACGACCAGCAGTGGTGTTGAGCGTCGACGCCATCTGGAAGATGAACACGGCATTGCCGTTGCCCTTGGCATCGAGCGTCAGGTCACCCGAGGAGACCTCGAGCGAGGACGACGACTTGTAGAGCCCCGGAGCCAGCGTACGGCCACCCAGATTGCCTGCGACCAGGATGGGCGCGAGGGTGCGGCCGGCCAGGTTGTTGTAAGCCTTGGTCAGGTCGGACTTGGCCAATGCCGCGGCCGGATCGCTGACATGCTTGATGCCGTTGAGGATGCCCGGCGGGAAGCCGGTCACCGCGCTTCCCGGGCTCAGGCCGAGATCGCCTGTGATGACCGTGAGTCCGGTGTTGGTGATGGTCGAGCCCGCGAGGATCGCGTACCCGGCAACTGCGCCGAGCGGCGGCGCCTTCATCACCGAGGGACGTGGCGCGTCGCGATCTTTGGAACTCTGGTCCAGTCTGCCGTCCGACTGCGCGGCATTGTCGGCGGGCGTGATGCTCTCCGACGTCACGCCGGTGGGGCTCTTGGTGGATGCACCGCAACCCATGGCCACGAGCATGAGCATGGCCATGGATGTGGCGGCGAGGTTGCGCGTGAGGGACTTCATGAAGATGACCTCCGTTGAGTGTCCTGTGGTTCGCCGTGGCTGGGTCGCGCACGACGACACGATCGTCGTTGCAGTTCTGGGCCGCCGCCGAACAAGCGTCGATGACCCACCTGAAATGGGGTCAGCAAGGGAATGCAGTCGGCGACGCGAGGCTTTACGTCCCTGTGAGCAGGGCACCAAGGCGCTCAGCGCGGCGGGGGATCCTTTGCGACCATCCCAGGGGACCGCGACAAACCCTTCCAGCGCATGAACGGTGCCACGATTCGGGGCGGTAGCCGCAATGCGCATAGAGCGGTGCGGGGCACCACGCTGGCCGAGTAGGACGAGGGACTGCGGTGTTGCTGGTTCGCGGTCACGAGCAGGCCGACAGGTCCGATGTTCAATCGTGAGTCGATTGGTGCACCTCCGTGTGGAGTTCGGGCGGTCCGGCGTGTCATTCCGAGAAGCGTGGCGAGCGAAGGCGGCTATCCTCGACGACTGGAACCTTGCTCCGCGTGTAGGGTGCGGGCACTTGAGTCCCGCGAGCGTGAAGGGACTGCACGCGGAGCCGCGGGGGATACCCCCAAAGAGTGACGTGGCCCCGGCGGCAGCGCGGCTCGGCACGCCGCAGGATCCGGACAATTGAAGCTCCTGCTGCGAAGTTTGAACTTCTGCCCTCCGTGGACCGTTCCCGAATCGGCATCGCGCTCCGGCACGGCAGTAGGCGGCACGCACATCAGCCATGGTTGGAGTGCCTTGAGCGATTCGTCCGTGTGGGCATGGGTATGGCACGCATCTGGCGAATGACCCGAGCGCATGGACCGCGGCGTGGCTGCGACCGTTCCATCCCGACAGGCGGCCCCATGCGAGCAACGCCTCACGGGGGCGCGCTTTCGTCGACTTGACGGGCACAGCTCACTCTCGCCTAAAGGATGCGGCGCGATGATCGCCATCACGACACGAGCAGCGCACGGGACCGGTCCGCGACAGCCCACGCTTCCTGCCCCGTCCGACCCGCGGCCCCCTGGACCCGCCGATCCGCGCGTTCCGGGACCGGCCGACCCGCCGGCTCCCGGGCCAGCGGACCCGCCGCCGCCGCCGCAGGCCGACCCGCCGCTCGCCGCCCCGGGGCCTCCACGCGCGGGGTCGCCGCCCGGACCCGTCTCGCCGGCATCGCTGTTCCAGCAGCATCGCGCGGCGGCGATCGCGGGACTGTGCGTCGTGACGATCGCTGCGCACCTCCTGCTGCGCCACGTCCTGCACGCACCCGCCGCGCGCTATGACCTCCCGCTGTTCGTCGCACTCCTGTTCGGCGGCCTGCCGCAGTTGTTCGAGCTGGCGCGCAAGCTGCTGCGCCACGAGTTCGGTGCCGACCTTCTGGGCGGCATCTCGATCTTCAGCTCGATCGCCCTGGGTGAGTACCTCGCGGGCGCGATCATCGTCCTCATGCTGGCCAGCGGTGCGGCACTCGAGCGCTACGCCCTGCGCAGCGCCAACTCGGTACTCGCAGCCCTCGCCAAGCGCATGCCGTCGGTCGCGCACCGCCGCGTCGGCACCGTGCTCGAGGACGTCACGCTCGAGGAGGTGCGCATCGGCGACACGCTGGTCCTGTATCCGCACGACATCTGCCCGGTCGACGGCATCGTGGTCGAAGGCCACGGTGGCATGGATGAAGCGTATCTCACCGGCGAACCGTTCCAGATCACCAAGACCATCGGCTCCACCGTCATCTCGGGCGCCGTCAATGGCGAATCGGCCCTCACCCTGCGCAGCACCCACCTCGCGGTCGATTCGCGTTTCTCGAAGATCATGGGGGTCAAGCGCGAGTCCGAAGCGCGTCGCCCGCACCTGCGCCGTCTGGGCGATGAGCTCGGCGCCTGGTTCACGCCACTGGCACTCGTCGTGGCACTCGCGGCCTGGGCCGTGAGTGCTGATCCCAAGCGCTTCCTGGCGGTGCTCGTCATCGCCACGCCCTGCCCGTTGTTGCTGGCAATCCCGATCGCGATCATCGGCTCGATCACGCTGTGCGCGCGACGGGCGATCATCATCAAGAGCCCGGCCGTCCTGGAGCGGATCGCCAGTTGCCGCACCGCCATCTTCGACAAGACCGGCACACTCACCTACGGGAAGCCCGCGCTTGCCCAGCAGCTCACCGCACCAGGATTCGCACCGCGTGACGTGCTCAGGTGGGTCGCGAGCCTCGAGCGCTACTCCAAGCATCCGCTCGGGCGCGCCGTCGTGAAAGCCGCGCTCGATCAGGCGCTGGTGTTGTCGGAGGGCAGCGAGGTCCACGAGCAGCCGGGACAGGGGCTGCGCGGCCGGGTCGGTGGGCACGACCTGCAGATCACCAGCCGGGCGACGCTCAAAGCACAGACGACGAGCGGCGCGACGCGGATCCCGCCCATCGCCGGCGGGCTCGAGTGCGCGGTCGCCGTCGATGGTCAATATGCCGCGGTGATGCAGTTCCGCGACGCGCCGCGCGCCGAGAACCGCGCGTTCGTCACGCACCTTGGGCCTGGACATCACTTCGGCCGCGTCATGCTCCTTTCCGGAGACCGCGAATCCGAGGTGCGCTACCTCGCCGAGCAGGTAGGCATCAGCGAGGTGCACGCGCAGCAGAGCCCCGAGCAGAAGCTCGCCATCGTGCGGCGCGAGACGGCCCGCATGCCGACGCTGTACGTCGGCGACGGAATCAACGATGCGCCGGCCATGATGGCCGCGACGGTCGGCATCGCCATCGGCCAGAACAGTGACGTCGCCGCCGAGGCGGCGGGTGTCGTGATCATGGACAACTCGCTCCGGCGCGTGGACGAGTTCCTCCACATCAGCGTGCGTATGCGCCGCATCGCGCTGCAGAGTGCCGTGGGCGGCATGGCGCTCAGTGTCATCGGCATGGGTTTCGCCGCCACCGGGCATCTGGCGCCGGTGAGTGGCGCGATCCTGCAGGAGTGCATCGACCTCGCCGCGGTCCTGAATGCGCTGCGCGCGGCGTTCCCGCCGCGGACCCTGGACGATGTCTGAACCGACGTCCGTGGCCTGGCATGCTCGCACCACCGCGAGCATCCTGACCGAGCTGACAAGCTCCGACGCCGGGCTCACCCAGGCCGAAGCCGCCCGGCGGCTGGCGGCCGACGGCCCCAATGCCATCACGGGCGGACACGCGGTCCAGCCGTGGCGGATCCTGCTCGCCCAGTTCAAGAGCCTGATCATCTGGCTGCTCGTCGCCGCTGGCGCGGTCTCGGCCTTGCTCGGGGACCGCGTCGATGCCGTCGCCATCCTCACCATCGTCGTGCTCAATGCCGGCATCGGGTTCTACCAGGAGTATCAGGCCGAGCGCTCGATCGCGGCCCTGCAATTGCTGTCCGCGCCGCTCGCACGCGTGCGCCGCGAAGGGGCCGAGCTCGAGATCCCCGCGGCGCATGTCGTCGCTGGAGATGTCCTCGTGCTCGCGGGTGGTGATGTCGTCGCCGCCGACGCGCGGCTGTTGCAGGCGGCTTCGCTGCACTGCATCGAATCCGCGCTCACCGGCGAGTCCGAGGCGGTCAGCAAGCAAGCCACCGCCGAGGTCGCGGAGTCCGCCCCGCTCGGCGACCGCGACGACATGGTGTTCATGGGTACGAGCGTCACGACCGGGCGCGGACTCGCCGTGGTGGTGGCGGTCGCCATGCGCACGGAACTGGGGCACATCGCCGGCCTGATCGAGCAAGCCGATGCCGCGCCCAAGACCCCTTTGCAGCACCGGCTCGATGCGTTCGGACGGGTCCTGGTGTGGGCGGCACTTGGCATCGTCGGAGTCTTGTTCGGGCTCGGGCTATGGCGCGGTACTCCGCTGCTGGAATCGACGCTGACATCGGTGAGTCTCGCGGTCGCCGCCGTGCCCGAGGGCTTGCCTGCGGTGGTCACGGTCGCGCTGGCACTGGGCGTCATGCGCATGTCGCGTCGCCGCGCGTTGGTGCGACGCTTGCCGGCTGTCGAGACGCTGGGCTCGACCTCGGTGATCTGCACGGACAAGACCGGCACGCTGACGTTCGGCCAGATGACCGTCCGCCAGCTGTACGTCGCGGGCGCGCGATACTCGGTGAGCGGGGCGGGGTACGGGCCCGAAGGCGAGGTGGTCGTCACGCCGACGGCAGGCTCCGTGAGCCCCACAGCCGCGGCGCTCGGGGCACTCGCCGAAGTCCTGGTCGGCAGCAACAGCTCCCAGGTCGCGCTCTGCGATGGTGTGTGGCGGGCGATCGGTGATCCGACCGAAGGGGCATTGCTGGTGGCCGGGCAGAAGGCGGGAGCGGATCGCGCCCGGCTCGACCGCGAGTACCCGCACTACCACGACCTCCCGTTCGATTCGGACCGCAAGTGCAGCACGACCATCCGGCGCATGGGCGACGGCCGGCTGCGCGCGTTCCTGAACGGTGCCCCCGACGTGCTGCTGGCGCACTCCACTCGCATCTACACCGCGAGCGGTGTGCGCGCCATGACCGAGGCCGACCGCGCCACATGGGTCGCCGAGAACACCCGGATGGCCCAGTCGTCGTTGCGCGTTCTGGGCTCGTGCGTGCGCGACCTCGCGGACGCCGCGCCCGATGCGCTGACGGCCGATGTCGTGGAACGCGAGCTGACGTTCGTCGGGCTCTCGGGCATGCACGACCCACCGCGCCCTTCCGCCATCCAGGCCGTGGCCGACTGTCGTGCGGCTGGCATCCGGGTGGTCATGATCACCGGGGATCATCCCCACACCGCGGCCGCCATCGCACAGGAGCTCGGCATCGCCCCGGCCGGCGCTCCCGTGCTCGGCGGCGCGGCGCTCGATGCCATGGACGACGCTGCGCTGCGCGCGCGCGTCCAGGACGCCGCGGTGTACGCGCGCGTCACGGCCGAGCACAAGCTGCGCATCGTGCGCGCCTGGCAGTCGCACGATGCCGTGGTCGCCATGACCGGCGATGGCGTCAACGACGCACCGGCCATTCGTGGCGCCGACATCGGCGTCGCCATGGGGCGCTCCGGCACGGACGTCACCAAGCAGGCCGCGGACATGATCATCACGGACGACGACTTCGCCACCATCGTGGCCGCGGTCGCCGAGGGTCGCGGCATCTACGACAACATCCGCAAGACGCTGCTCTACCTGCTCGCGGGCAACACGGGCGAACTCCTGCTCATGACCGTGTGTGTGGTCGCCGGTCTGCCGTCGCCGTTGCTGCCGATCCATCTGCTGTGGATCAACCTCGTCACCGATGGGCTGCCCGCACTGTGCCTGGCCACAGACGCGCCGGACGCCGGAGTCATGCAGGACACGCCCCGGCGGCGTTCGGAACGCATCGCGAATCCGGGCTTCCTCCGCAGTATGCTGTGGACCGGCGTGCTCACCGCGGGCGTCACACTCGCGGTCTACCTCGTGATGCTGCGCACACGCGACACGGCCGACTCGCGCACCGCGGCGTTCACCGTGCTGGTGTTCGCCGAACTGCTGAGGTCGTTCGGGGCCCGAAGTTCGACGCTTCCTTTGTGGCGCATCCCGCTGTCCACGAACCCCGCCCTGCTCGGGGTCGTGACGCTGTCGTTCGCGCTGCAGTTCTGGAGTCATCACAACACCACCTGGGGCCTGGTCTTGAAGACGACTCACCTGCCCCTGATCGACGGAGTCGTGCTGCTGCTTCTGGGTGCGATCCCGATGGTCGTGCTGGAACTCCAGAAAGCTTGGCGCCGGCACCGCACGGCGAGTGCCCCGCAGGCGGGCGCATGGGCCGTATCGGCGACATGATGGACGGGATCGGCCCGCCTCCTTGGGCCGGTTGGTCGCGCTGATCCAAGCCCTGCTCGCCCGGCCGTCTGTAAGCCCTTCACCGATCTTGAAGACCCTCCCACTCTCCGCCCGGCCCCGAAGCTCCCCCGGGTCACCGAGATCGCCGCCCCGACTGCCCATGACACATGCCCGCAGTGGCGTGTGCTGTGCGCGGGCGTGGAGGCTGCGGCGGCATGCTTCTCGCAAGCAAGGCCCTGACATCGGGTTGCGCGCCAGCACTCCAGTTCCTCATCGCACCTCCAGTGCTCGATTCGCACCGAAACACCCCACGTCAGCGCATCGCGCTCGCCAGAAGCGCCGATCCCGGAGGAAGGCTCCGGAAAGGGACCACGTCTGCAGTTGTCCATGATGATCACTTTGAAATCTGTACCTCGCTTCACCCGATCGGAGCTCACTCACGAACCTTGCTCACCATTACCCGGCGGTCATCGCTGCCGTTGTGTTCGCCGCACTGCTGTTGTCGCCAGCTCCCGGATCCGCTCAGACCGTCCTCGGCACGGCTGCCAACTTCGCCGTCCTGGCGGCCTCGACGGTCACCAATACCGGCCCGACGACCATCATCGGAAGCGTCGGCCTCAGCCCCGGCACGTCGGTCGTCGGTCTCCCCGGGGGACAGCCCACCGGCGGAACGGTACACATTGCCGACGGCGTCGCGGCCCAGGCGCAATTGGATCTCACTGCCGCGTATATCTCTCTGTCAGGCGCACCGTGTACGAGTGATATGACGGGCGTGGATCTGGGCGGGCTCACGCTCGTGGCCGGCGTTTACTGCTACCCCTCGTCGGCACAACTGACCGGAACTCTCACCCTGAACGGCCAGGGCAATCCCAACTCGGTGTTCGTGTTCAAGATCGCAAGCACCCTGACCACCGCATCCAATGCGACGGTGATCGTGACCAACGGCGCTCAGGCTTGCAACGTGTTCTGGATCATCGGTAGCAGCGCCACGCTCGGAGTCTCGGTGGGCACCTCCAGCCACATCACGGGCAACATCCTCGCGCTCACCAGCATCACGCTGGCGACCGGCGCGAGTCTGGACGGAAGGGCGCTGGCACGGATCTGCGCGCGTCCACTGCTTAGCAGTCGTGCTCCAGCATTGCTTGAGCAAAGCAGAGCACGACACTGAACGCGTACCCGGGGAAGCAGGCGACCATGTCTCGCAAGCGATACCGTGAGAATGATCCGTCGCCAGTGCCGCGCCATACCGTTATCCTGCGAAGACGCGTCAATCCTGACCCGGCACCGCGGGACGAGAATGCGGGTATGAACGAGGTCGCAGCCACTTGGGAGGTCGAATGACATCCGGTGCAGCCGTCCCGCCCTTCGGGCTCTCGGCAGGACAGTGCGAGGATATCCTCGAGTTGATTCTCGACAGCGTCTACATATTCCGTGCTTCGGACCTACGGTTCATCTACGCCAACGGTTCCGCCTGCCGGGAGTTGGGTTACTCGATGGACGAGCTGACCCAGCTGACCCCCACTGGACATCAAGCCCGCGTACACCGTGGAGCAGTTCGAGAACATGCTGCTGCCGCTTCGAGATGGTCGTCAGCAGGCACACGCCTTCCAGACCCGGCACCGGCACAAGGATGGTGAAGAATCCCCGGTGCAGGTGTTCCTGCAGCACTTCGATGCCGAAGGCGCAGAGCCCTACTTCCTGGCTGTCGCGCGCGACCTCAGCACGCTTCGGCAGGCAGATGCGGCTCTGGTGGCAAGCGAGGCGAAGTACCGCCGCATCGTCGAGACCGCACAGGAAGGGGTCTGGATGATCGACGAACACGACCGGACGGTCCTCGTGAATCGCAGCATGGGTGCGATGCTCGGGTACGCCGAACACGAGATGATGGGCAGGAGCATGTACGACTTCATGAATCCTGCGGCCGTGACCCTGGCCCAGCAGAACGTGGAACGGCGGAGGCGGGGCGTCGAGGAGCAGCACGACTTCGAGCTCCTGCGCAAGGACGGTGAAGTCGTCAGCGTGACGATGGCGACAAACCCGGTATTTGACGCGCAGCACCGCTACCAAGGTGCGCTAGCGATGGTCACGGACGTCACCGCGCGCAGAAAGGCCGAGAAGGCCACCCAGGAGAGCGAGCGGCGGCTTGCGAACCTGATCGCGAATCTGCCCGGTTACGTCTACCAGGTGGCCAACGATGCGGCCTACACACCGCAGTACATCAGCGAAGGAGTCGTGCAGGTCACCGGCTATGCGCAGCATGAATACCTGACAGAGCGCACGATCTCGTGCGGCGCGGAGCTCCATGAAGAGGACCGCGAGCGGATCCAGCGGCTCGTCGACGATGCCGTGGGCCAGCATGAGCAATACGAGTGCGAGTACCGGATTTGGACGAAGTCGGGCGAACTGAAGTGGGTCTGGGAGCGAGGCGGCGGCAAGTACTCGCCCACGGGAGAACTGGAGTTCCTGGAAGGCTTCGTCACCGATATCACGAGCCGGGTGCGTGCGCAGGCAGAACGCGAGGAGCTCGAGGCCAGTCTCCAACATTCGCAGAAGATGGATCTGGTGGGCCAACTCGCGGGTGGCGTGGCCCACGACTTCAACAACCTGCTCACCATCATCAACGGCCACGCCGAGTTAGGCTTGGAACTGCTGGGAGATCCGGCGGCGGTCCGCCATGATCTGACGGAGATTCGCAAGGCCGGAGAGCAGGCCGCAGTACTGACCCGGCAGCTTCTCAGCATGAGCCGCAAGCAGATATTCGTTCCCGAGCAGGTGTGCCTGAATGCGGTGGTCCACGAGATGACGAAGATGCTGGACCGCGTGCTCCGCGAGAACATCGATCTGGTCGTGTCGATTCCCGCGGCCGACCTCAGCGTTCGTGCGGGTCGCGGGCATCTGGAACAGATCATCATGAACCTGACCATCAACGCCAGGGACGCGATGCCCGAGGGAGGCACCCTGTCCATCGACCTGCAGGCACTGGATCTCGACCACGAGTCCACGGCAGGCTATCCGGGGCTGACGCCGGGCGCCTACGTGCGACTTCGCTTCAGCGACACCGGTGTCGGGATGGACGACCAGACGAGGAGCCGGATCTTCGAACCGTTCTTCACCACCAAGGAGCATGGGCGGGGAACAGGCCTCGGCCTTTCCACGGTCGAGGCGATCGTCACTCAACTCGGGGGCGCGATCAGCGTCGACACCGCCCCGGGCCGGGGCACTACATTCGGGATCGTTCTGCCGATGGCGGCGCAAGGCGCAGGCATCGCGACCGCCCCCCCGAACGGCCCGGCGCGGGGCGGAACGGAGACCATCCTGATCGTCGACTATGAAGAGGCCATCGTCCGGGTCGCCTCGCGGATCCTCCGATCTGCCGGTTACAACGTGCTCACCAGTAACAGCGGCGAAGCCGCACTCCAGATGTTGGGCGACACCGACGGCCCGCTGCATCTGCTGTTGACCGACGTGGTCATGCCAGGGATGTCCGGGCCAGAACTTGCGGCAAGGATCCTGAAGATCCGCCCGCGAACCAGCGTGGTCTTCATGTCGGGTCATGCGGACGACGCCGTCCTGCGCCACGAGACGTTCAATGGGACTGCCCGATTCGTCAGCAAACCTTTCGCGTCAGACGAGCTCCGGCGGCAGGTGCGGGAGACGTTGCCTGCTCCCCAGGACGTTCCGGCGACCGGCTGAGAAGCCCCGGCGCACGCGGTTCATCCCGCGGACCGGCAATCTTCCGAGCACGATGCAAACTTTGGCTGGCGCCGCCGCCCAACCCTCAGTGCAGCCGCTTCCGCCGATTCCGCACGAAGTCCCGGAACACGTACGTGCCGACATTCTGCGGATCGGTCTCGTAGATGCGGCCCTGATTGAGTTCGGTGAGCTTGCGCACGAACTCCAGCAGCGGCGCGTCCATGGCGAGCATGAACGTCGTGATGCTGATGCGCTTGCGGCGCATCCAGACGGCTTCCTCGAGTGTCTTGTTCACGATCTTGGGGTCGAGCCCGAACGGGTTCTTGTACAGCCGCCCGTATTCCCGGATCGCCGACGGCTTGCCGTCCGTGATCATGAACACCTGCTTGTTCACACCTTTGCGGCCCGCGAGGATGCGGCCCGCCAGTTGCAGGCCGGCTTTCGTGTTCGTGTGATACGGCCCGGCCTGGATCTTCATGAGCTCGCCCAAAGGCACCTGCACCGCGTCGTCGCCGAACAGCACCACGTCGAGCGTGTCTTTGGGATAGCGGGTCTGGATCAGCTGTGACAACGCCAGCGCGATCTTCTTGGCGGGCGTGATGCGGTCTTCGCCATACAGGATCATGGAGTGGCTGATGTCGACCATCAGCACCGTGGCGCATGCCGACAGATGCTCCTGATCGTAGACCTCGAGATCGTCCTCGGTGATCGTCAGCTCGTCGATGCCGCTGCGCTTGACCGCGTTGTTCACCGACGCCAAGGGATCCAGGTTCGCAAGGTCGTCCCCGAACTGGTAGGCGCGCGTCTCGCTCAGGCGTTCGCCACCCGCGCCGGCCACCGGCGTGCGGTGGTCGCCCGCGCCGCCCGCACGCAGTGCCGAGAAGATCTCGTTCAGCGAGTCCTGCCGGATGCGACGCTCGCCCTTGGGCGTCATGGCGAAGCCTTCCGGCGTCTGGCGGGCCTCGCCCGTGTCCTCGAGCATCTTCTTGAAGTCCTCGAGCGTGAACTGGTCCGAGAAGAACCCGTATTCCCGCCCGAAGTGCTCCATCCAGCGCAGCGCCTCGTCGACGTCACCGCCCGTCTGCAGCAGGAGATTGCGATAGATCTCCATCATCTGCTTCAGGAAGGCTTCGTCGCTTGGGCGAGGGCCTTTCCACTTCTGGTAGTCGAAGCGCATGGCGTGCGCCCTAGTCCTCGCCCAGCCCAGACAGCATCTGCTTCAGCATGTCCTTGTAGCCGGTGGTGCCCTCGTCGGTACGGTCGCGCGACAGCATGCTGCTCTGGTGCAGGCCTTCCAGTACGAGCTCCATGGCCACTGCGTGCTCGTCGCCGTCTTTTGGTTCCAGGTAGCGCGCGGCCAGATCGGCCAGGCCCTTCACCTTCGCCAGCGACGCGGCGAACTCGGCCTGCGGGATGTCGTCACCGAGCTCGAGGTGGTTGCCCGAGGAGAACCACTCGAGCACCGGGCGGTATTCGGCCGTGGTCTGGCCTTCGGAATCATCCGGCGGCTCGGCACCACGGCGGCGCGCCCGGCGCGGCTTGAACGCATCGGGGAAGCGCTGCGCGAACAACGCCTTCACGCCGCGCCCCAGCAGTGCGCGCGCCACGTTCTGGGCACCCTCCTGCTCGCCCTCGAGCACCAGTTCGACCTTGCCGCTCACCGCGCTCACCGCCGACTGCAGGTCGCACACACGCGTGACGACGCGCTTCTCACCGGTCAGCAGCCCGCGCCGCTCGGCGTTGCTGACCACGTTCTCGAGCAGCGCGATGGTGAGTCGCGCGGACACGCCCGAGTTCTGGTCGACGTACTCGCTCTTGCGCGCCTGGATCGCGACCTCCTCGACCAGTTCGCGCATGAACTGCGGCACCTGCACGTCGACGCCGCTCTTGCGCTCGACCCATGATTCCTGCCGCGTGATCGCCACACCCTGCTCGCGCGTCAGCGGATAGTGCGTGATGATCTGCGACGAGATGCGATCACGCAGCGGCGTGATGATGTTGCCACGGTTGGTGTAGTCCTCGGGATTGGCCGAGAACACCATCGCGACGTTGAGAGGGATGCGCACCGGGAAGCCGCGGATCTGGAAGTCTTTCTCCTCCAGGATGTTCAACAGTCCGACCTGGATGCGCGGCTGCAGGTCGGGCAGCTCGTTGATCGCGAAGATGCCGCGATTCGAGCGCGGGATGATGCCGTAGTGGATGACGCGCTCGTCGGAGTAGTCGAGTCGCAACGTGGCGGCCTTGATGGGGTCGATGTCACCGATCAAGTCGGCGATGGTCACGTCCGGCGTGGCGAGCTTCTCTTGGTAGCGCTCGTCGCGATGCACCCAGCGGATCGGCGTCGAATCCCCGTGGACCTCGATCGACTGCCGCGCCGCGTGCGTGAGCGGCATGAACGGGTCGCTGTTGAGCGGGCAGCCCTCGATCGCCGGCACGTACTCGTCCAGGAACTGCACGAGCGAGCGCAGCATGCGTGTCTTGGCCTGGCCGCGCAGCCCGAGCAGGATGAAGTCGTGCTTGGACAGCACGGCGTTCACGATCTGCGGCTCGACCGTGTGCTCGTAGCCGACGATGCCGGCGAACAGCGGCTGCTTGGCCTTGAGCCGCGCGATGACATTGTCGCGCAGCTCTTCCTTGACGGAACGATAGCGGTGGCCGAGTGCCTTGAGTTCGCCGAGGGTGCGTGGGCGGGACATGCGCGGGACTCCTTCGTGGGTCGTGTGCTCCGGAGCTCGGAATGGTGCGCGCTCCGGGGCGCGTGGGTCCGCCATCCTAGCTGATTCGGACGCCCGGGCGGCCCGCCAGGGACGCCCGGACCAACAACGATGTCAGATGAGACATGTCAGATGCCTCGGATGGATGCGCCCAACCACCTGCGAGCTTCATCATTCCTACTGCGGCCATGTCCGATTGTGACCACCCCGGCGCCAGATGCGCCTGACGCCTCGTCAGAGACGGGCCCCCGACACATGGTCAGCAACGACGATGCAGCGGCGAGATCGGCTCCGCCAATCAGGCGCCGGCCACCCGGATCCGACACTCGCCATGGCGGCAACCCCATCGGCAGGGCCTGCTCCGTGCATCCGCTCCGGACTTTACGGCTCCGCGCGTGCCCCGCACCCGAGCACCGACAGGGGCCCACCGCAACGCGCCTGAGTGGTGGTCGTGTGCCGGCACCGGCTACAGTCCGCGCCCCATGCCCTCCCCTGACCGCGATCCCGAGCACGTCCGCGAGGCCCACGCCCTGCGTGCGGCGTTCGCGCAATTCGCCACGCTCGACGCCCTGCATGCCAGCCCGGAGTGGCCCGTGCTCGCCGCGCGCCTGAGCCAACTGCTGGCGCGCGTACGCATTTCAGCGCCCGAACATGCGGCCGGACCGAGCGAGCGCCCGGCACAAGTGCGCGTGGTGCAGTGGAACATCGAACACGGCAATCGGTTCGAGGATATCGCACGTGCACTCACGGCCGAGCCGGCGCTCCGTGCTGCCGACATCGTGACACTCAATGAGGTCGACCTCGGCATGGCGCGCTCGGGGAATCGCGACGTGGCGGGAGAGCTCGCGGCCCGGCTCGGACTGCATTCGGCGTGGGCGCCACTGTTCCTCGAGAGCACGCGTGGCCGCGATGACGACCTGCTCACGGCTCTACCCGACGACAACGCCGAATCGCTGTTCGGACTCGCGTTGTTGTCGCGCTGGCCGATCACCGCGGTGCGGCTGGTCGCGCTGCCCGGCCCCGAGCAGGCACTGTTCGAACGCGAGCGGATGGCGGGACGCTTCATCGCGCTGGTATGCGACATCGCGCACCCCGTGACGCCGTTCGTGGCCGTGACCGTGCACCTCGAGGTGCACCGCACGCGCGCGCACCGCGCCACGCAGATGCGCCTGCTGCTCGCTGCGCTCGCAGGCGTGTCGCGCCCGGTTCTGCTGACGGGCGACTGGAACACGCACACGTTCGACCGCGGCGAGCGCCACGCGGTGCTGGCGGCGGCGTGGCCGCTGCTTGCGTGGCCGGACGGTGCGCTGTCGCGCCGGTTGCGCTACCCGGACGCCGGTCCGCACCGCGAGATGCTATTCGAGCACCTACGCGCCGCGGGCTTCGAGTGGGAACCCATCATGGATCGCGCGCCGACGCTCGATATGCGCTTCTCGCGCCTTGGAGAGGTGCATGCCATGCCGCGGCCGCTGCGTGCGCTCGCGTCG
>JANNWR010000293.1:0-4622 GCA_031408715.1 bacterium
CGGGGCGAGAGGATTTGAACCTCCGACTCCCTGGTCCCAAACCAGGTGCGCTACCGGGCTGCGCCACGCCCCGACGAAACTGGGTGGCGAATCGGCCGCGGAGAATAGGCGGCAGCCGGAGGCGCGTCAACCGCCTGCGAAATCGGCAGGTGGCGGCTCCGCCACGCCCGGCGCGCCGCATCTGGGTCGCCCCGCTCGGGGGGTGCTCTGAGGTCGACGAATCCCGGCTTTGAGTGCGCCCGGCGAAGCCCTATGCTGTGCGGGCTGACCCGACTTCGGCCCCCGCGTTCATGGGGCCCCCATTCCCAAGGAGCACATCATGAGTCTCAATCGCGTCATCCTGCTCGGCCGGCTCGGCCGCGATCCCGAGGTGCGCTACACCCAGAGCCAGCTCACGGTCGCCACGCTCAACCTGGCCACTGACGAGCGCCGGCCCGACGGCAACGGCGGGTGGAAGAACGAAACCGAGTGGCACCGTGTCGTGCTGTTCGGCAAGCAGGCCGATCTTGCGAAACAGTACCTCACCAAGGGCCGCGAAGTGCTGATCGAAGGCTCGTTGCGCACGCGCCAGTGGCAGGACAAGGAAGGCCAGAAGCGCTTCACCACCGAGGTCGTCGCGCAGAATATGCGCTTCGTGGGTGGTGGCAGCGGTGGTGGCCGTGGCCCGAGCGCGGGCGGGGATCCTGCCTTCCAGCAGCGCGGGGGCGAGGATGTCGGCGCGCCTGTGGGTGGCGGCGCGGACGACTTCGCCGACTTCGGTGGTTCGGGCGGCGGGGACGACAGCGATATCCCGTTCTGAGTGCCTGAAGTCGGTACCCTCCGGGAACCGACAAGTCCCGAGTCCCTGTTGCCGATGACGCATCTACAAGTGACGGGCGCTCAGGCTGGGTAGTCCCAGCATGGCGCCCGTGCCTCAAGCAGCACGGCAGTTCGTCGGTCAGGTCGCGCGCGGGTCTCCCGCTCCGCGGCCGCACCTCGATCGGCCGGTCTCACGCAGCACTGAGCATGGCGCTCATCCCGCCGTGCCACCCGTTTGGGGGGCGTACAGGTCTCGACGGGGGGACTGAAACAGCGAGAGCAGGCCGGGGACCCGACGCCTCGTCAAAAAAGCCGGGAACATCACATCTGCCAACACGCAGATGGCTCTCGCTGCCTAATTAGGCAGTGACGCCTCTCCGGACCCCGCCTGTGGGGGCCGGGCCGAGGCGCCATACAATCGCAGGCTGGTCTGAAGCCCCGCCCGAGGGCCGACGACGAGATGTTGGAGGGCTGGCGCGCAGAGATCCCGCCGACCGGAGCGACGCGCGCGAGACAGCTACAGAATTGGTCGGATAAGCCTGTAGGGCTCTCTGCGGATGACCTTTCGGACGCGGGTTCGATTCCCGCCGCCTCCACCATGTAAACGAACGGCCGGGCCTCCTTCGGGAAGCCCGGCTGTTTCGTTGGGAGTGGAGGGGCTCCGGGTGGAGGGTTCGCTCGCCACGGGCGGCGCAGCCGTCGCCCGGATCGCCTGTACGACGTTCGTCGCGATGGCGTTCGGGTGGGTGTGAGGCGCCCGCGAGCGCTCTTCCAGTGCCACTAGTCCATCGCGCTCAGCGCGACGGACCCACTCGTCACCGGTCTTCCGCCTGACGCCGAAGTCGTGGCACGGGTCGGTGATGCTGGCCTCATACTCCAGGTAGGCCGCAAGAAACTTCACGCGCTCAGACATCCAGTTGGTCTTGTTCCAGGGCACCGTGCGATCCTCTTTCGATCGCCGATGATGCCCAGTCGCTGTTACCCATGTGCCCGGTCCGGACCGAACAATTGTGTTGACGCGTTCTCACGGACCACGTGCGGCTGGTCGAGCTTCGTTCGCTGGATGGGCGCCATTGCGCGTGGCTCTCGCGCTGGGCGCGCAGCGTGCGGTGCGGGCGCAGAAATCGCGTCGCGAGGGGCGTTCTGCGCTGTCCGCGCAAGCCTGAGCCACGCGAACGCGTGTGATAGCTTTCACGTTGCCCCCGCGACCCTGCCCCCGTCGCGGAGTAACCCATGAGTGCATGTCCTTTTCCGTCGCGGTCCGGGCTGCAATCCGGACTTCCCACCATCGTCGGCATTCCCGCCGAGTCGCAGCCGGGCGCCCTCCGCCGGCTCGATAGCGATGTTCTGCTTCGCCAGTTCGCGAGTGTGCAGGCCCGATCGCGTGTGAACACCGCCGAGGTCATTGTCCACATCATCGAGGTCCATCGGCGTAAGCTATGGCGCGCGGCGGGGCGCTCGTCGATGTACAAGTACTGTATCCAGGTCATGCACATGTCCGAGGCCGAGGCGTTCCGGCGCGTCAAAGCGGCGCGCGTCGGACAGCGGTTCCCGGTCGTCCTCGAGGCGATCGCGGATGGGCGGCTCCACCTCACCGCGGTCGTACTGCTGGCGCCGCATCTCGGTCGCGACAACGTCGACGAGCTCGTGTCTGCGGCCAGCCATCAATCCCGCAAGCAGATCGAGCAGATGCTCGCGGAGCGCTTCCCCAAGCCGGACGCGCCGACGGTCATGAGGACACTTGTCCACGCGGTGGCCGCCAACTCGCCGGCGACAAGTTCAGACGATGTTACGAAACTGGCGCTGGCGCTAGTTGACACGACCGATTCTGGGATTTCAGCCGAGTCGATGGGACCACTTGCTGCTGATTCCATCGCGAGCAGCACGGTGCAAGCCGATGTCGTCGCGACGGCCGCCACGCAGATCGCGACTCAGATCGTCGCGCGGCTCGGCGGCGAGCAGTCGGGTGCGGGCGTTGTTCCGGCCGTGGCGCCGCAGGCCATTCTGCAGGCAGTGACGCAGGTACTGGAGCGGGCCTTGGCGAACGACCCGAGCAGCGCCCAGGCGATCGAGCTGCATGCAAAGTTCACGCCGTTGTCGCCCGGCAGGCATTGCTGGCAGCTCACCGTGGACCAGGAGTCGCAGGACCTCATGGACGAGGCACTCGACTACGTCGACTTGGGTTCGCAGGCGCCGCAGGAGGTGCTGAAGCAGGCACTGCGTTGCTTCGTCGAGCAGTGCCGCAAGCGGAAGTTCGCGCAGGTGGCGAGGCCGCGCTCGCAGCGTGGGCAGGCGAACTCGCCCGCGGCGGCTGGCGACACTCGCACCGACGCACGCTCCGGTATGCCGCGCTCGCGCCACATCCCCGCCGACGTCCGGCGCGCCGTGTACGCACGCGACGGCGGCCGGTGCACATTCGAAAGCGCCGACGGCACGCGGTGCGACGAGCGGCG
This sequence comes from bacterium, assembly GCA_031408715.1. Lineage (GTDB taxonomy): Bacteria > Eisenbacteria > RBG-16-71-46 > RBG-16-71-46 > RBG-16-71-46 > JAIOPA01. Next base: position 3,252 of record JANNWR010000293.1, read on the forward strand.
AGATCTTCAGTTCGATCACCAGATCCCGTTCGCATGTGGCGGCAGGTCGACCGTCGAAAACGTTCGAACGCTGTGCGGCCCGCATAATCGCCACGAGGCCGAGCGCGCGTTCGGCGAGCGGCACGTGCAGGAGCTCATCCGAGCGGGACAACGGGAGCGTCGACAAGCAAAGGTGCAAAAGCTCGAAGGTGAGCCGCGAAGTCCGGTCGTCGATGAATGAGCTCAAGTGCGGTTGCGTCGTGTACGTACAAGACTCTCGGGCGGCCTGGTCGGCACTGCCTTGCGTGGCCCGAGCCGCGGCTGCGTCGTGCTCGGCCGAATACTCAGGGGCGGCCGGCGAGCGGGGGGGCAGCAATGCCGTGCGAGCTCGTTCTCGCCGGGGACGGCTGGGCTGTGGTCCGACCGGGGAGCGATATTCTCTGTCAGGAGCAAGTCTGGTCGTCACGCCATTGAACCCCAGCGCTCCGCGCGGGTGTTCTCCCACCGGACAAGCGTCTTTCCGCTTGCCGTGGCAACGGTCTAGCACTACCCTGCCGCGTCCCGTGAGCCCCACCCCGGCTGAACTGTCCTCGAATCTCGCTGCCGTGCGCGACCGTATCTCCGCTGCCGAGCGCCGTTCGGGGCGCGCGGCCGGGAGTGTCACGCTCATCGGGGTGGTCAAGACGCTTCAGGCGGAGACCGTTGCTGCGGCTGTAGCGCTCGGACTCGCCGACCTGGGCGAGAACAAGGTCCAGGAGGCCGAGCAGCATCAGCAGCAGGTCGCACGCACCGCGGCGCGCTGGCACATGATCGGGCATCTGCAACGCAACAAGGTGGGCAAGGCGCTGGAGCTGTTCGATGTGGTGCACGGTGTCGACGACGTGGAGTTGGCGGAAGCGTTGTCCCGCCGGGCGGTCGCGGCGGGCAAGGTGCAGCCGGTGCTGATCGAAGTGAATGTGAGCGCGGAGGCCAGCAAGTTCGGTCTGGCGCCCGCAGGCGTCACGGAAGTGGCTGAACGGGTACTGTGCCTGCCGGGGCTCGTGCTGCGCGGGCTCATGACGGTGGGTGCGCCGGTCGACGAGGTCGAAGCGGCGCGTCCGGGGTTCGTGCTCCTGCGCACATTGCGCGACGGGCTCGTGCCGAGGCTCGGCCGGGAACTGCCGGAATTGTCGATGGGCATGAGTGGCGACTTCGAGGTCGCCATCGAGGAAGGCGCGACCCTCGTGCGTCTCGGCACTGCGCTGTTTGGCGAGCGTCAGCGGAAGGATGAAGGCGAAGAGGAACCTTGAGCCTCACGCAAAGGACGCAAAGGACTTTGCCGAGCGCGGACAGGGCATTCTTCTCATCCGTCTTTTCCTTTGTGTCCTTCGCGTCCTTTGCGTGAGGCGCGGC
>JANNWR010000294.1:0-2850 GCA_031408715.1 bacterium
CGGCAAGTTTCGTCGCCGGAGAATCTGCCCGATGTAGCCGGGCCAACGCCCGTTGTTTCCAAGAGCCACCGAGCCACGCAGGCGACCGTCGCACTGGCTGGACCGTACACCTGGACCCCGGTGGATGCGGGTGCGGACGGAGAGGCCGAAGCGCTTCTGATCTCTGGAACTGTGACCGTGTCCGGGAGCGTCGCAGCACCTGAGACCCTGTGGTGTGCCGCCGATCTCCGAGCCGGGACCACGATACTGAGTCTCGCGAGTTCGCGTGCCTCCACGGCACCTGCTGGTGCCACGATCGTGTTCGACCAAACCGGGAGCACCCCGTTCACGGTGAGGTTCTCTGGCGAGGATGTGCGCCAAGCGGGACTCGACGGAGCGTACACCGCCGACTTCACCCTCGTTGACGGCAGCGGCGGGGTGCTCGACACGACTGCCGTCGAGTCCCCGAGCTATCTACACAGCCAGTTCGGAGAGAAGCTGGCGCGGATCGTTTCGGTTTCCGATCATGCCATCGACGGGAACAGCGATGGCTTCATCAGCGACATCGGTGTGGATGTCACGCTTGCCTCGGCCGTTGCGGGGGATGTGCTGCTCGAGGCGGAACTCGCTGCCCAAGGGGACACGATCGCGTTCGCACCATGGTCCGTACACGCTACGATCCCCGCCGGAGTCAGCACGGTGATGGTGCCCATCGAGGCGTCGCAGATCGCCGCAGCTGGCATCAATGGGCCATACGCGATCCACGTGATGTTGAACGGTGGTGGCAGCCTCGGAGACGAGGTCGAAGCGGTCTCTGGTAGCTACAGCGTGCTGGACCTCGACGCGCCACCCGCGTCGCCGTACCTGAACGAGTTCCCTTCCAGCGGCCTCGATGGCAACGGGAATGAACTGTTCGAGTCCGTCGTGGTCGACCTGCCGATGGACGTACTTCGGGTCGGAACGTACTTCGCGAGCGCCACACTGAGCGGCCCCGATAGCGCGGCCGTCGTCCTGGCGCATTCGGCGGCCTCCCAAACCTTCGTGGAGGCGCCCGCTTTCGGTTCGATCCAGCTCGTATTTCCGGCCTCAGTTATCAGGGCGGCCCGAGTCGACGGTCCGTACTGGCTCCCTGACGTCTGGGTCTACGACGCCGACGGACGGCTCATGGATCATCGACGGTACCTCCGAACGTCTGGGTACCCCGTCGAGTTCGTCTACACCGACTTCGACTCTGTGCCTGCCGGACTCGTGAAGTTCACCGGCGTGTACTCCTCGCAGGGTACCGACGCGAATGGCGACGGACGGTACGATGCCTTGGATGCGAGCGTCGGCATTCTCTCTAGAGTGAGTGGGCAGGTCTCGGTCACTGCGGTCCTTGTCGGCGCTCAGGGAACGCAGATCACACGAGCGAGCGTCGCCCTGTCGGTGACCGCCGACGTTCCCACCACCGCGCACCTTGTCTTCCCAGGACGTGCGATCTTCGCGCAGAACCTCGATGGGCCCTACCACCTGCGAAACGTCGGCGCGACTGTGACGCTCGATGGCACCGGTGACCCTTCCCTCGGCACCTCAGTCGACGAGCTCTTCACGACGTCTGCGTTCCGCGCAGACCAGTTTCAACCGGCCGAAGTGGTGTTCGGTGTGGTCACGACCGCGAGCGGACCGATTGCCGGGGCGAGCGTTATCGGGGACTCGCTCTCCGACATCGGAGTGACCGACTCTCTCGGGAGGTTCCGGCTTGCGTTGGACGGGGACGCTGCACGGGTTGCGACGCTACGCCTTGTGCCGGTCCCCGGACTCCAGGACTCGGCGTGGCGCTCCTTGGTCAATGGGACGCCATTCGGGTCCGGACGACTCGCGAGCGTCTCGGTGGACTCCTCTGGTGCCAGTCGTCTCGATTTCTACCAAGGGGTTCCGCTCGACGTACCCGGCGGGCGAGGGGCGCACGTGGCGTCGTTCGAGGTGATGAGGCCAAATCCGGCGCTGTCGGGTCGTGGCGCGTCACTCGACTTCATGGTTCCTCGGGGATCGCAGTTGTCCGCAGTTGTGCTCGACATCATGGGGCGTCGCGTTGCCACGCCCCAGGTCTTGGGCACCGACAACGGCGTCGGGTACGTCCGCTGGAGTGGACGGAACGCGTCGGGACGACCGGCCGCGGCCGGGGTGTACTTCCTGGCGATTCGTCTTCAGGCCCCCGATGGTCATGCCGAGACCATCCGCAGGCGCATGGTCGTCCTTCGGTGATCGGAGAGATGCGATGAGAAGCTTGATTGTGTGCATGGTCGCACTGGCCACGGCGCTCACGGCATGTACTGCGACGGTCAGCGGAACCAAGTCCCTACCATCGGAGCCTTGGACTGGCCGGAAGCAAAACCTCCAATGGAGTGAGCGGCTGGAAACCGAACCCGCGACCAACCGGCCAGCGCTGTTCGTGGATCTCGCGATTCCCGTGGGCCGGCCAGGTAGGTATGGCTTCCTCGCGCCCTGCCTCACCGAAGCCAATCAGGAGGGGCCCTGCGTCGCTCGCGGTCTGCCGCCAAGCCTCGGCGATGCCCTCATGAACGGAATGCCGTTTGTGCAATTCGAGGCGGACACGTCGCTGCAGGGGCACGTGACCCTGAGGTTCTCAGGTCGCGATCTCGAGCGCATGCCACACGCGGGCGCGTGGACTTTCGGACTGGATGTGGTTCGAATAGTGCAAGACAGTGTCCTCGTGGAGCAGCTTGAGGCCGGGGGACCAGTGAACTTCAGAGTGACGCTGGCCCGACACTCGCCCGACGAGTTCCGCGGAAAGTAGCGCCGCAGATCGCGGTCAGTCAGCAGTCGCGTCCCGTGGATCAGCTGGCCGCGAGTGAGCGGGCTCGCTCGCTG
>JANNWR010000295.1:0-3345 GCA_031408715.1 bacterium
TCACCGACCTGCATGTTCTCGGTCGAGGCCATGTCCCACATGGTGTTGTTCACGAACATCTCGAGCGGGCCGCCTGGACCCATGTTCTCGTTGAGCGTGAGCGCACGCGTCGCGGTGGGGTTCACCGGGCGCTCGATCGGCTTGCGGAGCGAAGTCCGGCTGGCCGGGTTGAGGCTGTAGTCGAGCCGACCCGACATGGTGATGCCGACGCGGATCTGCATGATCTGCGCATCGGTTCCGTTCAGTCGAGGCATGGCAGGCGTGGCGCGAGTCGTGCGTGCCTCGGAATGGCGGCTCCGCAACTCCGCGGCCAGAAACCAGAGAATGATCGAGCGCCCCGCCCGAACATCCGGGCAGGGCTTCCGCTCACCGCCACGATGGAATCGCTGGCACCCGCGACAACCGCACGACTCGGCTGCCCTCGGCCACTCCCTGCTCTGCGCTGAGGTGACATCCTGCGAGCGTGGACTGTCCAGTTGCGCCATGGCGAACTTGGGCGGTACTCGGCTGAACCGGCGTGCAAACGAAGTTCAGCCTGGCGACATCCGGAACCATCGGATGGTGCATGCCACTGAAGTCGAAGGCACCGGAGCAGGGGATGCCATTGCGCACTCGCAAAATCCCTAACGCTACGCGACCCGCGTGGTTACCATTAGTGGCACGAACCGCGCGTGAGACTGGCGAGACTCCTCTGCCGGAGTGCTCTTCGTCCGCGTCGGTGATCCTCCATCCCGCTTCTCGCTCTCTCGCCCTCTCCTGGGATCCCCACGATCCGGAGGCGTCTTGTTCACTGCCCTGTGTGCTTCTGTGCGCTCGCTCGCGAGCCCCAAGCGACAGCTTCTTGCTGTCGTGCTGCCGTCGTCTGCCGCACTAGCGGTGCTGCTCTTGGTCACCCCCGCGTTCGCCCAGACCACCGTGTATGTCGACAATCAGAGCGCGAGCTGCTCACCCACCGGGCCGGGCACCGAACTCGCGCCCTACTGCACGATCGCCGACGCGATGGGGACCTGGAAGGGTGCGGGCGTGACCATCGTGGTCAAACCCGGCAGCTACCGCGAACTCGTCACGCTGAGTGGCACCTCGGCAGGAGTCGCGGGCGCGTCGTTCGTGCTGCGTGCGCAGGGTCCCGGCGTGGTCATAGAGGGTTCCGACGACTTTGCGAACACCGCGCTGTGGTTGCCATCGCTCGGCACCTCGTTCGTGGCCGCGAGCGTCAGTTGGACGCCGAAGCAGGTGTACGTCGACGGCGTGCGCCTCGCGCTCACCACTCAGACGCCGGACGCCATGCCAGCGAACTCCTTTCGCTGGGTGACCGGCGAGGGGCTTTACGTGAACCTCGGCGGCGTGAACCCCGGCACGCGCCAAACGCTCGTGGGACGGCGGAACTTCGGGTTCAACCTGTTCTCCACTTCGTTTGTGCGTATCGAGGGTTTCACCATCGCGCACACCGAGGACCGTGGCATCCAGATTCAGAACCCGTGCGCGGACCTCGAGATCGTGCGGAACACCGTGAGCTTCGCGAACAGCTATGGCATCCAGACGGTCAATGGCCAGCGCATCCGCATCGAGGGCAACACGGTCTCCGACTGCAACCTGCATGGCATCGGGCTCACGGCTGGCGCGGCGGGCTGCGTGGTGGTGGGGAACGAGTCGTTCCGGAATGCCCACCCCACGATCCGGCAGGCGAACGGCATCTTCCTGTCGGCCGCGCCCAACAACCGCCTCGAAGGCAATCGACTGCATGACAATCAGGACTCCGGGCTGCAATTCAATGCCGCTTCGAACGGCTGCGTCTCGGTGAACAACCTGTCGTATCGCAATAGCGATCATGGCTACGATCATCTCGGGACATCGAACACGATCCACGTGAATGATGTCGCCTACGGCAATGTCATGGACGGATTCTCGTTCGAGGGGAACTCGCCGGGCTCGCAGCTCTTCAACAGCATCAGTGCCGAGAACGGGCTCACCACCAACGAGTTCGACCTGTGGGTGGACGCCACGTCGTCGGTGGGGTTCGTCTCGGATCACAACTTGTTCTGGAACTCCACCGCGCAGGCCCCGGTGAAGTTCGGGGTCACGGTGTATCCGGCGCTGAGCGCGTATCAGTCGGCGAGCGGCCTCGACGCGCACTCGCGGCAGGCGGATCCCCGCTTCGCAGCGGCAGCGTCCGGCAATTTCACCGTGCTCGTGGGTTCGCCCGCGATCGACGCGGCGCATTCCGGTGTCGCGCACTGGCCGGCCACCGATGGTGCCGGCGCGCCGCGGCTTGACGATCCCAGGGTCGTAGACAGCGGCGACGGCCCGCTGACGTACTGCGACATCGGCGTGTTCGAGTTCGTGCCCGTGGATGCCGCACCAGTCGTGGTGAGCCCGGTGTCGGTCACCGTCGTCCGGGGCAGCACCGTGTCGTTCCAGGTCACGGCCAGCGATCCCGATGGCGAAGCCATCGCATCGCTGACCATGTTCGCGGTGAAGATGCCGGTGGGGAACAGCGCCACCTTCACCCCCAACGCCACGAACACTGGCGGCACGTTCACCTGGAACGTGGGAACGAGCACGGGCGCATTCAAAGTCGGATTCATCGCGCGCAACGCCAAGGCCGACACTTCCGTGACGACCATCCAGACCAGGGCGAAGGCGAAGTCCGCCCTCCCTGCGGACGATGCCGACATGGAGCCGCTGCCACCGTTGGTCGCGCTGTCGTCGGGATACCCGAACCCCTCTGCTGGGAGCGTGGAGTTCTCGCTCGATTTGCCGGAGGCCGCCCGGGTGGAGATGTCCGTGTACGACATGCAGGGCCGTCACGTGTGGTCGCAGGCCACGGAGTTCGCGGCGGGGCGCAGCAGGCTGCGCTGGGATGGGCAGAATGCGGTCCGCCAGCGGGCCGGGGTCGGCGTGTACATGGTCCGCGTTCGTGCCGGTGAGCAGGAACTCGTGCGCCGCGTCATCCGGATGTAGGGCGCCGCGGGGCGGGTGCCCGTGCGCATCCTCGGCACGAACACGAACACACCGATGTCGCAGAACGTCAGCGGGCCGTCGCCGCTGTCTACGATACAGGGGTCTTCAAGGCGCCAAGCACGAAGCCCCGCCCGGTGAGGGGCGGGGCCTCGCTCGTCACGTCCGACAGGGAACCGGCCGGTCCGTGATGTACAGGTTCAGCGCACCAGCACCAGTTTGCGCACGAAGTTCGCATTCGCGGTGCGCAGGCGGTAGAGGTACGTGCCGTTCGGCAGCAGGCGGCCGTTGCCGTCCTGACCGTCGAACGCGATGACATGTTCGCCCGCGGCGTAGCGGCCGTCGGCGAGACGCGAGACTTCGCGACCGGCGAGGTCGTATACCACC
>JANNWR010000296.1:0-2344 GCA_031408715.1 bacterium
TCACCGACCTGCATGTTCTCGGTCGAGGCCATGTCCCACATGGTGTTGTTCACGAACATCTCGAGCGGGCCGCCTGGACCCATGTTCTCGTTGAGCGTGAGCGCACGCGTCGCGGTGGGGTTCACCGGGCGCTCGATCGGCCTGCGGAGCGAAGTCCGGCTGGCCGGGTTGAGGGTGTAGTCGAGCCGTCCCGACATGGTGGTGCCGACGCGGATCTGCATGATCTGCGCGGTGGTGTTCAGGTCGACTGGATCGCCGTCGGGGAATGGCCCGTTGGCGGCATTCATGAGCATGAGCGTGCGACCTGCGAACTTCGAGAAGTCCACGATGATGTCCATGCGCTCGCCCGGAGCGATGAGCAGCTTGTTCGGCATGGCCGCAGCCGGATCGTTCAGCGCGACCGGCGCTTCGAGCAGGCCACCGTCCGAACCGATCTGCCAGAAGATCGGGCCCGGCGCACCCGTCGTCGCATCCACGGTGCTCAGGTCATAGAACCGCGCGTTCGAACCATCGAGGAAGCGGAAGCGATAGCGCCGCGGTTCGACCTGCAGATACGGCCACGTCTTGCCATTCACCATGATGACGTCACCGAAGAACTCCGGTTCCCACAGTGGGTGCACGTCGGGGTTGGTCGGGTTGGCCGGCCAGTAGAGCTGGCCGTTGGTGTCGAACATGCGGTCCTGGATGACGACCTCGCGTTCGTACGGGTTGCCGTACATGTCCTTGGGACGGTCCAGCAGGCCGCCCGGCAGCAACAACGGCTCACGGGACGGGTCGCGCAGCAGGTAGAAGCCGGCGAGTCCCGCGTACACGTTGGTGCGCGTCGCACCCAGCGTGTGGTCGTGATACCACAGCGTCGTGGCCTGCTGTTCGTTGGGATACGTGTAGGTATCCGTCACGAAGCCGTGGCCCTTGTACTTCTGGCCGGGCGTCCACCAGGCATCGGGGCCGCCGTCGAACGCTGACGGCACTTCGCCGCCGTGCAGGTGCGCGACTGCGGGCACGGGACCCACGTAAGGGGTCGTCGCGCCCTTCTGACCCAGCGGATCCGCCCAGTGGATCGTCTGGTCGATGGCGATCAGGCTCTGCAGCACCGGCGGTGCGCCACCGGGGCCGACCAGGTTGTTCACGTACTTGATGGTGGTGGGCACGCCGACGCGCGCTTCGAGCGTCGGCCCCGGGAACGTCTGCGGGAAACCCTTGGCCTTGTAGCACCACAGGTAGGCGCCCGCATCGTAGGGCGCTGGCAACGTGGAGTAGAACGATGCCGGCAGCAGTTTCTGCTGGAACTCGTTCATCGAGATCTCGAGCGGAGCCGAGCGCGAGGTATTCGTGGCCTTGACGCGCAGCGGCATGGGCATGGGCTCGACGAACTTGGGGATCGTCAGCGGATCGAGCGGTGTCTGAGATGCTGCATTGGACAGCCCGAGGGTCGATGCGGCGAGTACCAGAAGTGAAACGGTGAGCAAGCGGCGAAGTAGCTGGCCGCTGGAACGCGTGGAAATACTGCGGTGGGCATCCATGATGGACACTCTCCTTCACCGGCTCCGTGGGGGAGCGGCGTTCGTGGGTAGGAGCCGGCAGGGCGCCGGGGCAGCCGTCGCGAGAGAGCGCTGCGGCGGGTGTCCATCCATCCGTGGAACCAGTGCGACCTGGACCGTCTCTGGAGACTTCAAGGCCATCATCCTGACGGCCGGGCGCATTCTAGCGTGCGACCGAAGCGGCGCGACACGGTGCAGTGGTCTATTGAACGAAGGTCTATTCGACTTCGGTGGTCGTGACATGGGAGCGGCGCTGGGCGTGGCTGAGCTCGCGAGCGGCCGCTGGCTGGACATCGATTTGGCGGAGCGTGTTGTGCGCTGGATGCGCTGAGTTCAGCGGTTCTCCGGATTCAGCGCCCCAGTCGCGCGAGCACCACCGACAGCAGCACGAGCGCGCCCAGCACGCGATGCACGCTCCAGCGCAGGCGCAACAACAGCACGCCGCTGACCAGCGTGAGTCCGAGCACGGCGGCATCGAGCGTGCGGAACTCGGGCACCGGTACGCGCAGTGCGCCGACGCGCCATTCGCCGACATGGGCGAACAACACATGCAGTGCGAACCAGAGCGCCAACTGCATGATCACGCCCAGCACGGCGGCGGTGATGCCCGCAAGTGCGCCCTTCAATCGCGGCCGCGTGCCGAGCCAGCCGATCCATGGCGCGCCCGCGAACACCCATAGGAAGCACGGCGCGAACGTCGCCCACAGCGCGACTGCCGCACCCGCGAGACCTTGCAGGAGTGCGTTGGCAGGTGCGGCGCGGAACGCGGACAGGTAGCCCACGAACTCAGTGACCAGGATGAG
>JANNWR010000297.1:0-6834 GCA_031408715.1 bacterium
AGCATGGCCGCACCCGACACCCAGTCGACGCTGCGCGGCGAGGCGTGATCCCAGTCCGAGAGCAGGTAGCGCCGCGTCCACGGATTGCCGGGCCACAGCTTCGTGAGCAGCGAGTAACGGTTGAACAGGAATGCGAACGGCGACGGATACGAGCGCGCGCTGTACTCGAGCGAGCCGTCGGAGTTGACGATGCGCGGCGCGGCGATGGCGCAACGCGCGTGCTCGCGCAGCCACGCCACCAGCACCCGGATGCCGCCCTCACGCCACTCGCAGTCCGGGTTCAGCACCAGCACGAGTTCGCCGGTGGTCTCGGCGAAGCCGCGGTTCACGGCTTTGGCGTAGCCCAGGTTGGCACCCGTCTGCACCAGTCGCGCCCACGGTGCCTCACGGGCGACCAGTTCCGGCGTTCCGTCGTGCGAGTCGTTGTCGACCACGACGCACTCCCACGTCAGAGGCGCGCGATCAGCCGGCGCGCGCAGACCGACCTCGAGCGAGCGCAGGCCGGCGATGACGTGTTCACGGGAGCGGTAGGTGACGACGACGACGGAGAGGTCCATGCGTGGTGGCGTGTGGGAGGACGGCCAGGCACTTCGGCACACTGCGCTTCACTTCAAGGGAGTCGCGGCCCAGCAGGCCGGCGCGAGACTCTACCGAAAACGATGACGCCGGGCAGAGCGGGCAAGGGGCTCGCTCACACCCGGCGTGCATTCAGACAAAAAATAAAATGACGAACGGCGCGACTTTGATCGAGCCTCTCCCCACGTCTCTCTCCGGGCCCGACTTCGAGTCTGCACTCGTTCGTCGTAAAGGATTGTCGGTGAAGGCTACGATTCGTGCAAGGCGAGAATGCGTGTGGCGACGAATTCCTCGGGGCCCGGGTTGGTGTGTCCAAACTCTTCCGCCACCACGGGTTATCATGTTCCAAGCATTATCGCTCCGGGGCACGTAGCACCGAGAGAGTGGCCAAAATATTGCCGCTAAAGCACTTCGCCGCCGACTTCCGGGTACGGGGTGTCGCCCCAGCCGACACATTGTTAGACCAGCCTGTGCGAGTGGCTCGCTTCGACTGAAATCGCACTCTCAGAACCACGTCCCGAGCTACTACCAATTGACGCTGACGTTCCCGTCGCCGTCCAGCGTTCGGACGCCTCGGGGAGAGGCGATCCGATGCCTATCGCCCCGGAGCTCATGGCCCGACGGGGCCCGACGGGGCCCGTCGGGGCCCGTTCCAACCGATCAGTCCGGGCGCTCGGCCGCTCCGCCATCCGGATCGCCGGGTGCGGTGAACTCCGGGATCGGATGGCCGAGCTCGCGCTCGAACCATGCCGTGAGTCGCGCGACATGGCTGCCGGGCCAGAACCACTGTCCGCACGACGGGCATGAACGGAAGGTCACGCCGGGGATCCGTGTGACGCGTCCCGGGACCTCGCCACGCGCTTCGAACGCCGAGCGCACATGCGTTGTCACATTGCAGCGCGGGCAGCGGCTCCAGGGTGCGCTCGCGGGGGCGTGCTGGTGCGCGATGGCGAGCAGGGCCGAAGCGTGGTCATGGCGCGCTACGCACACCACCGCCACGCCGGCCCAGCGGGATGGCCGGCGTGCCGAAGTCGTCAGCACGGTGCGGCCATGGCGATCGGCTTCCGCGAACAGCTCCTCGAGCAGTGCGCCGCGGTGTGTCACCACGTCATAGCCCAGGAAACGCAGCCGGCGTGCGAGCCAGTCCAGTGAGCTGTCGGTGACGAATCGTGTCGGCGTGCGCATGGCGCGGCACCGTACCGGCGGTGCACGGGGTGGGCAAGCGCCAGCGCAACACGTCCCGAGGGGCGGCTCGGGACCGTCGGTGTCATCGCCGCAACCCCAAGGCGGGCATGCCATTCGAATCCATTCATTGACGCGCCACCAGCACTCGCGCAACCTCCGGTTCCATGGGAAGCCCCGACGGGCGGCCCGGCCCCGTACCCAGCGGGCCCGAGTTCGCCTCCATCACGCTCGACCGCCGGCGGTTCCTCGTCGTGCTCGGTGGAGCTGCCGCCCTGCACGCCGTGGGTCCGCAGTTGGCATGGGCGCGCCGTGCCGCCGGCACACTGCCGGCGCTACAACCGTGGTCGTTGCCCGAGACGCTGCCCGCTCATCCGATCGAGGCCGGCCGGGCGCTCGTGGGAGCAGCGGTGCTCGCGCCCAGCCATTGGAACGCGCAGCCGTGGCGGTTCGAAGTCGATACCGGTGAGTTGCGCGTCGTGCTCGATGCGCAGCGCACGTTGCCGCTGGACGATCCCGACCAGCGCTTCGCCCAGATGTCGCTCGGCGCCGCACTCGAGAACATGCTGGTGGCCGCGCGCGCGTGGGGCCAGCAGCCGAGCGTGCGCTACCTGCCGTGGGGCAGCGCGCCACGAGCCGGGTCTTCGCTCGTCGCGGCGACCGTGTCGTGGACTCCGGGCGAGCGCGCGCGCGACCGGTTGTTGTATTCGGCGCTCACCGAACGGCGCTCGAACGCTCGGCCCTACGATCGCCGTGCGATCGCCGATCCGAGCCGCAACCAGCTGCAGTCCCAGGTCGGCGAGGAAGTGCGCGTGCACTGGATCGAGGACCGCAGCGACATCGAGGCGGTCGGCGACATCGTGCATGGGGCGGTCGTGAGCACGCTGCAGGACCGCCGCGCCCAAGCCGAGCGCACGCGCTGGCTGCGTGGCTCCGACGGGGACGTGCGCGGGCGTGGCGACGGCGTGACCGCTGAGCGGCTCGGACTGGGCGGACCGGCGCGCTGGCTCGCGGGCCGCTCGCTGCGGCCGTCGAGCCGGTTCTACGGCTGGGGCTCGTCGAGCATGGCCAAGGACACGCGCGACCGGGTGAACAGTTCGGGCGCGCTGGTGCTGCTCACGCTGCCGCGGCGCAGCGATGCGGGCTGGCTGGTGGGCGGCCAGGCGTACGAGCGTCTGGCGTTGCGCTGCGCCACGCTGGGCATCGCGCAGCATCCGTTGTCCGCACCGATCGCCAGCGAACGTCACCGCGAGGTGCTGGCGCGGCGCTTCCATGCCGAGGGCGAAGAGCCCTTGTTGCTGGTGCGTCTGGGACACGCGAAGGCGCCGGATCCGATGCCGCGGCGCGGCGTGGCATTGGTGAGCACCTATCGCACTTCGTAGGTCCGCGGAAGGAACCTACGTTCCCGAGACCGTCATCTCGGCGATCAACAGCGTCGGGCACGCTACCGAAGAGCGCCAATCGAGGTCGTTGCCGACGGCGACGATGCCTTTGAGCATGTCGAGCGAGTTGCCGGCGACGGTGATGCCGTCGACGGGGTAGGCCTTCTCGCCGTTCTCGATCCAATAGCCCTGCGCCTGGAACGAGTAGTCGCCGGTCACGTTGTTGAATCCGAACGAGCCCTGATCGTCGTAGTAGAAGCCTCGATCGATCTTCTTGAGGATGGCGTCTGGCGTTTCGGTACCGGGCTCGACATACAGATTGTGGAAGCCGATGCCCGGCGTGCTCGACCAGCCGCGCAGGCCGTTCGCGGTGGCGGGGACGGCGGCACGCCGCGAGTGGTAGTCGTCGTACATGAACATCGCCAGCTTGCCGCGGTCGAGCAGAACATTGCGGCGGGTGCGACGTCCTTCGCCGTCATAGGGCGAACTGCCGACGCGCCGTGCCAGCGTGCCATCGTCGATCAGCGAGACCAGCGGCGAGCCGACGACCTCGCCGAGCTTGCCCGACAGCCAGCTCGAACGCTTGAGTATCGATTCGCCGCTCCATGCGTCCGCCATCTCCGAGATCCACGCCGCGGCGATGTCCGGGTGCATGATCACGGGTACGCGCGCGCTCGGCACCGTGCGCGCGCCGACGCGATTGACCGCACGTGCGGCCGCGCCCTTGGCGAGCGTCTCCAGTGCGGCGAAATCGGCCAGGTGCCGCACGCTCATGCCTTCGGCCCCCGTCTGCTGGCGGCCGTCGCGGTCGTCGGCCAGAGCCACGACCCAGCCCGACACGCTGGTGCCCTCCCACGAGCGCGACACGCCATGCGAGTTGACCAGTGCGAACGCGCCACCCGCGCTCGACAGGCTGGCTCCATCGGTGCGCGTCACGCGGCGGTCGGCGGCGAGCGTCAGTCGTTCGAGTTCCAGTGCCATCTCGATCTTGCGTTCGGGCGACAGTTCGAGTGCCGCAGGATCGAACAGTTCCAGATCCTGCGAGAAGTCGTCTCCGGTCTCGCCTGGCAGTGGTGCCCCGTTGGCTTCGTCGGGAGTGGCGAAGCGCGCCAGCGCCACTGCCCGGCGTGCGAGGTCGTCGATGCCGGCGGGTGTCACGTCCGTGCCGGACGTGAAACCCACGCCACCGTTCACGATGGCGCGCACGCCGAGCCCCAGCGTGCCGCTCTGCTTGAGCGTGTCCACCGTGCCGCCGTGCACGCGCACGGTGAACGCGCGCGAGCTCTCAGCACAGGCGTCCGCCACCTGCGCGCCGTGTGCGCGCGAGCGTTCGACCGCCTGCGCGCACAGTGCCAGCAACTGTTCGGGAGAGGCGTGACGGCTGCTCATACCGCGGTCCCTCCGACGGTGATACCGGTGAATCGCACGGTCGGCTGTCCGACGCCGACGGGTTTCCATTGACCGTCCTTGCCGCACGAACCCGTCGTGCCGTCGATGGCGAGGTCGGAGGCCACGCCGTCGATACGCATCATGGCGTCGTTGCCGTTGCCCGGGAGTGTGGCATTGCGCACCGGGTAGGTGAGCTTGCCGTTCTCGATCATCCAACCCTCGGTGACCACGAACGAGAAGTTGCCGTCGGCCGGGTTCACCGAGCCGCCCGAGAGCTTCTTGCAGTAGAGCCCGCGCTGCACGTCGGCGATGAGCGCATCGGCGTCGTGCGGGCCAGGTTCGATCCACGTGTTCGTCATGCGGCACAGCGGGTAGTCGCGGTACGACGCGCGCCGGCCGTTGCCCGTGGGGCGGTTGCCGGTGAGGTCGGCGTTCAACCGGTCCCACAGGTAGCCCACCAACACGCCGTCCTGCACGAGCACGGTGCGCTGCGCGGGCGTGCCCTCATCGTCGATGCGGAATGAACCCCGGCTGAACGGCACCAGACCGGAGTCGATGATGGTGACGCCGCGCGCGGCCACCTGGGCGCCCATCTGCGTGGCTCGGATGCTCGTCTTCCGGCGGATGGTGTCGCCTTCCATGCTGTGGCCGAAGCACTCGTGCACCATGACGCCGCCCCAGCCGTTGCACACCACGACCGGGTAAGAACCGGCTTCGGGCTCGCGTGCGGACAACAGCAGCACGGCACCCGAGGCGGCCTCGAGTGCGACGGCTTCCGGGCTGCGTTGGGTCGCGTAGTAGCCGGCCTCGACGCAGCCGCCGGCCGCTGCGAAGCCTTCCTGACGCTCGTCACCATCCAGTGCGAGAGCGGAGACGACCAGTCGCGACAGGTGCGTGGTGTCTTCGGCCCAGACGCCGTCGGTGTTGGCGATCAAGTAGGACTTGGCCGAAGTCGCGAACGATGCCGAGACTTCACGCACCCGGCCATCGTGCGCGCGCGCGGCCTGGTTAGCGCGCATGAGCAACTCGACCTTGTCGGCCTCCTGGTAGCGGAGCGTGGCCGGCTCGCGCAGTGTGAACGGTGGCGCGGCATCCGCGACGCGGAACGCCAGCGGCGCGCCGCCCGGGCCGTTCGCCGTACTCGAGCCCTCGCGCGCGATGCGCGATGCCACGCGTGCCGCTTCGCGGAGCGCGTCCGCCGAGAACCCGTCGGCATACGCATAACCGGTCTGTTCGCCGCGTACGGCACGCACGCCGACGCCCTGCAGGACCGAATAGGAAGCGGTCTTCAGGCGCTCTTCATCGAGCGAGAACCCGGTGACCACCGCGTGTTCGGCGTACACATCGGCAAAGCTCGCGCCACCCGATCGCGCCAGGGCCAGCAACTCGGCGACGAGTTCGCGCGGCAACTGCTGGGCCAGAGCGGGCATGCTGGAGTCGGTCATGATCTCATCCTTGAGAGAGCCATGGAATCTGGTGTGTCGGGCGCCGGGGAGTGCCCCCGGTGGCGGCCCCGGGCTCCCGACGAGGGAGCGTAGGAATCGACGGGAGCACCCAGCTTCGCTGGCAGCACTGCGAGCGACCGCAACTTAGTGTGCACCGTATCCGACCGCAAATATGAAGGTTCCTCACGGGTCGGCTCCCAGTGGGTGAGCGATCATGGGTGCGCTCGGCCAACCGGGTTCGGCCTGGAGGATTCGACCGAGTGCCCCCGAGCCAAGCAGCGGACGGCGTCATTCATGGCGGAGCCGTCATCGGCGAGATCCCCGGTCGACCCACCACGCGCGATCGCCGCCGGTGCTGGAGCACCTCGATCGCGTGGCCGATGACAGAGGGGTACGCTGTCTGTCAGCAGCCCGGCGCGACCTGCGGCCTGTGGCCCTTCACCCGAACCCACCGGAGTCCCGAGTGTCGCGAGACCCGCTCAATATCGCCCTCGCCGTCATGGCCGTGCTGCTGCTCGTCGTCGGGGGGCCCGTGCTCCTGCGCCGGCTGCGCGGACCCGAGCCGCTGCCCGGCTCGGTCGCGACGCTGCCCGCAGCCGCCGGTCAGGAACATCGCACGCTCAAGGTCTCGGGCATGATGTGCGCGAACTGCGTGCAGACGATCGGAGACGCGTTGCAGAGCACGAAGGGCGTGGTGAGTGCCGATGTCGACCTCGACGCTGGCCGGGCCGACGTGCTGTGTGAGAAAGCGGTCGCCGACTCCGCGCTCGTGGGTGCGGTCGCTCGTGCCGGGAAGGACTATTCGGCAACGGTCGCCTCGCACTGATCCCGAGCGGGCCTCCTTCGGACCGCCGCGCGAC
>JANNWR010000298.1:0-5283 GCA_031408715.1 bacterium
TCTCGCCGACCTTGCCGTTGATGGCGGCCTTCTTGGCTTCCTTGGCGGCGGCGACGTGCGCGCTACCCGGACCATGGCAGTTCTCGCAGGTCACGCCGGAGAGCCCTGCGGTCTTGGTGCTGTCCGCGCCCGGATAACCACCGGGCTGGCCGTGACCCGTGACATGGCACTGGAGGCAGGCTTCGGACTTGTCGGCCGCACCTTCGAGCTTCACACCCAGCTTCGTGGCGATCTCCGCTGCTTTCTCGGCACTGACCGCACTCAACGTCGCCAGACCCTTGGCGTGCGGCGTCTCCAGCCACGACTTGTATTCCTTCAGGTGGCAGGTCTTGCACTTGTTGCTGCTCACGTAGTTCGCGCCCTCGACGTTCGCCGCGGGCACCTTGGTGGCATCGGCCTTGTAGGCCTTGCCGGCCTCGGTGAGACCGGCCCCACCCGCCACCGCCGAGTGGCAGGTCGCACAACTACGCTTGGTCGAGTCCGCGAGCTTCGGGAACGCCATCGCGGAAGCGGCCCAGACGGCGGCCACCGCCACCACGGCCATGATGCGGATGTCTCTATGGCTACTCATTCTTGCCCCCTGCTTGCCCGGGTGGTCGTACTCCCTGTGCCACGACGAGCCGCGGATCGCCCCCCGGTGGGGCCCGCCGATGCGGAAGCGGACCGTGTCATCGTGACAGTCCTTTTGAACGTCCACCATTCCACACTCGAACATCAGGTAGCCAGTGGTAGCACATGCGTCAGGCTATTGTGACTTGATCGCGGACAGGCTTGGCCCCCGACGCGCGCGCCAAGGTGCCATTCCAGCAAACATCAGTGCGATCCGTGCAACGGAGTCGCCTCACTCTCACCCGCGGGCCCCTTGACGTGCAAGTGACGGCTGCTGTCGCCTGCGAGCTCGAGCGTCAGTTCGACTGTGAACACGCCCGCGAGATCGAACGCCGCAAAGCCCCCTCGGGCAAGCGGCGCGACGCCGAGCAAGACCGGGAACGGCCGGCCTTCGTCGAACGCCACGTCGCTCAGATGGCCCGCCGTCCAGCCCAGCATGAGGTCGGACTCGTGGTCGGGGAACCGGAGCCGTGCATACGCCCGAGTCCCTCCGTCCCACGACATGTCGATCGCCCCCAGACTGATCACGCTGGAGAGTTCGCCGAACGTGGCGCGGTGCGCACGCAACTGATCACGCAGGAAGGGTTGCAGGAACGCATCGTCCGGCGCGGGCAACAGGATGCGCATGGCTGCGGAGTCCGCGTTCACCACAGCACGCACGACCCCTTGGGCGCGCCGCGCGGTCTCGTGCCGTCGCGCGACGAGCTTCGGATCCGCTGACTGGAACAGGTCCACGGCATCCTGGCCGCGGGCACCGAGGCGCAAGCGGCCGTCCTGTTCCCAGATCTCGATGCGCCCACCGCTGTCCAGCACCCAAGCTCCTTCGAGCTGGCGTGCCGATCCGGTCGCGAACGGTGCGACCACGGGCGGCAGCTGCAACGTGTCCGCACCGCCGGCGAGGCGTGCGGACAACCTTCCGAGCGTGCGCACGATGACGCTCCGTGGCGCGGCGCGACCGAACCACTCCTGGTTCGTGCACACGACGACGGTCCGGTCCGCGACGGTGTCGAGGACACACTCCGCGGAGTAGCCGGGCACCTCACCACCGATCGTGAACAATCGGCGACCGGAGGGTCGGTCGCGCAGCCACATACCGAATCCGTAGTGGACGCTGTCGGTGACATCCGCGTGCTTCGCATGCATGAGTGCGAACTCCTCGGGCCCGAGCACACCGCCGGTGCGAAGAGCACGCACCCATTGGCCGAGCTCGCGCGCCGTCGAGACCATGCGGCCGGAGCCCGTGCCCGACCAGCCGCGCGGCCAGTCCCGCCAGTCACCGAACTGTTTCCACTCGTTGCCACCGGCCGCACCCGGGCCATGCGCGAGCAGGCCGGATCCCGCCACCCCGCTGGCCACCAAGCCCGCGGGCAAGAGCAGTTGCTCACGCACGAAGTGATCGAACGCCTGGCCCGAAACCCGCTCGACCACGGCTGCGAGCAGGTCGAAGCCCGCATTGGAGTAGTGAAATTGTGTGCCGGGCAGCTCCGCCAGCGGCTGCCCGAGCACCGCGCGCACGACTTCGTCGCGCGTTGCGACTTCGAGCCCATCGGGAATATCCGTGGCCAACCCGCCCATGTGGCAGAGCAGTTGCTCGAGCGTGATCCCGGCCTTGTCGGCCGGCACATCGGGCAGCCGTACCGCGAGGCGGTCACTCAGTGCCAGCTTGCCGCGCGCACGCAGCTTGAGCACCGCGGCGGCGACGAAGTTCTTGGTGATCGAACCGATCGCGAGCCGTGTGTCGCGCGTCATCGGCACGTGATAGCGCGGATCCGCCCAGCCGCAGGCGCGATCGAGATCGACACGCCCGCGCTGCGAGACCCAGACTTGGCCCGAGAACCCGAAGCCCTCGAGCGCATCGGCGTAAGTCTCGAAACTCGCTGAATGATCCCCCGCCGGGGACGCCCCCTCGGGGACCGTGGCCGTGACGGCCGACGCGCGCACGCTTTGCGGCGGGACCACCAGCGCCGCGGTGACGACCACTGCGAAGGCCGTGCTGCGCCAACGGGACACATCTCGCCACGGGCATTCGATCGGAGTTCGCATGGAATACACGTTAGCATCCGAGCACTGCCATGCAGCGTGCGCCGGACTGGCGCATGGATTAGCCTGCTGAACGTGCGAACCGTGAACGCGACCCGCTATGTGACGCCGCTGCGTGAGGGCGGTTCCCTGCCCGCCATCGTCGAGGCGGACGACTCCGGGCTCTACGTGGTCAAGTTCCGCGGTGCGGGCCATGGGCTGAACGCTTTGCTCGCCGAGTGCATCAGCGGGGAACTGGCGCGCGTCGCGGGACTGCGCGTGCCGGAGCTGGTCGCCGTGCACGTCGACCCGGCCCTCGGACGCAACGAGCCGGACGCCGAGATCCGCGATCTCCTGAAGGCCAGCGCCGGGCTCAATCTGGGACTCGATTGGTTGCCCGGCAGCCTGACGTTCGATCCCGTCGCCGGGCCCGCTCCGAGCGCGGCGGAAGCCTCGGCGATCGTGTGGTTCGATGCGTTCGTGAGCAATCCCGACCGCTCGCCCCGCAATCCGAACCTGCTGTGCTGGCACCGCCAACTGTGGCTCATCGACCATGGCGCCGCGCTCTACTTTCACCACGCCTGGGACGACGAGGAAGTGCGCAGCCGTTCACCGTTCGCACCGATCCGCGAACACGTCCTGCTGCCATGGGCCACGGACGTGGCCGCGGCGGGACGCGAGCTGCGTTCGCGGCTCACCCCCGTGGCCATCGAGCATGTCCTCGCGGGCGTTCCGGATGCGTGGCTCGGCCACGAAGCTCGCTTCGCGACACCGGCCGAGCACCGGGCGGCGTATCACCGCCACCTGCTGCGCCGGCTCGATTCCGCGTCCGCGTTCGAACAGGAGGCCGAACGTGCCCGAGCTGCGGTCGTTTGATTACGCGGTGTTCCGCGTCGTGCCGCGGGCCGAGCGCGAGGAGTTCGTCAATGCCGGCGTGGTGTTGTTCTGCCTCGAGCTCGACTTCCTGGAGGTGCGCATCGAGCTGGACCGCGCACGCGTGCAGGCTCTGTTCCCCGGTGCCGACCTGGCGCTGATCGAGGACCACCTGAACGCCGTGCGGACCATCGCCACGGGCGGCGAGGGCAGCGGTCCGATCGGCAAGCTGTCGATCCGCGAGCGCTTCCACTGGCTCGTGGCCCCGCGCAGCACGGTGCTGCAGGTATCGGCCGTGCACACCGGACTGTGCGAGTCCCCGGAGCGTGCGATCGAACAGCTCATGACTTCGATGGTGCGGCCGCCCGCGGGATCCTGATGCGGGCGAACCCTGCCTGTCGCGTCCTCGAAGCTGCTTCCGTAATACACGAGCGCCCGGTGGCCTTGCGGCCACCGGGCGCGTTGCGCTCTCAGGGATGTTCCGTCTACTCGCCTGAGTCGTGCTGAGTGTCGTGCTTCCAGCCGGCCTTGCTCCCGAGCACATAGCGAGAGAAGTGTTCGAGGTAGACCACGTAAGTCTTGTTCTGCCAGTTCACCGTGCCCGGGATCTCGACCCAGCGGTTGTGGGTCTCGTCCAGGTACCAGAGCACCGGGCGGAGCTTTTGGGTGCTGCCCGAACCCGGATCAGCCGCCGTGCCCGTGAAGTTGATCGTCACGCGGACCGGCGTCTTGAACTGAGTGCCGTGCGGGCCGAACTTCACGTCGAGGATGTTCGGATCGTACATCATGACCGTGACCAGCTCGGGCTGCTCCAGCGACGACTGGCGGAAATCGAGCGTGAACCGGCCAGCGGGGACCGCTACGTCGTTCCCAGGCACCACCAGCATCGATGTGACGAGCTTCCAGTCGAGCACGATGGGCGGAGCGAACAGGGTGTCGGCCCCCAGGGTGCCGAGGAGGCTGGGCGGCGCGGGGGCGGCGACGACGACTGCGGCCGGGGCATCGGAGTTGTCGGGCGTACTCACCAATGACTGGCGGGCGCAGCTCGTCAGAGTCAACGCGAGCGTCGTTACGATAGCGGCGTGAATCAGGATCCGGTTCGGCGTCTGCGTCGTGGGGCGCATTGGATGGTCCTCCCAGGGTCTGATTCCCTTCATCGCAACCCTCGGTCCAACCACACACCCGGGGACGCGTTGCGTTTTGCCGCCGCGGCGCTTTGCGGCGGTCGCGCCAGCGAACGGGTTCGCTCCCCAGCTGGCGTCATGCAACAACACGTACTGCGGACTGCAGTGCTCACCGGCCTGCCCAGATGGGGCGTTCCGGGGGGAATCCCCCGCGGGCTGGGGGTACGGACCCAGGCGGCGGTCGTCGCCGGGGCTTCCAGACGCTATGGAGAGCGGGGATGACCGCACTCGGCGAACGCCAGGGCGAGTTTGGCGACAGTCAGGGGGCCTCGGTGAACACCCAAGATGCGCTGAGCTCCCGGCAAAACAGTCGAGGGCTTGATCGGAGGCCTCGTTGTCGCGTCTGGGGCCGCTATCGTTGCCACATTAACCTTCTTCACCGAATTGCCGTTCCAATTCTCAATACCGCTCGCAATAGTCCTCGCAGCCGTCGGAGTCCTCGGCGATCTTTGCGAGAGCGCGATGAAACGCGGCTCCAAAACAAAGGACGCCGCCAGCATCCTGCCGGGCCACGGTGGATTTCTCGATAGGCTTGATAGTTTGCTTTTGGGAGCGCCAATCTTGTATTATTTTGCTCGGTTCTATTTTTAGGGTTATG
>JANNWR010000299.1:0-1700 GCA_031408715.1 bacterium
CGATAGCGACCGCGACGGCTGGGAAGGCCAACCGTCGGCCGGCCCAACCCGACCACCAGGACTGCCCCGACCCCACGACCGGGGCGGCGATCGTGCCTGAGCGAGGGGTGCGCAGGACCTCGGCCATGACCTCGTCGTGCAGCCCAGCGGGTACTTCTGACGGTTGCAGATGCGAGAGCCGCCGGAACACGTCCGACTGAGCCTCGAAACGCTGGCGCAAGGCCGGGTCGTGCGTCAGCCCGGCTTGGAACTCGAGCAGTTCGCCGGCCGTGGCATCGCCCGCGAGCACGCGCTCGATGAGTTCTTCCAACGCCTCGCGTGACCGATTCACGGCGCCTCCGTTCGCACGGCACCGGGCGCGTCTGCGTAGCCCATGTCGTGCAGGATCTCGCCCAGCCGCGTCCGCGCGGAGAAAAGTCGCGACTTCACGGTCCGAGCGGGAAGCTGGAGGACATCGGCGATCTCGTCATACGACAGTTGCAGCGCATGGCGCAGCACGATGACCTCCCGTTGCCGGTCCGTCAGCCTCGCCACGGCCCGTTCGAGCTGTTCGCTCCGCTCACGGTCCGCAGCGTCATCCTCGGGGGTGGCTCCCCCGTCGACGAGGCACTCATCCAGCGGTTCGACCCGCCGGCGCTCGCGCACCCGATTGAGCGATTCGTTCAGCGTGATCCGGTAGATCCAGCTGAAGAAGCGCCGACCGCGATCGAACTGGGCCAGATGGAGCCACGCCTTCACGAACGCGCTCTGCGTGGCGTCACGCGCATCCTCGCGATTCCGCAAGGTGCGCAGGGCCACGTTGAAGAGCGGTCGCTCGTAGCGCTTGACCAACTCGGAGAAGGCCGAGTGGTCGCCAGCAAGGCTCCGTTGGACCAGCGTCTCGTCGTCCATCAATACACGCCAAGGTTCCCGAAGTTGGTACGTCGAGATGGACGTCCGAGTGCGGACGAAACGGGAACCCTGAACCGATGGGCAGCCCCGAAACGCCCGGCGGACAGCCAGGTGGAATCGGGGGATGTGATCGAAGCGAGAACGCCGCTACTGGATATCGAGTACCCGGTCGAGCCCGGCGTAAGCGAACACGCTCCGCACGCGCGGGATCAATCCGACCAGTTTGAGCTTGCTGCCCTGAGCGTCGAGTCGCTTCCAAGTCTGCATGATGACACCGATGCCGGCGCTGGAGATGTACTCCAATTGACTGCACTCCAGCGTCAGCGGACCGGGCACCTGAGCCAGTGCGGCCAGTGCGCGATCCGACTCCGCCGCATCCAGACGGCCCTTCACGACCACGACGCCGGCCGGTTCGACGCGCAGCTCGAGCACTATTCGGTCACTCCCATCACGACGGTGGTCGTCCCGACACCATCGCGCCATTCGTAGTGAAAACGCTTGCAGAGCTCGCGGACGAAGTGGATGCCCAGTCCGCCCGCACGACGTTCGGTCAGCGGCAGGTCCACCTGGACGCGCGGCGCGGCCGCAGGGTCGAAGGGAGAAGCCTCTGCCGCTCGCAACTCGATCCGGACCTCGCCCGGCCCCCGCTCCAACAGGACCCGGATGTCGCCGCCGCCGCGAGCGTGCCGCACCAGATTGGTGAAGAGTTCCTCGATCACGAGATCCATGTCGAACGCGAGTTCGCCCGACATTCGCTCGGCACCCAGGAATTCCCTTACGAAGTCGACCAGCGCGGCCAGCGACTCCAG
>JANNWR010000300.1:0-8658 GCA_031408715.1 bacterium
GTACACCTGCCCGCCCGTGCCCAGCAGCACCGAGACCACGTTCGATCTGGCCGCGGCCACGGTCAGGTCCGGGCGGCCATCGCGGTTCAAGTCGCCGGACACGATGGACGAGGGCGTGGACGCCGTCCCGTAGTCGCTCCGGCTCGTGAACACTCCCAGCCCGTTGCCGGTGAGCACCGTCACCGTGTTGTTGTCGGCGTTCGCCACGGCGATGTCGTTCTTCCCATCGCCGCTGAAATCCCCGATCGTCGCGCTGACGGGCCCATTGCCCGTGGGCAGCTCGCGCTTCTGGTTGAAGCCGCCGTGCCCGTTGCCCATGAACACCGAGATCGTACCCGTGTTCTCGTTCGTCACCACCATGTCGGGTTTGCCGTCAGAGTTCAGGTCGCCGGTCGTCGTGGAAGACGGCCCGCCGCCCGCCAGCACATAGAACGGCAGCCCGAATGTGCCATCCCCACGGCCAAGCATGACCCCCACGCTGTTGGTACTGCGGTCGGTCACCAGCAGGTCGGTGAGACCGTCCAGGCTCATGTCCACCGCGGTCACATGATACGGCTTGAACCCGATCGGGATGTCGAAGCGCAGCGGGAACGTGCCATCGCCAACGCCGGGAATCACGCTCACGGTCGCGTCGTCGAAGTTCGCGGTGACGATGTCAGGCGTCGCATCGGAGTTGAAGTCGGCGATCGCAATGGAGATCGGGTCCAGCCCCACGAAGAACGCACCGCCGCCCGAGCCGGGCCCCGGCAGGAACGTGCCGTCGGCCTGCCCCAGCATCACGAATACGGAGTTCGTGAACGCGTTGGCCACGACGAGATCCGGGCGGCCATCCTGCTCGAGGTCGCCCACCGCGAGCGCGGTGGGATCGGCGCCGCAGAAGTAATCGATGTGGGAGAAGAACGCGCCGGTGCCCGTACCGAACAGGACCGACACCTGCCCCGAGCCGTTGTCCGCAGTGACCACGTCGAGTTTGCCATCGGCGTTGAAGTCCGAGATCACGGTCGCAGCTGGGAAGACACCAGTCTCGTACTCACCCGGCGCGCCGAAGGATGCATCGCCGTTTCCGAGCATGATCGAAGCGGTGTTGAACGCCTGATCGGCGGTGATCAGGTCCTCGCGGCCGTCGAGGTTCATATCGGCATGCGTCAGGCATGCGGGGCGCAAGCCCGAACGATAATCCCCCTTGAGCACGAACGAACCGTCGCCCACGCCGCGCCAGACGCGCACGACGTCCGACAGGTAGTTGGCCACCGCCATGTCGGGAATGCCATCGGCGTCGAAGTCGTGGCTCACCACCGACATGGGATACTCCGCCGTGGGGTACTCCTGTGTCGAGGCGAGCGTGTTGTTGCTGCCGCTGAGCATGACGCTCACGGTCGAGGAGCCCTGATTCGAGATGGCGAGGTCCGCCAGACCGTCGTCGTCGAGGTCGCGAGCGACCACCGAGAACGGGCCGAGCCCGGTGGGAATGTCGACGCGATTGCCGAACAAGCCATGGCCATTGCCGAGCAGCGTGGTCACCGTGTTCGACGTGGTGTTGGCGACCGCCAGGTCCGGGCTGTCATCCGCGTTCAGATCGGTCACGGCGATCGCCACCGGATCCGTGCCGACCGCGAAGTCGCGCTTGACCCCGAACGTCCCGTTGCCGTTCCCGAGCAGGACTGACACGGTGTTGGCGCGTTCGTTGGCCACCACCAGGTCGTGCTTGCTGTCACCATTCAGGTCGGCGATCACCACGCAGAACGCCGCCAGACCGGTCGGGTAGCTCACGCGCGCGGCAAGCGAGCCATCGCCCACGCCCATGAGGACCGACACCGTGTTGCCGTCCAGGTTGGCGACCACGACGTCGGGCTTGGTGTCGTGGTTCAGGTCGGCGATCGCGACCGAGATGGGGCTCACGCCCGCGAAGAAGTCCCCGCGCGCGGCCAGCGTGCCATCGCCGAATCCCAGCAGGACGGTCACCGAGCTGGTGGTCTGGTTGGCGACCACCAAGTCCGGGAAGCCATCGCGATTCATGTCCGCGCTCGCCACGGCGAACGGCCGGCCGCCGGCGCCGAACGACATGTATGGCGCCGTGAACAGCGGCCCCGCGCCAGCCACTGCGGGCAGCACGCACAGACCGGCCGTGGCGATCATCGCCAGGATGCCTCGCGAAGGACGGCGAAAGGTATGAGCGGCGGGAGGTGCGGTCATCGGGGATCCGATCGGCAAGGAGTGTTCCGGGAAGCCATTCGCCGGGGCTCCCTGAACGGTATCACCCGGGGCCCCCGGGGACGATGGAATTTGTATTTCCCGCCCGGCTGCCGAGGCTGCGGGAGCTCTCTCGCAGCGCTCATCCCCGCACCACAGCTCTACCTGGAGTCCTTTGGAGTGCCCAGGAACGTGCCCCGGATCGACTCCTCGACCGCCTCCATGGCCATGCCCAGTTCGTCTCGGCGCGCCTGCTTGGCGGCGTCAGAGCTCGGCTCGCGGGCGAGCGCTTCGGCGATGCGTTCGCGTAGTGGCAACTTCGAGGCTCGCTGGCCCATACCCGCGAGCAATGCTCTCAGATGTGCGAGCTGCTTGTGCGTATCGGTGATCGACACCAACGCTTCGTCCACGGTGACGTCCCCGGCGCGCACGTCCTTCAGCAGCCGGCACTCGAACGTGCGGCAGACGTGCGGCCGGTGCGCGTACACACTGCAGCGCGTGCCCTTGAGCGCCGCGCAAGGCAGCGGCAAGGACTCCAGCGCACCGTCGGAGTCGATCTCGAGCCCCATGGCCTCCAACTGCGTGGCCTCGGCGCGGCCCGACAACTCGACCTCGGCGAACAACGTGCCGTCGCAGCACAGCCCGCAGCGCGTGCACAGCGTGTCGGTGAGCTTGGCGGACATGCCGACGATCTCCCTGAAGGACGCGCGGCCGGCCCGGGCGAAAGTCGCCGGGCCGGCCGCGGACAATCTGTCTACTTGCCGCCGCTCGGAGTGTGGCTCGGACCGCCGGTGGCCAGCAGGTCGGTGATCATGCCGCTGCCCTGCGGCACGATGGTGATCTCGGCCTTGCTGTCCAACAGGCGTTGCGTCTCGAGGATCTGGAACATCGCGCGCGCGATGTCGGCATCCTGCGAGATGCGCTGCAGCGCGTCGCCCACGATCTGCGGGCGCATGGCCGCGGCCTTGGCGAACTCGATCGCGGCCTGGCGTTCGGCCGTGCTGGTGATGATGCTGACCTGGTTGGCGCCATCCTGCTTGATCGCCGAAGTCACCTGCCGCAGCCGGTTCACGACCTTGGCCTCGATGCCCTTGATCATGCCGACGTCGCGGAAGTGCACCTTGCGGATGTACACCGAGCCCAACTTGTAGCCCCATTCCTGCGACTTGGGCGACACCTCGTTGCGCACGGTCTGGCTCATGGCGTGCCGGTTCTCGAGCATCGCCGCGAGCTTCATGTTCGACAGGCTGCGAATGGTCGCACTGCCGACGTTGGCGGCCAGCGAGCCGCGCGGGTCGGCGTTCTTGAACAAGTAGCTCACCGGGTCACCCACGAACATCTCGTACCAGATACCGATACCCATGGGCGCGCCTTCTTCGGAGTTGACCGGCGTGCTGCGCAGGTACTCCTGGTCCAGGCGCATGTCGAGCACGTAGCAACGGCCCAGCCAGTTGACGACCAGTGCGGCGATGCCGAGCCTGGCCCACAGGAAGTGCAGGCCCGGCTCGTCCAGCACACCCAGCACTTTGCCGAACAGCACGTAGACACGGCAGCGACGCTCGTCGACGATGGCGTACAGCCCGAGCATGCGGGCGATGCCCAACAGCGTCGGCACGAGCAGCGAGAAGCCCACGAACGTGGCGACCGCGGCGATCAGGAACATCTGGATCTGGCTCATGAGCGCTCCCCCCGGCCTTCGCTGCCTTCCAGGATGGCGCGCTTGGCGGCCCCGAACAGTCCCAGTCGCACGTTACGCACGTAGGTTTCGAGTGCCCCGACACCCGTCTTCTTGAGCGCCGAGAGCTGCTCGGCCACGGCCACCAGCGGCTGGACCTCGGCCTGAGCGCGCAGCGTCTCGATCTCGACGGCGCGCTTGCTCTGCACGATCTTCTGGTCCGCGCCGGCCTGCGCCAGACTGATATCGCTCGACACCTGATTGTAAGCAGTGTTGATGGCCGCAAGCGCCGACTCCACCTCGGGCGGCGGGTCGATGCCGGTGATGAGTGAGGCGTCCAGCACGATACCGTAGCGCGCAGCCGACGTGCGGCACTCGTGATCCATGCGGTCATTGATATCGCGCAGGTTCTTGCGCAGGTCGTTGATCGAGACCCCCATGGCCGCCGTCGCCGCTTCGGGGCTGGCCAGCGCAGACTCCGCCGGCGGCGGGTGCGCGACCGCGGGGGCTTCGAAGTTGGCGATGCGTTCGCGCAGGATCGAGATGAAGTAACCCATGACGTGCACGATCGGGCGCTTCACGCCGAACAGGAACGCGTAAAGGTTCTTCTCGGACACGCGCCAGCGGATCTGGCCCTGGAGCCCGGTGTTGAGCTGGTCCTTGGTCACGGCCTCCAACATGGTGCCGCCGAAGTTGGCCTGCGGGTTCTCGAGGTCGGCGGCCATGTTCATGGTCTGTGTGGCGACCGTGACCTTGAACACACGCTCCCACGGCCACTTGAAGTACGGCCCGCCCGGCGGGATGACACGCAGTTGCGGATAGGAGTAACGCAGCTTCTCTTCATCGGTGAGCGCTTCGGAGATCGGGTCGTTCAGCGTGGTGGCATCACCGACGCGCTCGGCGCGACCGAACGAGGTCTTCACAGCGCGCTCGTTCTGATTGACGGTGTAGAGCCCCGCGACCAGGTAGTTGAACAGGAACCACGCCACGAATCCGACGATGAATCCCAGCATGATGTTCATGGGTAACGGACCTCCCAAGGGGTGCTACGGTGACTGCGCACCGCAGACACTGGGGCACAATCGCCCGGCGCTCAAGCGTGTCCGGCGAGCCGTTGCCCGTGGCGGTGTCGCTGAGCGAGAATCCCAGCGATTCCACCGCTCGCGCCTCCCCTCTCACCCGCCGGAGCCCGCACCCGCCATGGCTCGCAAGCCCGCGTCCCGCCGCGTCATCACTGTGCTGCTCGCCGAGTACCGCCGCGCCATCGCCGACCTGATCGCCCGCATCGAGCCCGTCTCGCCGTCGCGGCTCGCTGCGATCGCCGACGCCAAGACGCGCAACCAGGACTGCGTCTCGATCCAGTCCGTGCTCACGCACGTCGTGCACTGCGGGTATCGCTACCTCAAGATGATGGACGAGCACCTGGGCGAGGTCCGCATCGACAAGCCGAAACGCGTGAAGCTGGCGAAGATCAGCGCCTACCAGACAGCCCTCGAAAAGCTGGCCGACGACACCGAGGCGTTTTTTGCGAGCCTGGACGACTCGCACATGGCGGCGTACGAGCCGCGCCAGAAGATCAAGACCAGTTGGGGTCAGTACTACGACTTCGAACAACTCATGGAGCACGCCATCGTGCACGTGCTGCGCCACCGCTACCAGATCGAGGGCTTCATGGCCGCAGCGCGAGCGAGACGGGTGGCGCACAAGCTGTAGCCGGTTGCGCGCTGCGCCACGCGTCGAGCGGCGCGCGCCGCCCCGCGGACGCTATGCGGGCTCCTCGTGCGCGGTGCCCTGCACCCGCGAGGCCAGCACCACGAACACCAGCAGTGCCCCCACCCCGACCGCGGCCTCGGTGTAGAGCATGCCGTTCGTACGCCAGTGGTCGTGTGCCCAGCCATTGATGCGCAGCATGCCGAGGCTGAACAGCGTGTTGAGCGCGAAGAACAGGTTGATCTTGGTCGCCGCCGCGGTGCTGCCGATGATGGCGAGGATCATGGCCGTGAACGAAGCCGCGGCCATGCCGAGCGTGAACGTGTAGAACAAGGTCGACGCGGTGTAGCCGATCCCGGTGCGCGGCGACAGCGCGATGGCGACGCAGCCGAGCACGCCCAGTGCGCACGAGATGGCGTAGGACGCGGGCTTGCTGACCATGTCGGAGAGCCGGCCGCCGACGAAGCAGCCCGCGACGATCGCCAGTCCGCCGCCGATGCCGAGCACGGCCGAGACGACGTCGGCACCCACGCTCCACTCGGGTGCGATCGAACCGAACAGTCCCTGCGCGGCACCGGTGCCGATGGGCAGGATGGCGAGGATCAACCCGATACGGCCGCCGCGCGATCTCAGGAGTGTCACGAGTTCACGCCAGGCGTCGGTGGCGCGCGCACCGAGCGAACCGTCTTGCAGATGACGCGGCGGCTCCTCGAGACCGTTCAGTGCCAGCGAGCACGTCCACAGCAGTGCGCTCAAGCCCACGCCGGCCATCCATGGGTGCGGCAGGTGCGTCATGAGCCACAGCCCCAGGCCGCCGCCGGCGGTCTGCGCGAACTGGTTGCCGCTCTGGAACCAGCCGCCCGAGCGGCCGCGCATCGCGGGCGGCGAGTTGTGCGTCATCAGGCCCTCGGTCGCGAACGCGATGAACGTACCCGAGATGCTGGTGAGCAGCACGATCGCCGACAGCAGCGGTATCGTGGCCGGCCCCATCGGTATGCTCGACATGGCGATGAAGCCGATCGAGACGAGCGTGATGGCGATCCGGTACCAGACCTTGCGCGACAGCGTGTAGTCGCCGAGCGGCGCCCACGTGAACTTCCAGCCCGAGGCCAGCCACGACATGCCGACCACGCCGGCGATGTCCGACACCGAGACGCCGGCACGGCTCGCCATGTAACCCAGCGCGATCGACGGGAACCCGATCGTGAGGCCGAACGGGAAGTACAGCACGGCCCACACCCACGGGTGACGCGGCGCGGCGCTGGCGGGAACGACGGTGGTCTCCATGGTCGCGGATGCTAGCCGCGCGCGGCGGCCCGAGTCACGGTATGTTTTCGGCGACCGCGCTGCTCACCCGTTCCCGAGGAGGACCGATCATGAGAGCCGTGCAGATGACCGCTGTGGGCCAGCCACTCGAACTTCGCTATGCGCTCGCGCGTGAGCCCGCGGCTGGCGAAGTCCGCGTGCGCATTCGGGCCGCGGGCATCTGCCACTCTGACGCGCACTATCGCGCCGGACTGTCCGCCATGGGGCCGATGCCGATCACGCTCGGCCACGAGATCGCGGGCGTGGTCGAACGCGTGGGGGGTGGCGTGGGGGCGGGCGCAGTTGGCGATCGCGTCTGCCTGCACTACCTGCTCACGTGCGGCACGTGCGCGAACTGCATCGCCGGGCGCGAGTCGTTCTGCGTGCGCGGCGCGATGCTCGGTCATCATGTGGACGGCGGCTTCGCCGAGTCCATCACGGTTCCGGCGCGCAATGCCGTGCTGCTTCCCGATGCCATCCCGTTCGAGCATGGTGCAGTCATGATGTGCTCGTCGGCTACCGCGCTGCACGCGCTTCGGCGCGGCCGGTTGCGCACGGGCGAGACTGTCGCCGTGTTCGGCTGCGGCGGGCTCGGTGTGTCGGCGGTGCAGCTGGCGCGAGCACTCGGTGCGCGCGAGGTGTTCGCGGTCGACCTGGCACCCGACAAGCTGGCACTCGCCCGCACACTCGGCGCGGTGCCGGTCGACGCGCGCGACGGCGACCCGGTGGCCGCGATTCGTGCCGCGACCGGCGGTGCGGGCGCCGACGTGACGCTGGACTTCGTGGGCCAGCCCGCGACGATGCAGGCGGCGGTGCGCGTACTGGCACCGCAGGGGCGTGCGGTGCTCGTAGGGCTGACCAGGGCCAAGCTCGAACTCGATCCGTACCGCGAGATCCTGGGCCCCGAAGCCGAGCTGATCGGCAGCAACGACCACACGCTGGGCGAGCTGCACGAGCTGATCGCGTTCGTGCAGCGCGGCCAGCTCGACCTGTCGCACGCGGTGACCGCCACCGTGCCGCTCGATGCCGCTGCGATCAACCGCGTGCTCGACGCGCTGGAACAGGGCCGCGCCGGCGTGCGCACGGCGGTGGTGCCGTAGCTGGGACACGCGCGGTGCGGTCCGAGGTCGGGACGCTCTGTTGCTTCCGAAACGTGGAGCACGCGTCCACAACGCGAAGAATCTTCTTGACGGCTATCGGCGCGCGTTGATTCCGATTCCGAGACCCGCACCCGCACGCGTTCCCAGTCGCACGCAGCCGTAGCGGCGCGGGTCTTTCGGGCGTATCCCGAACGCAATTTGATCCGGGCCTTCGTTCGCCCGCGCCATCGCATCCACGGAACTCGAAAACGCTCGTGCTACGCTCCATGCATCAATCCCCGCGCCACCTCGCCCCCGTCG
Source organism: bacterium (assembly GCA_031408715.1). Taxonomy (GTDB): domain Bacteria; phylum Eisenbacteria; class RBG-16-71-46; order RBG-16-71-46; family RBG-16-71-46; genus JAIOPA01. The sequence goes on from JANNWR010000300.1 coordinate 8,281, forward strand.
CGAGCGTGCAGCATGTTGTTCGAGCGCATCAGCAGCCAGCGCGATCCGGTCATCGCCACCGAAGCCCGCCAGCATTCTCGCCAGGAGTCGGGTGCGACTGCGGGGCTCCTCGCCTGCCTCGCCGTGTTCGACGAGCGTCGGGCGTTCAGCGATCTCGGCTACCCGTCCATGCTGGATTACTGCCAGCGTGACTTGGCACTCAGCGAGGACGTCGCCAAGAAGTACCTGCGCGCCGCCCGCATCGCGCGCGAGCGCCCGGTGCTGTTCGACATGCTGGCGGACCGGCGGCTGTCGGTGAGCGCGGTGCTCACGCTGGGGCCGTGGCTCGAGTCCGGCACGCACGACGACCTGATCGCGGCCGCGGTCGGCAAGTCGCGC
>JANNWR010000301.1:0-2638 GCA_031408715.1 bacterium
GCGGCTTTCAGGTTCTCCAGGAAGCGGCCCTGATTATCGGCAAGGTAGCGGTCCAGCTCGCTCATGGGGGCGGTCTCGCTTTATAAGGTGTGGGGGGCGGCAAGAGTGAACGCCGGACTCTAGAACGCTTGCGCCGTTGCCGACAACATCGTTACGCCCGCCGGCGCTCCCCGCCCGACGGACGCCCCATCCCCACGGCTCCGCGTGACCGGCGCTTGTGTCCCGCCCGGTCATCGGCCAACATGCACAGCCCTACCGGAGCCATCCCCCCATGCAGATCAAGATCCTCCACAAAGAGTGTTGTGGCCACGGCCTGTGCCGCGAGACGGCGCCGGGCGCCTTCGGCGTGGACAGCAAGAACAAGGCGACCATCCTGGACCCGGAGTCCGAGACCCCGGAAAAGATCCTCGAAGCCGCCGAGAACTGCCCGTGCTCGGCCATCGTGCTCATGGACGACGAAGGCGAGGTCACGTTCCCGTGAGCCTGACCGGGCTGCGGATTCGCGAGACCGACTGGCATCTGGCGGTGTGCAAGTTCCCCGCGGATAGCCCGCTGCCGGCCTGGGTGCTGCACGAGTCGGCGGAGTTCTGGAGCATCACGCGCACGCCTTCTGTGCTATCGGTCGTTTGTCCTGAAACCGACCTGCCGCCCTCGGTCGAGCTGTTCGTCGAGAAGGGCTGGCGCGCGTTCGAACTGGTCGGGCCGGTGCCGTTCACCACGACCGGCGTGATCTCGGGGCTCACCGTGCCACTGGCCGCGGCCGGCATCGGCGTGTTCGTGATCAGCACGTACGACACGGACTACATCTTGGTGAAGGGTGCCAACTTCTCGCGGGCGAGCGCGCTGCTGCGGCAGGTGTGTCAGTTCGTCGCCTAGCAGACCGAGGCTGCGGCGGGCGATAGACCCGGCACAGCCTCGTCCGACTGCTCACCGGCCGACCGCTAGTCGCCCTCGACCTGCTCGGGCTCGAGGCTCATGTGCTGGTGCACGATCTTCCAGCCCTTGTCGCCCTTCTCGAGCACCATGCTGAGCGCTCCGGTCCGCTGCACGCTCTCGTCCTGGTTGGCGCCCCCGATGGTCAGCGTCACGGGTGCCACCACGATCGCGGCGGTGCCGCCCAGCGGGCGGACGTCGATCGAGCCCAGCGCCATCTGGAAGCTGCCGGAGGCGGCCGCTGTGGCACCGTCGTTGTACGTGCGGATGGCGTCCCAGCCCCGAGCCACGCTGCCATTGATCGCCATGCTGACCCCGTCGGTTCGGCTCACCAACTCCATCATGGCGGTCACGTCGGGCTTGTTGCTGGCGTCCACGTAGTCGCGCACCAACTGCTGGACTTCCGTGCGGGTGGCTTCGGGCGACGAGTTGTTACAGCCACAGCAGGCGAACAGCAGCGTCGCACACAGGATCGCGAATACACGCGGCATCGGGCGGCTCCTATCGATGGCGGGCACATGAACTTGGGGCAGGCGAACGGGGTTCGCCATCGGCAGACTACTACGACCAGCCCGCACTCCCGAATCAGCAACTTCTCGCGGGCGAGCGCCCTGCTGCGGCAGGTTTGCCAGTTCGTCGCTTAGCGTAGGAACGCGACGACCTGTTCAGGGGTCACAGTCGGGAACCCCTCGAGGAAGTCCTCGATCGTCTCGCCGCCCTGCAGGTAGTCCATGAGCGTCTGCACGGGCACGCGAGTGCCGGCGAACACGGGGGTGCCGCTCATGACGTCGGGCGAGGAAGTGACGATGAGGCTGCTCATACGGCGGACTGTAGCGCCTGCCTCACAGCGGCCTCAAGGCAGCATCGGTGGGGATTCGGGTCCGTCCACCTCCGCCGGCCCGCCCCGCACCCCTCACCGTCCCCCGCCAAAGTCCCATTCCCACGCGAACACGAACTGGAACGCGCCGCCGGACTTCATCACCACGCCCTGCTCGTACTTGATCGACTCGCCGCGCTTCTCGGTCAGCCCCAGCGTGAACTCGTACTCGGTCTGCCCCTGCTCGGGCCCACCGATGTTGGCGAATCCTCCGAGCGCGGTCGTATGGCTGCGGAACCGCCCGCCCGCGCCACCGGCCACCACGGCCTCACCCACGGCGTCGAACACCGAGTTCAGGTGCCACTCCAGTGCGGCCGAGGCCTCGAACGTGTCCTTCAACGATACGCCGGGCGGGTCGCCCACCACGGTGTAGGCGCCATTCAGTTCGGCGTCGCACTGCACGAACTCCTTGCTCACGATGGCACCCAGCGTGTAGTCGGTCTTGCCCGAACCGAACTCGCCCTTGCGCGCCGTGGGCCATTTCACGAGCGCTTCGAGCGCCACAGCAGGCCGGTAGCGGCGCTCGGTCGGGAACTCGAACGTCACGGCGGTCTCCAGATCCCCGAACCCACTGCGCGTACCACCTGCCTTCTTGCGGATCAGGACGAAGCTGGGCTCCGCACGCAGCTTGATGACATCGCTGAGCGCGTATTCGGTCAGGAACGGAAACCCGTACTCGGACTCCTCGCCATCGGTCTCGTACTCGAAGCCGCTGCCCACGGTGAGCGCCAGCGGCCGGCTGCCCTGCTCCACGCGCCGCGTCTTCAGGATGCGCGCCCCCACCGGGGACGCGGATACGAATCCGCACACGAACACCGCGACGCAGGC
>JANNWR010000302.1:0-2288 GCA_031408715.1 bacterium
CGACGAAAGACACCCTTGACCCAGCCCCGCGACAGGCGCTCAATCCGGGGTGGCCTCTCTCGCCACGACCAATCCCACCCGGAGGTCCGCCATGAAGTTCGACCCCGCCTCTCGCGTCCAGGATCTGCTGGTGTTCGGGGAATTCGGCGACGTGAACCCCAGCATCACCGACTCGTCGACCTACACGTTCCTGGACCCGCAGTGCATGGAGGACGCCTTCGAGCACGAGATCGAGGGCTGCTTCCTGTACTCCCGCCACTTCAACCCCACCAACAAGCATCTGGCGGACGCGCTGGCGCGCATGGAAGACGGCGAATCGGCTCAGGTCATGGCGTCCGGCATGGGGGCGATCAGTACGACGCTCATGACACTGGCCGGTGCGGGCGACGAGATCGTGTCGGGGAGATCGATCTACGGCGGGACGTACGCGCTCCTGAAGAACCTGCTGCCGCGCTTCGGGGTGATCACGAAGTTCGTCGACCTGACCGACCTCGACGCGGTGCGTGCCGCGATCACGCCGCGCACACGCGTCATCTACTGCGAATCGATCAGCAACCCGCTGCTCGAGGTCAGCGACCTGCCGCGCCTCGCGACCCTGGCACACGCCCACGGTGCGGTGCTCGTCGTCGACAACACCTTCAGCCCGATGCTGCTGTCCCCGTTGCGCCACGGCGCCGACGTGGTGGTGCACAGCCTGACGAAGTACGTGAACGGCACCAGCGACTGCGTAGCGGGCGCCGTGGTGTCGTCACACGACTTCATCGCCCGGCTGAACGACATCAACAACGGCCCGAGCATGCTGCTGGGACCGGTGCTCGATTCGACGCGTGCCGCCTCCATCCTGAAGAACCTGCACAGCCTGCATATCCGCATGCGGCAGCATGGCGCCAACGCCCTGTTCCTGGCACAGCAGCTGGAAGCGAAAGGCTATGCCGTGCACTACCCGGGCCTGCAGTCGCACGCCACGCACGACCTGCTGGGCTCGCTCATGAACATCGGCTATGGCTGGGGCGGCATGATGACGCTCGATGCCGGCACGCACGCGCAGGCCAATACGCTCATGGCGGGCATGCAGCGCGAGAAGGTCGGCTATCTGGCCGTGAGCCTCGGCTACTTCAAGACGCTGTTCAGCTCACCCGGCAGCAGCACGTCGAGCGAGATCCCCGAATCGGAGCGCGCCGCGGCCGGTGTATCGCCCGGGCTCATCCGCTTCTCGGTCGGGCTCGACGAGGACATCACGACCACGCTGCACCGTATCGAGCGCTGCCTGCACGAGGCCGGCGTGGTGCCGCGCGTGCCATCGGCGGTGGCCAGCTAACTCGCAAGCGCCGCGTCCAACCCCTCGATCAGCCGAGCCACCTCGGCGGGCGTGTTGTAGTGCGCCATGCTCACACGCACGACGCCGTCGCGTTCGAGCAGGCCCAGCGCCTCGATGGCACGGTATGCGTAGAAGTGGCCATAACGCACCGCGACCTGGCGCGCATCGAGCCGCGGCGGGAACTCGCTGGCCTTCCGCCCCTCGACCGTGAAAGCGACCGTCGGTACTCGGCGCGCCGGGTCCGCCGACGGTTCACCCAGCACGCGCACGCCGCGGCGTGCGTGCAGGAACTCCAGCAACGGCGCGACCAGAGCGCTCTCGTGCTGCGCGATGGCATCGAACGCGCGCGCGAGTCGCGCACGCGCGGGCACGGTGGCGGCAGCGCCGGGGAGCGAGGACTCCAGCTCGAGGAGATAGTCCACGATACCGGGCAGCGAGGCCGCCAGCTCGTGCACCACTCCCCCGGGTTCGAGCTTGTAGGGCAACTCGGACTCGCCGTGGAAGAAGTGATATTGCCCGCGCGCGGCTGCGAGCAGTTCGTGCCGGCCGTACATCATGCCGATGTGCGGACCGTAGAGTTTGTAGAGCGAGATGCCGTAGAAGTCCGCGCCGATGGCCTTCACGTCCACGAACCGGTGTGGCGCGAACGCCACGCCATCGATGCACGCGAGCGCACCCGCAGCGTGCACGCGTGCCACGATGGCCGCGGCGTCGTGGATCGTACCCACGACGTTGGCGCAGTGCGTGAACGCCACCAGCCGAGTGCGCTTGTTCAGCAATGCATCGAGATCCTCGGCATGCAGCGCCTGGGTCCCGGGCCGCATGCGCCACTCTCGTACCACCAGCCCCTCGAGCTCCAGCCAGCGCCACGGACTGATGTTCGCCTCGTGATCGAGGTCCGTGACGATGATCTCGTCGCCCGCGCTCCAGAGTGGTCGCAGCGCGCGCGCCAGCAGCCGGATGTTCGCCG
>JANNWR010000303.1:0-2544 GCA_031408715.1 bacterium
GACCTTGAGCAGCTTGGCCTGGATCGCCAGCTCCATGTCACCGATCTCGTCCAGGAACAACGTGCCTTTGTCCGCGACCTCGAGCAGGCCCGCTTTGCTCCCGACCGCGCCGGTGAACGCGCCCTTGTCGTGGCCGAACAGTTCCGAGTCCATGAGTTCGCGCGAGAACCCGGCACAGTTCAGGTCCACGAACGGCTCTTGCGCTCGTGAGCCGTGCCGGTGGAGCCATGAAGCCAGCACACCCTTGCCCGTACCGGTCTCGCCTTCGATCAGGATGGGGCTCTCGGAAGACAGCGCCTTGAGTGCTTCCTCGGCGAGCCTGCGGATCTCGGGGCTCTGCCCCACGAATGGGTCGAACGGCGAGCGCTTGCGCGAGGCATGCGAGGCGGCGGCGGCGGAACGACTTGCCCCGAGCACCCGCTCCACTGCGACCATGAGCTCGGGCGTCGAGGTGGGTTCGCTGCCGTCCGGGTTCCCGGGCGAACGGGCCTGGATGCCTGCGGGCAGCAGGATGACCGGAGTGCTGGGAAGCCGACTGTGGATCTGGGCGATGAAGTCCGCCCCGGCCAGCTGCACGAAGGCCTGGTCGACAAGCAGCAGTTGCGGCGCTGTCGAGGACGCGAGACGGAGCAACTCTTCCAAACTGTCCGCGACGGTGACGTCGTACCCCATCGCGACCACCGTGGCGATGATGGCGTCTCGTGAACTGTCGGGCGCGAGGCCCACGACCACCCGGCGTGGACTCATCGACACACTCTCGACGAGCCGACAGGGGGGGCTGGAGCAACATCGCGAGCATCACTACGTAGCAGCCGAGCGGACGACTCCGCGCCCGACCACAGGACAGCTCCGGGAATCACCGCAGTGGTTGCGGCTTGATCACACATGGGGAGAGCCTGCTCGGGTCTCTCGGTGCCCTGATTCAGGAAGCCGCACGATTGTATGCGCGCGGCGGCGCAACCCAGCATCCCGCCTGGCCCGACGTGGTGATGATCCTTGCCTCGACCGCAGCACCAAAACTATCACGCCACCCCCTTCTCGTCATCGGGTCGTCTGAGTTCGCCCCCGAAGCAGAGTCAGGTGCCATGTCCTTCGGGGGAGGGAACCATGGCTTTTGGAGAGGCCTGTCACATGGAGCCGGCTCGACGCATCCTCACGCTTGCGGCTCACCCAACGCTCGCGACGCTCATCGCGTGCAGTCCGGAGGCGGGCAGCCCGGCGGCTGGAGCGCGGACGGAGTCGCGCAGGCGCGACGGCCGCCGAACCGGCACCGGCACCAGCTGAACGCACAGTTTTTCGAGCGAATCGTGGAGATCGGCGAGGAGGCGCCCATGCGCGACCTCCGTCGCCGGCTCCAAGGCGCAGCCAGCGGCCAGGCGGGCAGGTCCTGGTCCGCAGCGCACCTGTGCAGGGATGCCGACCATCCGCCGCGCAAGGCGTTGCAGAAGCCGTTGCAGGGCGTGCGGCAGTGCGGCGACATCGTCGACGAACAGCGTCCCGCGATGACAACGCAGCTCAGGCTCAGAGCTGGCGTGGCCGAGCCAGAAGTGCAGCGCTTGTTCGAGCGCCATGGCGTCGCGGCGGCCGTCCACGGCAACGAGTGCGCTCGCGGCCAGCACGCTGCCCCGATGCAGCGACTGCACGACGGCGGCGCGCTCAGGGGGAGCGCCACCAACCACCAGGATGTTGGGCAGGGTGCGGCGATTCAATTTCAGGAGGGCGGCGGAAGGCACCCCCGGCACCCCCCGCCACTCCCTCCAAACACCCGTCATGGGGGCTAACGATCCCAGACGGGGTTGCGCTTGACCGAAAGCCGGGATGGCTTGAGTGCGGCGTGCCCGGCAGAGCGCAGGTCACGCATCGCGGCCAGCTCGAGGATCCGGCGCCGGACAGCGAACGAGTCCCCGCTCAGCAAGGACAGCAACACGCTCGGCGCTGGCAGGACGCGGGTGATGACGACATCGTCAGCTGGTGGCGCCGGTGCGACCAGATTGCCGCCGTTATAACCGACCGGGATCTGCGCGTGCGCAGTGCCCGCGAGCAGCGAGCTGAGAGCGACGGCGACGGTGAGGGCGACGACGGCGATACGGGCACGAAGCATGGTGTCCTCCAGGAGCGGGTGTGCAACGAGAGTCCCGCATCTCCCTTAGGCCAGAGCCATGCCACGACCATGCAACATGCAATGAATTCGTGTAACTCATTGCAGAGCATTCAACTAGAAGACCTGAACTGCAGGTTTTCCGCGCGCATCACAAGCATGTTTTCGCTGATAATAGCGAGCATGACAAAGCTTTGATGAAGTTAAACTGCTATCAGTATTACAGATATCGCGCCAAACGCGTTCTTCGTCGAAATCAACGTGTTCGCCGAAAATGGCGTTTTGGCGGAAGTGCGTAGCGGCGAAGGCGATAGCGGAGAGACTGCTCAGTCAGGCCTAGCTCCCGTGCCGCCTGACTCTGGTTCCCGCCATGGCGTTCGAGCGCTTCCTGAAGCTGGCGCCGCTCCAGCTCCGCGACCATCTCCCGGAGTGTACGGCCACGGTCC
>JANNWR010000304.1:0-4788 GCA_031408715.1 bacterium
TGCGAAGTTCGACGGCGCGAAGGCACTCGCATTGCCGGGCGTGAAGCACGTCGTCCCGCTCGAACGCGGCGTGGCGGTCGTCGCCACCGACACATGGACAGCCATGCAGGCCCGGCGTGCGCTCGACATCACCTGGGATCACGGCGCGCACGTGTCGCTCGACTCCGCGGCGATCGCGGCACAGTTCCACGCCGACGCGGCGAAGGCTGGCGTGCAGCACAAGGCGACCGGCGACTTCGCGGCAGCACAGGCCCGAGCAACCAAGCAGCTCGAGGCCGATTACCACGTGCCCTATGTCGCACACGCTCCCATGGAGCCGCAGAACGCCACCGCACACGTGATTGGCGACCGCTGCAAGCTGTGGGCGCCGGTGCAGCTGCCCAGTTGGGCGGTGCCCGAGGTGGCCAAGGCGATCGGCGTGCCCGAAGCGAATGTCGAGCTCATCGTGCCTTTGGTCGGCGGCGGGTTCGGACGGCGGCTGTTCCACGATTACGCCATCGAGGCAGCACACGTGTCGAAAGCGGTCCAGGCGCCGGTGCAGGTGGTGTGGACGCGCGAGGACGACATGCGTGGCGGGTTCTATCGGCCCGCAAGCCTGCACCGCATGAGCGCGGGCGTGGACGCCGGCAAACTGATCGCGTTCCGCCATCGCGTGGTCGGGCCCTCGATCAGCCTGCAGTTGCTGCCCGAAGAAGTGAAGAACGGGGTGGACGAGAACATCAGCGACGGGCTGACCGACTGGCCATACGCGGTGGCCAACTATCGTGCCGAGCACGTCCAGAGCGACCCGGGCATCGCGGTGTTGTGGTTCCGTTCGGTATGGAGTTCGCAGAATCCGTTCGCGAGCGAGGGGTTCCTCGATGAATGCGCGTCGGCCGCGGGTGCCGATCCGCTCACGTTCCGAATCGGGCTGCTGAAGGACCAGCCGCGGCATGCCGCGGTCCTGAAGCTGGTGGCCGAGAAGTCCGGCTGGGGGCGGAAGCTCCCGTCTGGTCACGGTCTCGGGTTGGCGATGCACGCGTCGTTCGGCAGCTACGCCGCAATGGCCGCCGAGGTGTCGGTCGAGAAGGGCATGCCGCGCGTGCATCGTGCCATCATCGCCATCGACTGCGGGCAGGTGGTGAATCCGGACACCGTGCGCGCGCAGCTCGAGGGCGCGGTGGTGTTCGGACTGTCGGCAGCACTCGATTGCCAGTTCACGTTCGCCAAAGGCGCCACGGTCGAGGGTAACTTCGACGGTCACCGCATCCTGCGCATCGGCGACACGCCCGTGATCGAGGCGTACATCGTGCCGAGTCACGAGAAGCCTGGCGGCGTGGGCGAGCCCGGCGTTCCCGTGGTGGCCCCATCGGTCGCCAACGCGCTCTACGCGGCCACAGGCCAACGCTGGCGCCGGATGCCGTTCTCAGGAGGTCCGGCGTGAGCCGCGCCCGGAAGGGCGCCGCCGGGCTGATCACGATGGCCGTGCTGTGGGCTGCCGGCTGCGCACCGGCGGCACCCCCCCCTGTGCTCACCCGCGCACCACTCGATTCGCCTGACAGCGTCGAGGCCGTGCTGCGTCGCTGGTATGTCGCGATCGGCGCACAAGACTCGGCGGGCATCGCCGCACCGCTCGCCCCCGAGTTCTTCATCTTCGAGCACACGAACGTGAAGACCCGCCAAGAGCTCATCCGCGACATCATGTCCGGCGTGGGGCAGGGAACTCAGAGCGCCGACATGAAGGACTTCCGTACGGTCGTCACGGACTCGGTGGCCTGGACCAGCATGCGCAATCATGAGGTGTGGACTCCCGTGAAGGGCGCGCCGATGCCGTTCGACTTCCTGGAGACGGTCGTGTTCGTGAAGCGCGATGGCCGCTGGCTGATGGAGCGCTACCACGCGACGCGCGTCGAGCACGGCAAGTAGTGCGAGCTGACGCGAACACGAAACGAGACGGCGGCCGGTCCCTCGCGGGTCCGGCCGCCGCTCACTTCTCCCGGCGCATGCACCCAGTGGCGGTGCCCGTCGGGTGATGCGGATCAGTTCATCATGATGAGCTTGCGGTTGGCGACGTCCTTGCCGGCCGCGAGGCGGTACAGGTACACGCCACTCGGCAGGCGCGTGCCGCGCTCGCCGAGCCCGTTCCAGACCAGCGTGTGCAGGCCGGGGCCGAACTTGCCGCGTGCGATCGACTTCACCATGCGGCCACTGACGTCGAACACCTCGAGGCGGACCTCACGCGCTTCCGGTAACGCGAAGCGCATGACCGTCCCGACGCGGAACGGGTTCGGCTGGTTCTGCTTCAGCGTGAACTCGAGCCCGAGGTCCGAGGCCGAGGTGTTCAGGAACGAAGCACCTCCGTCCGAAGTCGGAGCTGCCGCTGTCGCGGTGGCCGCCACCACGGGAAGCACCAGCGGATCGATGTCCTCCGGCAGGACATGCGGCCGGAGCGTGCACAGGTCCCCGGTCTCGACCGTCTTCGCGAAGATGGCACCCTGCAGCGTGCCACCGTCCGCCATGACGACACGGCAGCCCGGAGCCACGAGCGAGCCGTGGAACGTGGCGAGGCGGCCGAAGCGCAGTGTCTTGTTCGAGCTCAGCACGTTGATGCGCAGATGCGTGCTGCGCGCGGCGTTGCCCGACGAAACGCTGGCACCCGTCTGTACCGCGAAGTCACTCACGATCTGGATCGTGGTGCGCTCGGTGGGCCGGATGGGCATCTCGCCGGAAGCAGTCGGCACATCCGGTGCGCCGTTCTCATCGTAGACCAGACGTGAGGCTTCCTGGAGGTTCAAGCCCTGGAACACGTACTCGCCGTCCGTGAGGATCAGCTTGCCGCCGGGGCGGACCGTGACCAGGTTGTAGCGGCCGGGCGGCAGCGACATCGTGGCCAATCTGGCGACCGTGATGTTCTGGGCACCCGGGACGGCCGCAGGAAGCACGGGCATCATGAGAGGTGCGAAGAACTCGACGAAGCTGCCGGCGACACCGTCCTCCACCGTGACACCGGTCGACGGGTACAGTGACACCTGCCCGCGCGCCATGACGCTGCCATGGATCACGGTCGAGTCGCCGCGGACCTTGACGTCACCTCCGGCGGAGATGTCGCCATGCATGTGGCGCGCGCGCGCGCGGTCGGCGACGCGGACGAATCCATTGCTCCAGATGTCGCCCTCGGTGTCGAAGCGCGTGCCGACGTACACGGAGTCCGTGGCACACAGGATCATGCCGCTGAACACCGGGTTCGGCGCGTTGATCGGCGACGGGTCGAACACCTGCGCGCCGAGGAACGGCTGAACCGGCTGGCTTGCGCCGTGGCGGCCCGTGGCGGGCAGCAACGTCGCCACGTCCTGCGCCTGACCTGCGATCGCCAGATCCTGCAGGACCGAGACTTCGCTTCCGTTCGAGCCCAGACGCAGCGTGATCTCGGGGTGGTCGAACGGTGCCCGGTTCCAGCGCACACGTTCGTCGGTGAGCGAGCGCAGGAAGCTGGCGAGCGCCGCCTTGCGATGCGGGCGGCCGATCAGCCCCTTCACCCGATGGATATCCGGATCCAGGTCGTTGATGTTCTCGTCCCGGAAGTTGCCGCCACGCGTGTAGAAGTCGATCACGTCGCCGAGCTTGGAGACGCTGCCGTTGTGAAAGTACGGTCCGTTGAGCTCGACATTTCGCAGCGTCGGCGTCTTGAATGCGCCATCCGCGGCGATGCGCTCGTTCGGGTCCATCGGCGGCGACAGTTCGGCATCTTCGACACTGCCGAGCTGGCGCGCTTCGCGGCGGGCGATCGACAGCGGGTTGCCGAACGGGTCGCTGCCGCCCACACCGACATCCTCGAAGGTGGGACGCACGCCGATGTTGTAGAAGCCGCCGTCGTAAACGGCGACGCGTTTGTCGCCCATGATCATGCGTTCGATCATGCCGTCCTTCGTGATCGGGTCGAGCCGGGCGCTGAACGTCGCGCCGGTGAATTCCGATCCCGCATGACAGGCGACGCAGTTGCCCGTGCTGCTGTTCAGGAACAACTTGAGCCCGAACTGCTGCTGCGGCGTCAGCGCGTTCGAGTGACCCTCTGCGAACTGGTCGTAGGGCGCGTCGTCCGAGATCAGCGTGGACTCGTAAAGCGCGATCGCCAGGCCCCAGAACATGGAGAAGTTGGCTTCCATGAGGGTGTACTGATCGGTCGGCGCACTGCCGCCGAACGAAGTCGCGGTCGCTCCCGGGATGACGTTGAGAGCTGCGTCGACCATGAGCTGCGAGTTCCACCACTGGGGAGCGAACGCCTTCTGGATGAGGTCGGCGTACGTGGTGTTCAGGCCAGGACCGCCGGTGATGGCGAGTTCGCCGAGGACACTGTCCTCTCCGTGAACGCGCTGCGTGCCGAGCGGCTGCAGCGACAACATCTTCTTGCCGAGCTTGAGCCAGTCGCGGCCGGCGGCAGACATCTCGGTGTTGTTGTTCGGCGGGCCGACGGCCTGGGACGCCAAACTCGCGTTGTTGATGGAGATCCGGACCCGGTCGAGCTCGCCGAGGTCGTTCACCCGCAGCATGCGGGCGTTCGGATCGGAGTCGCCGAACGGATTGCGACCGTTGAAGCGGCGATTCGCGCGGCCATCCCAGAAGTTGCGGACGTTGAAGATGGCGTTGACGGTCGACGGCGTGTTACGGCCCGTGACGCGGCGCGTGTTGAGCCCGTGCACCTGGAAGGTGCCATCCGGCACGCCGACGATGTCGTCGCGCCCGACGCCCGGCAGGATGTCGAGGAACTCCGAGTTGTGCACGCCATTCGAGCCGGAGACGTCGTCCTTGCTG
>JANNWR010000305.1:0-2163 GCA_031408715.1 bacterium
ACTGCGCAAGCAGTTCCGCGTCGAGAGCGACGTCGAAGCGCGCGGGTTCAACGCGCAGATGAAGGCCGCGGGCAAGAGCGGCGCGCGCTTCCTGGTCATCGCGGGCGAGGACGAATGGTCTCGCGGCGAAGTGATGCTCAAGGATTCCAAGTCGGGTGAACAGGTGGCGGTCAAGCTCGACCAACTCGCGGCCGCGCTCAGCGCGCGCATCTCGGGATAGGGGAGACGACATCGTGGCACATGTGCTCGAAGGACTCGGCGACTGGCGGCGCACGCACACCTGCGGCGCGCTGACGCGTGAGCATGCCGGCCAGACCGTGACGCTCATGGGCTGGCTTCACCGTTCGCGCGATCACGGCGGCGTGCTGTTCACCGACCTGCGCGACCGCTACGGGCTCACGCAGGTGGTGTTCCGTCCCGAGACCGGCGGCAAGGAACTGCTCGAGCGTGCCTCGCACCTGGGCAACGAGTTCGTGATCGCGGTCCGTGGCGTGGTGGTCGAACGCCCCGCCGACGCGGTGAACGCCGATCTGGCCACCGGCGCTATCGAAGTCGACGCGCGCGAACTCAAGCTGCTGTCGGCGTGCGACCCGCTGCCGTTCCAGGTCAACGAAGAGCACATGCTGGCGAGCGAGGACCTGCGCTTGAAGTTCCGCTACCTCGACCTGCGCCGGCCGGAACTCGCCAAACTGCTGGCCCTGCGCCACACCGCGGCGGCCGCAGCGCGCAACTACCTGTCGAGCCAGAGCTTCCTCGAGATCGAGACGCCGATCCTCGTGAAGCCCACGCCCGAGGGCGCGCGCGACTATGTGGTGCCGAGCCGCGTGCACCACGGCAGCTTCTACGCGCTGCCGCAGAGCCCGCAGCTTTACAAGCAGACGCTCATGATCGCCGGCTGCGACCGCTACTTCCAGCTGGCGCGCTGCCTGCGCGACGAGGACCTGCGCGCCGACCGCCAGCCCGAACACACGCAGATCGACCTCGAGATGAGCTTCGTCACCGAAGATGACGTGTTCACCGCGGTCGAAGGGCTGTTCGCCGCCGTGTGGCGCGAGACGCTGGGTGTGGAGCTCAAGACGCCGTTCCCGCGCATCACGTACGACGAGTCGATGAAGACGTATGGGTCGGACAAGCCCGATCTGCGTTTCGGGCTCGAGTTCACCGACGTCACCGCGATCTGCGCGCAATCGCCGCGCAACGTCGTCGCCAATGGCGCCAAGGCGCCGGGCGGCATCGCGGTGGCCATGTGCATCCCCGGCGGTGCCGAGATCAGTGGCACGCAGCTGCGCAAGTTCGAGGAGGTCGTGAAGTCGGCGGGGGCGGGCGGGCTGACGTTCTTCAAGGTGCAGGCCGCCGACCGCGACAAGCAGCAGGTCATCTTCCCGGGTGCGCTGCTCGACGAGTTCCTGGCCAAGGTGTCGGCCAAGGATGGTGACGCGGTCGTGTTCACGAATGGCCCATGGGAGCGCACGTGCAAGGCGCTCGGCGTGCTGCGCACGCAGCTCGGGCAGGAGTTGCTGGAAAAGCGCGGGCTCTTGAACAAGTCCGGCCACGAGCAGGACTGGCGCTTCGTCTGGGTGCGCGAGTTCCCGCTGTTCGAGTACAACGACGACCAGAAGCGCTGGGAGCCCAAGCACCACATGTTCACCATGCCGAACCCGGAACATCTCGACTTTCTCGAGACCGACCCAAGCAAGGTGTATGCCCAGCTATACGATGTGGTGCTCAATGGAAACGAATTGGGTTCCGGCTCGGTGCGTATCCACCGGCCCGACATCCAGGAGCGCGTCATGAAGGTCACCGGGCTCACTCGCGAGCAGGCGCACGAGAAATTCGGTTTCCTTCTCGAGGCTTACCGGTATGCTTCTCCCCCTCATGCCGGCATCGGCATCGGGCTCGACCGCATCATCATGCTGCTGGGCGGCCGGGACAGCATCCGTGACGTCATCGCGTTCCCGAAGACGGCGAGCGCGACCAGTCTGATGGACGGCTCGCCGAGTCCGGTCGAGCCGGAAACCTGGAAGGAACTCGGGCTGGCGCCCAAGGCCACGCCCGTGAAGTAGCACACATCGAGGCTCGCGAGGTTCGCTGGCTGCAAGCCCAGCGGGCTCGCGCCCCCGGCTCGAGTGAGAGGTGCACCCTTGTTCCGCATCGCGCAGGTTC
>JANNWR010000306.1:0-3382 GCA_031408715.1 bacterium
CGCGAGATGCTATTCGAGCACCTACGCGCCGCGGGCTTCGAGTGGGAACCCATCATGGATCGCGCGCCGACGCTCGATATGCGCTTCTCGCGCCTTGGAGAGGTGCATGCCATGCCGCGGCCGCTGCGTGCGCTCGCGTCGTGCGGGCTGGCCTGGGTCGAGCGCCGTTCGCGCCTGCGGCTCGACTGGATCGCGGTGCGCGGGTTCGCGCCCGTGGCGGCGCACGGAGCGACCGTGCCCGGGCTCGACGGTCCCGGGCGTGCGAGCGATCACGCGCCGATCACCGCGACGCTGAGCCTGCCGCAGGCCTGAAGCGGTACGGTCAGCGAATCCCGTGTAACGGAACTGAACGCGCGGTTCGCTTGCTCACGATGGCGCACGCTATCCTGCTCTGGTCCGGAGGACTCCATGGAATCCAGCACGAGCTTGGAACTGCCCCGTCAACCGAGTACGGGGTTCGCTGTCGAGACATTCCAGCTGTCGCGCCTGTTCGGCGGACGCCCTGCACTCGACGGTCTGTCGCTGCAGGTGCCCGAAGGCTCGTTCTTCGGCTTCCTGGGGCCGAATGGTGCCGGGAAGTCCACCACGATCAACATCCTGACTGGCCTGCTCGCGCCTTCGAGCGGCTCCGCGCGTGTGCTCGGCTACGACGTCGAGACCCAGTCGCTCGAGATCAAGCGCGCCATCGGCGTGGTCCCCGACGGCCTGCACTTGTTCGAACGGCTCTCGGGCGAGGAACATCTTCGTTTCGTGGGCGAGGTGCACGGACTCACGAGTGCCGAAGCGCGCCGGCGCGCGGGCCAACTTCTCGAGGCCATGGACCTCACCGAGGATGCCCGCAAGCTGGTGTCGAGTTACTCGCACGGCATGCGCAAGAAGCTGGCGCTGGCCTGCGCGCTCATTCATGAGCCGCGGCTGCTGTTCCTCGACGAACCCTTCGAAGGCGTCGATGCGGTGGCGACGCGCGAGCTGCGCGACCTGCTGCAGAAGCTGGTGAACAGCGGCCGGGTCACGGTGTTCCTCACTTCGCACGTATTGGAGGTGGTCGAGAAGCTGTGCACGCACGTCGGCATCATCGCCAAGGGCAAGCTGGCGGTGTGCGGGACGATCGACGACCTGCGTCAGAGCGCGGGTGGGACGCGCTCGCTCGAGGAGATGTTCCTCGAAACGGTGGGTGCTGTGCGTGACGACGCGAGCGCCGGGCTGGACTGGCTGACCACACGGCGGGAGCCCGGCGCGTGAGAACGCTGCGCCTGCTGTTCTGGCTGCGCTGGCGGATCGGGATCAACACCACCAACTTCCGCAGCCGCTGGGCCACCGCCGGAGTCACCGCGTTGTTCGCACTCGCAATGTCGCCGCTCTACGTGGGCGGTGCGATCGCCGCCCACACCTATGCGCGTGGGGCCGGCGCACCCGCGCTGCTGGTGGTGTTCGGTTGCGTGCAGCTCGCGGTCCTGTGGGTGTCGCTGCTGACCGGAGCCATGGGCCGGACATTCGAACTCGACAAGCTCAAACGCTACCCGTTGCGACCGCTCACGGTGTTCGCCGCCAACACGCTGGCGTCCTTCACCGAGCCGATCATGCTCATGGCGCTGCCTTCGCTACTCGCGGCGGCCGTGGGCGTGGGTCAGCACTCGGGCGGCCTGGCGCTCGTCGCCGCACTGTCGGGGGGCGTCCTGCTCCTGTTCGTGAGCGCGACGATCCTCCAGATGCTGCTCGCTCTGCTCGACGACCTGCTGCGTCGTGAGTGGATGCGTTACGTGGCGGCGCTGTTCTTCACGCTCACGATCGTCGGCTTCCAGGTCCTTGTGACTGGCCGCACCTCGAGGTTCATGACCGAGGCGAAGCAGGCGGGGTTCACACCGGAGCGTCTGTCCGACGAAGCCATGCGCCTGTTCGAGAACATCCCGACCATCGCCGCACCCGCGTCGGTGGCGGGCGCACATCGTTCCGGGCCGTACGAGGCCGCGGCGGTGGGGCTGTTCCTGTGCGCCGCGCTGATCGTATTGCCGACATGGTGGGGCGCACGCGTCATGGCGAGCGGTGCGACGCGAGCGGGCGTCGGCAGCGTGCCGCGCCCCAATGGCATGAGCGCCGCGAATACCGGCTTCGTCCGGCGGATCCCCGGACTCTCCGCGGTGCAGTCCGTGCTCGTGGCGCGCGAGCTGCGCTACCTGGTGCGCACTCCGTCGTTGCTGTACCAGATGGCGATCATCCCGCTCACGGCCATCGGGCTCACGCTCCTGCGCCCGCCGGGCAACACCCAGTTCTCGGCGTTCATGCCGATGTTCCTGCTCGTGAGTTCGTTGGCCGGGCGCAACCTCATGCTGTGGGGACACGACGGCCCCGGCGTGCGCACGCTGTTCCTGCTGCCGTTCCGTTCACGCGACCTCGTGCTGAGCAAGAACCTGGTCTGGATGGCGAGCGCGCTGCTCGAGGCGGCACTGGTGTTCGCGTGGATGGTGGCGCGCTCCCCGGCCACCATCCTGCCGCAGCTACCGATGCTCGCGTCCGGCTATCTGGCGCTGCTGCTTGCAGGCTCCGTTCTGGGCACCTGGGTGTCGATCGCCAAGCCCATCAAGCCGCCGCAGCGCGGCATGACGCGCCGCAGTCCGGGCGGGCTGGTCGGTCTGGGCGCGGTGCTCGCGCTGATGCTGTTGGGCGGCGCGATCGTCGTCACAGTGATGGGCGCGCGCTCAGTCACGCCCGACGCACACGACCTGCTCGCCGGCACGGTGGTGACGCTGGTGTTCATGGGCGTGGCATCCGCGATCTGGTGGATCGCGCTCGAGCGCAACGCCGACCTGCTCGACACGCATCGCGAAGGCATGATCGACGTGCTGGCGAAGTCGTCGGACGCCTGAGGTACGTGGCGCGCTACGGGATCCGCAGCGGACGCACTCCCGTCGCCAGCATCGGCTGGCCTTTCTTCATGGCGTGCATCTCCATGTCGAGCTGCCAGCCATGCGCCAGCCCCGGCGGCAGGGAGTCGCGCACGATCACGTAGAAGGGCTTCTTGCTGGCCTCGACCATGAGCGTGCACACCGCCACGCCGGTCATGCGCTTGAACACCATGCGATAGCCGTCGGCGCCCGGCACTTTCTGCCACTTGAGCAGCAGCCCGCGCTGCACTTCGGCAGGCAGGTCGATGGCGATCTCGGTCTGTTGCTGGGACGAGCAGCCGGCGGTAGTGCCGGCTGCCACGACGGCGGTCAGCGCACCAAGGACGAATCGCGCCAGCAAGCGGCGGCATGTCACGGGAAGGGCGGCCATTCGTCTTCCTTTCGAGCCGGGGAGGCTGTCTCGAGGCAGGTCGCGGGCATGGGAACCCCCGACCAGTGTCGTGCCTCAGCATGTTGCTCCCGTGGCCCGCGCGCCACAA
>JANNWR010000307.1:0-15716 GCA_031408715.1 bacterium
GGTGACGAGTATGTTCACCTCGTCACCCTGGCGATCCCCCCGCCCTTGCGGTGAGTGGCAAGCGTCCCGCCAAGGCTCCACCCGCTGCGCCAGCCGTCAGAACCAACGAGCCCGCTCAGCTAGAACGAACAAACCGAACACCCGCTAGTCGCGACCGCCCGGATAGCGCATGCCGCGCAACTCGCGATAGAGCCGCACCGCGTAGTTGTCGGTCATGCCCGCGATGTGGTCCGTGATGCGCACGAGCTGCTCGTAGCGCGAGCCCGCGTCCGAGATCACCATCGAGCGCAGCATGCGCTGGTGCGTCCCGCGCAGCGTGCCCGGCTCCAGCAACGCCTGCACGAAACAGCCGAGCAGTCCCTGGATGGCCTCGGCACCCGCCAGTTCCATCTTGAGCACGTCACGCGCCTGATAGCACTGCTGCAGGCACACGGTCTCGACCGCCTGCAACTCGGTGGCGTGCGGAATCGACTTGCGCAGCTCGTCGTCGAACGTGCCCGACAGAATGCTGTCCAAGTGTGCCATGAAGGCACCGGAAAGCTCGTGCACCAGCGTGTCGATGGCGCGCGCGCGCAGCCAGCCGGCGCGATCGAGCTTGCCGTTGCGGCTCGGCAGCGGCTGGGTGGCGTCGGCGTGCTGGCCGCTCGCACCCGCGAGCGGGCGCACCAACTTCAAGTAGTCGTCCTCGCTCACGTGCTTCAAGCGGAAGCCGTCCTCGAGATCGAGCAGCAGGTAGGCGACGTCGTCGGCGGCCTCGGTGAGGAACGCCAGCGGATGGCGCGGCCAGTGGTCGACGCCCGCGCTCCGGCGTTCGAGGCCGAGTGCTGCCGCGCACGATTCCCACGCGGCGAGTTCCTGCGCCATGATCCCGTGCTTCTTGGCCGATCGCCCGCGGTCCTTGCGACCACCGGCCTCCGACGTGCACGGGTACTTCATGAACGCACCGAGCGTGGCGTACGTGAGCCCGAGGCCGCCGCCGCGCCACGGTTGCTCGAGCCGGGTCAGGATGCGGAATGCCTGGGCGTTGCCCTCGAAG
The DNA here is from genome assembly GCA_031408715.1 of bacterium. GTDB lineage: Bacteria > Eisenbacteria > RBG-16-71-46 > RBG-16-71-46 > RBG-16-71-46 > JAIOPA01. Next base: position 1,037 of record JANNWR010000307.1, read on the forward strand.
CGCAACAGGTCGTGCCGCTCACGGTCACTCAGGCCGTCGAGCAATCCAGCGGGCGCGTGGTGCTCGAAGTACTCCTGGATGGCCTGCTCGCCGACGTGCCCGAACGGCGGGTTGCCGAGGTCGTGTGCGAGGCAGGCAGCCGCCACGCAGTCACCCACGTCACGTGCGTCGCGGCCCGGGGGCAGCGTGGCCCCTGCCGCGGCCAGACGGTACCCCACGAGCGTGCCCAGCGAACGCCCGATGGTGGCCACCTCGAGGCTGTGCGTGAGGCGGGAGTGGACGTGATCGTCGACCGGGAGCGGGAAGACCTGGGTTTTGTCGGCCAGCCGGCGGAACGGGCCCGAGAACAGGATGCGGTCGTGGTCGCGCTGGAATGGCGAGCGCGCTTCGGAGGTGCTGTCGGCGGCCACGCCAGAGCGGCCATCCGGCAACAGTTGCCGCCAGTCGAGGGTGCGGGGCAATCCAGGACTCCTTACCAGACGGTACCCGTGGGGTCCGAGGGGGAATAAGCCGTTCGGACCGCATGGTTTGCGGGCCGGGCGGGCCGAGGTCTATCCTGCTTGTGCTCAACTCGCGAAGGTTCCCGGCGGCACCCTCGGGATGCCGCATACCATAGTGAAGACCGACCGGAGATGCCATGAGCACGAGTGCCAATCTGCAGGCGTGGGTCGAGGAAGTGCGGGCGATGTGCAAGCCCGATCGCGTTGCGTGGTGCGATGGCTCGGCCGCCGAATACCAGGAGATGCTGCGGCTGCTGGTGCATTCTGGCACCGCGGTCCGGCTCGACGACAACAAGCGCCCCGGGAGCGTGTACGTCCGCTCGGATCCGGCCGACGTCGCGCGCGTCGAGGAGTTCACGTTCATCTGCTCCAAGTCCAAGGAAGATGCGGGGCCCACGAACCACTGGCGCGACCCTGAAGAAACCAAGCAGATACTGCGCGATCTGTTCTCGGGTGCGATGCAGGGCCGCACGATGTACGTGATCCCGTACAGCATGGGCCCGATCGGCTCCGACATCTCGCGCATGGGAATCGAGATCACGGACTCGCCGTACGTCGTCGCCAGCATGCACGTCATGGCGCGCGTCGGCAGCAAGGTGGTGGCCACGCTCGGTCAGAGCGACGACTACGTGCGCGGGATCCACTCCGTCGGTGCGCCGCTCACCACGCCGTCCACGCCGGACTCGCCGTGGCCGTGCAACGCCCAGACCAAGTACATCACGCACTTCCCGGAGTCGCGTGAGATCTGGTCCTACGGTTCGGGCTACGGTGGCAACGCGCTGCTCGGCAAGAAGTGCCACGCACTGCGCATCGCCTCGGTGCAGGCGCGTGACGAGGGTTGGCTCGCCGAGCACATGTTGATCCTGAAGCTCACCGATCCCAAGGGCGCCAGCATGTACGTCGCGGCGGCCTTCCCGTCGGCGTGTGGCAAGACCAATCTGGCGATGCTCACTCCGACGCTGCCGGGCTGGAAGGTGCAGACCATCGGCGACGACATCGCGTGGATGAAGTTCGGAGCCGATGGCCGGCTCTATGCCATCAACCCGGAAGCCGGATTCTTCGGCGTGGCCCCGGGCACGAGCATGAAGTCGAACCCGAACGCCATGAAGACCATCGGGTCGAACACGGTGTTCACGAACTGTGCGCTCACCCCGGATGGCGACATCTGGTGGGAGGAGATGACCGACACGCCGCCGGCGAACCTGACCGACTGGCTGCGCCGGCCGTGGACTCCACAGAGCGGACGCAAGTCCTCGCACCCGAATGCGCGCTTCTGTGTGCCGGCTTCACAGTGCCCGGTCATCGCGCCGGAATGGGAAGACCCGAAGGGCGTGCCGATCTCGGCGATCCTGTTCGGCGGCCGCCGCGCGACCACGGTGCCACTCGTGAATGAGGCGCTGTCGTGGCAGCACGGCACGTTCCTGGGCTCGATCATGAGCAGTGAGACCACGGCCGCCGCCGCGGGTGCGGTCGGCGCGCTGCGTCACGACCCGATGGCGATGCTGCCGTTCTGCGGCTATCACATGGGCGATTACTTCGCGCACTGGCTGAAGCTGGGCGCGCAGGCGGATGCCGCCAAGTTGCCACGCATCTTCTACGTGAACTGGTTCCGCAAGAGCGCCGAGGGCAAGTTCCTGTGGCCGGGATACGGCGAGAACAGCCGGGTCCTGAAGTGGGTGGTCGAGAGAGTGCAGGGCACGGCGAAGGCGATCGACACGCCGATCGGCCGGCTGCCTGCGCCGGGCACGCTGGATGTCACCGGCCTCGCCCTCACTGAGGCGGCCATGGCCGAACTGCTGCGCGTCGACATCGAGGGCTGGGCCAACGAAGTGCCGCTGATGCGAGCGCACTTCGACAAGTTCGGCAGCAAGTTGCCGCAGGGCCTCCGTGACGAACTCGCGGCACTTGAGTCCCGGCTGGCGTCGGCAAGACAGACCGCGTAGCGAGTCGTCGTCCTCGAACGAACACACCCCCCTCGGCCAAGTGTCCGAGGGGGGTGTCGTGTTCTGGTAGGGAGTTGCTGCGATCAGGGGATCGCGCTGGTGAGCACTTCCGGGGTACCGTCGGTGACGAGCACGTCGTCCTCGATGCGGATGCCGCCGAAGTCGAGCAGGCTGTCGACGCGATCCCAGCGCACGGCGTCGCGGTGACGTTCACGCAGTGCGGGATCTTGAAGTAGCGCCGGAATGAAGTAGATCCCCGGCTCGACCGTCATGAGATAGCCTTTCTCGAGCGGCAGGTCGGTGCGCAGCATGTTCAATCCCGGGCGGTCACTGCGCTTGCGGCCGGGCAGGTAGCCGCTCGCATCGCGCACTCCCAGGCCGACCATGTGGCCGAGTCCGTGTGGGAAGAACATCGCGTGGGTGTCGCGTTCGACCAGCGAGTCCGGAGCGCCCACCAGGATGCCGAGCGACACCAGACCCTCGGCGATCTGCAGTGCCGCCGCCAGGTGGATCTCGCGCCACTCGGCACCGGGCACACAGCGCGCGATGGCGTCCTTCTCGACACGGTGCACGAGCTCGTGCAGCGAGCGGAAGAAGCTGTCGTCGCCGCCCGGAAGCCGGTAGGTGCGCGTCACGTCGGCGGTGTAGCGACCGACCTCGGCGCCGGCATCGACGAGCACCAGGTCACCGGGCTGCGTGCGGCGCGTGCTGGGGGTGGGATGCAGGATCGCCGAGTTGCTGCCCACACCGACGATCGAGCCGTAGCCGGTACGGTCCGCACCGGCGCGCAGGAACGCCAGTTCGAGTTCGACCTGTAGCTCGCGTTCGGTCACGCCCGGTTTCAATGCGCTCACCAGCGCCTTGAAGCCGGCCGCGGTCGCCTCACAGGCTCTCTGGACCACCGCGATCTCGTGCGCGTCCTTGGGCCGGCGCGCATGCATCAGCTTGTCGCGCAGGTCGGCAGCGCGCACGGCGTCGCCGCCATGGACGCCCGGGATGTCGCACCCCAATACGCACACAGGCCGACCCCGGCGCGCGGCGAGCCAGCCACCCAACTCGTGCAACGGCGTGCCACGCGACTCGCTGCGTCCTTCCCAGACGCGTTCGGCCTGCGTGACCGGCGGCACGAAATCAGTCCAGCCGTCACGCGGATCGAATGCGAGCACGGCATCCGGCGTCTCGTGGCCAGCGAGCCAGAAGTACTCCGCGTGCGCCAAGAACGGATAGGTCTGGTCAGCGCCACCGGGAACCGGGATCACCGGGCCCGAGCCGATCAGCAGGATCTCATCGCGGAGTGCCCACGCGGCGGCGGCGCGTTCGCGCCGTTGAAGCAGGAAGTCGTCCATGGCGTGGCACTCTACAACGAGTCCCGGGGCAGCGACCAGAACGCCGTGCCTGGTGGGCGGACGGTGGCGGCGAGAGCGGTCCAGAGCGATCCCTGGGCCGCGGCGGGCTCGGCTGGAGCCCAGAGCTGTGGCTACCAGCGCAGTCGGATCGGAGTGTTGGCGTTCGTGAGATTCACGGTGCGCTTGATCACGCCGCGCTCGGGGTGCCAAGCCCGGATCACATAGGGACCAGGCGGAAGCTCCGGAAGCTGCCAGTGCCCCAAGGCGTCAGGGCGCGTGAACGCACGGTTGGGGGTGAGCACGATCCAGCCCGCCATGTCCGGGTGGATGTCACAGCGGATCTGCACGATGCCGGCGCCACCCACATGCAACGTATCGAGCTGTCCGGGCGCGCGCTTGCCGACCTCGAAGCTGTGTCCGGGGGTGACGCTGAAGACGCCGTGCCAGACTTGGTCACGGTTCTGGAAGACGACGCGGCTGTGTGCGGGTGCGGCGGTCACGCGCGGCAGGAAGCGCCTGCCGATCTCGATGACGTGCGGTGGCGGTGGTGGTGCCGGGGGCTTGACGCCGAGCCAGCGCTGCCAGAACCACAGCCGGGGGCCTTGCACGAGCTGCGCTTCGACGGTGCTGGGGATGCGGTCGACCCACACGACTGCTTCGGCCGCCTCGAGCCGGCTGGAGCCTCGCCCGAGCGTCAGCTCGCCTTGCAGCATCGCCGCACGCACGGAGACCGCGAGCAGCAAGGACGCGACCGCCAGCGCCGAAGCCCCGGCGCGACTCCCCGCACGCGGGCGCTTGCGGGGAGTGGCCGAGTCGTTCGTGACGGTTTTGCGTAGGGGCATGGGAGGAGCGTCATGGGTGAAAGGGTGAAAGGGCGAAACGGCGAAACGGCGAAACGGCCGAGATCAAGTCGGACGGGTGACTTCACCGTGCAGCGCCAGCAGGTTGCCCTCGATGTCGCGGAAGCATGCCATCCACAGGTCACTCGACGCCAGCGGGGCGACGAGAAAGGGTCCGCGCTCGAACAGGACGCCCCGGGCCACCCATGAGCGACGGGCCGTGCATCCCGATGTCGCGAGCATAGAGCATGCATGGTCTTCGAACGCAGCCGTCCCGCTGCGCAGGTCAGCCCATCCGTGGCGCCCGTCACACGGATGCCCGGGTGACGTAGGATGTGCAGACCGATTCGAACTGCTGAGTGACCCCTGTCTCCGGAGGCTGCCATGAACACCCCCCGTATCGAGACCGCGACGCTGGCCGGTGGCTGTTTCTGGTGCCTTGAAGCCGTCTTCGAGCGCGTGCGCGGTGTGCACAGTGTCGTCTCGGGGTTCGCCGGCGGCGGCACGGCTGAGACCAGCTATCGCGAGGTGTGCAGCGGACTCAGCGATCACGCCGAAGTCATCCAGATCTCATTCGCGCCAGAGCAGGTGTCATTCCGCGAGCTGCTGGAACTCTTCTTCGTGTTCCACGATCCCACCACGCTCGATCGTCAGGGCCCGGACCGGGGCCGGCAGTACCGTTCGGCCGTGTTCTTCCACGACGCCGAGCAGGAGCGCGTGGCGCGCGAGGTCATCGCGGCGTTCACGGCCGACGCGGTGTTCCAATCCCCGATCGTCACCGAAGTCGCACCATTCGACACGTTCTTCGCTGCCGAGGCGCATCATCAGGGGTACTACAGCCGCAACGCCGAGCAGCCGTACTGCCGCGCGATGATCGCGCCCAAGCTGGCCAAGTTGCGTCAGCACTTCGCGGGTCGGTTGCGTGAGGAACCCGCGGGGCGCTGAATCCGGCCCGCCGCGTCGCGGACCGCGGCGGGCACGGACACCCGATCCACTTGACGCTAAGTCGCGTGCGCGCCGAGACTGCCAGACAACGCGCTGAGGGACTGCGGTCCGCTGGCCCCGCGCGCGACCCTCGCTCGCACCGTCCGCCTGCACCGAGAGCCCGAGATGACCACGTCTGCATCCGACGCCCGCCTGCTGCCACGCTTCGCGTGGCTGTCGGCGTTCGCGGCGGTGGTCACCATCGCGCTCAAGACGGGGGCGTGGGGGCTCACCGGATCCGTCGGGTTGTTGTCGGATGCGCTCGAGTCGCTCGTGAATCTGGCCGGGGCGGTACTCGCGATCGTCATGCTGACCGTGGCGGCCCGCCCCGAGGACGACGACCACCCCTACGGACACGGCAAGGCAGAGTACTTCTCGAGCGGCGTCGAGGGCACGCTCATCATCCTTGCCGCGCTCGGTATCGCCGTGGCCGCCGCGCACCGGCTCATGGTGCCGCGTGTGATCGAGCAAGTCGGGCTCGGACTCGCCGTGTCGGTGGTCGCGGCGCTCGTCAACCTGGGCGTGGCGCTCGTGCTGCTGCGCGCGGGCAAACGCTACGACTCGGTGACGCTCGAGGCCAATGCGCACCATCTGCTCACGGATGTCTGGACCTCGGTCGGCGTGCTGGCGGGCGTCGGCGCGGTCGCGCTGACCGGGCTGCAGTGGTTGGATCCCGTTGTCGGCTTGCTGGTGGCCGCCAACATCATCCGCACCGGGCTGCAGATCATCCATCGTTCCGTGCACGGCCTCATGGACCGCGCGCTGTCCGAGCACGAACAGGACGCGCTGCGACGTGCCATGGCGCCGCACATCCTCGAGCCCGTGCAGGTGCACGCGCTGCGTTCGCGTCAGGCGGGCAGCCGGCGCTTCGTCACGATGCACGTGCTCGTGCCCGGGGATTGGAGCGTGCATCGGGGCCATGCCCTGCTCGAGGAGATCGAAGCGGACATCCGCCGGGCGATCCCGAATGCGAGCGTACTGACCCATCTGGAGTCGCTCGACGATCCCGCGTCATGGGACGACGTCGCCCTCGACCGCGGCAGCCCTCCCGCAGTGCAGCGCTAGCGAGCGTGCCGCCCATGGTCGCCATGCCGAAGCTGGTGTCGCTGGCGACCGCTGTGCCCGCGCATGTCGTGCGGCAGGGTGAGTTGCGCGCACTGATCGCGCTGCTGTTCCAGGGCAGCGAGGCGGGCAGTGCTCGCATGCTCCAGGTGTTCGAGCACGCCGGCATCGAACAGCGCCATCTGTGCATGCCGGTCGAGTGGTACGGCTCCGAGCGCACGTTCGCCGAACAGACCGCCGCCTACGTCGAGCACGCCGAGGCTCTGGGTGTGGCGGCGGCAGAAGGCGCGCTGGCCAGGGCCGGGCTCGCGGCACGCGACCTCGACCACGTGCTGTTCGTCTCGAGCACCGGACTGTCGACGCCAAGTCTCGATGCGCGCATCTCGCTGGCGCTGGGCTGCCGGCCAGACTGCAAGCGCACGCCGATCTGGGGGCTGGGGTGCGCTGGTGGGGCGGCCGGACTTGCCCGGGCGCGGGACCTGGCACTCGCGGACCCACGCGCGCGCGTGGCTCTGGTGGCGGTCGAGCTCTGCAGCCTGACGTTCCGGCGCGAGGATCGCGACAAGCGCAATCTCGTGGCCGCGTCGCTGTTCGCCGACGGTGCTGCCGCCGTGATCGTGCAGGGCGCGGAGGCCCCGCGCCTCACGGCGCCGCCGTTTCGCGCCCTCGAACTGCTCGACTCCGAGAGCACCTTGTGGCCTGACACACTTGGCGTCATGGGCTGGCAGGTCTCGAGTCGCGGGTTGCACGTGGTGTTCTCGCGCGACATCCCGAGCATCGTGCGCGAGCACGTGCGTCCGGGGATCGATGCATTTCTCGCGCGGCACGGCCTCGTGCTCGAGCAGGTGCCGCACCTGGTGTCGCACCCGGGTGGAGCCAAGGTGCTGGCCGCCTATGCGGAAGCACTGGGGCGGCCGGCGCGATCGTTCGTGCATGCGTACGATGTGCTGCGCACGCACGGCAACATGTCGTCGCCGACCTGCCTGTTCGTGCTCGAGCGTCTGCTGGCCGCGGGCGGGGTGGGCGCCGGGGAGTACGCCATGGTCTCCGCGCTCGGCCCCGGGTTCTCGGCGGAGTACGTGCTCGCTCGAGGTACCGCGGGGTGAACACGCCGCTGCCCTGGAATGCGTTCGGCGCCTACCTGGCGGTGCTGGCGATCCAGCGTGCCTCGGAGCTGTTGCTGTCCGCGCGGAATCTGTCACGGCTGCGCGAGCGGGGTGCGGTCGAGCGCGGCGCGGCGCACTTCCCCATGTTCGTGCTGCTGCACGGGGCCTACCCCGTGGCGCTCGTCGCCGAGGTGTTGTCGGGAGCCCGGCCCGGGTCCACATGGCCGTTTTGGCTCGGGCTGTGGCTGGCAGCTCAGGCGCTGCGCATCGGCGCGATCACCACGCTCGGCGAGCGCTGGAATGTGCGTATTGTCGTGTTGCCCGGGGAGCCACCCGTGGCGCGCGGCCTCTACCGCTGGCTGCCGCACCCCAACTACGTGGCGGTCGCGCTCGAGTTCGTGGCGGCGCCGATGATGTTCGGTGCAGGGTGGACGGCCTTGGGTGGAACGCTCCTGAACGCGCTCGTGATGGCAGTGCGCATCCCGGCTGAAGAGCGTGCACTGCGCGAGGCTGCGTCGCTCCAGGGACCAGCAAACGAAGAACCCGGCGCCGAGTGATCGGCGCCGGGTTCTCGAAGCTGCAGGGCCTTGTGGGGCCAGAAACTACCGGAAGCGGGACTTGAGGCTGCCCCACGTGGTCTTGTTCACCGGCGTCGGATTGACCGACTCCAGGAACAGCACGCAGTCGTCGTAGTCCTGATCCGAGCCGCCACCGATAGCCAGGTCTTCCCACGCCTGCCACCACTGACCGCTGTTGATGCCCGTGCCTGCAAACGTCAGCGCCTGAGCGACGCCGCCAGCGTTGCGGGCGTCCTGGGAATAGAACAGGCCGCCGGGACCCTGGAGGTAATAGCCGAAGTCGGTCTTGTCGGCGCCCAGATAGACTGTATTGCCCTGCAGCGTCGCCGAAGCGTCGAGCAGGTTGACGATCGCACGCGTCGGGGCGGAGCGGAACGACACCGTCGCGAACCAGCCCGACGTCGCCGCACCCGGGAACACCTGATACAGCGCCGGCGCAACCGCGCTGGCGTTATAGATGCCGATCGTGTTCGAGGCCGCGTTGCCGGCAAGCTCGACCTGGATCGTGAACGTCGCGTTGGCCGAGACCGTAGCAGCCCAACGCTGCGCGGCATTCTGGTCGGTGAGGACGTTGATGGATTCACCCTGGCCGTTCAAGTAGCCCTGCAGGCCACCACCGAGCACCGGAACCTGCGGGATGCGCAGCGCGGCAGAAGCCGAGCCCGCAATAGCGACCAGCGCAACAAGCGCCGTCATCGTAACGAAACGCTTCATCGTGGAACCCTCCTCAGGTGTCCTGCTAGATGTTCCCGGAACGCGAATGGAGTTAGACGCAGATCCCCACGACTCCCGGGAGAGCAGTGGATTGATAGAGTACAGGCACATACGTTGGCCGGGGGGGGGGTGGAACCAACTCGGTTCCAAAAGCCAGACCTGTGCTTTTGCCACGTCGGTATCATACGGGGCCTCATTGCAGAATGAAACAAAAAAAACGACAGAAGTGGTACCTTCGGAGGATGCTGTTTGGCGGCCAGAAACACCGTCAGGACTTCGCCATGCAGGGGTTCGCGAGTCCCCGAATGTGGCAGCCCGAAGCAGCAAAGTGGCACCAGAAGGTCGCTCTGGATTCGGTCCGATCCGGAGCTTCCGCCCGCAGACGGCGATCCGACTCGTTCAGTGGAGGTGAACTCCGCCTCCGGCTGCGCGCGGATTCGGCAAGCCGATCACATCGCCGCTTCACAGACGGCACGACTTGAACGAGGATGGGCCCATGACCACGACCCCACCGGATGCACCCCGACCGCCAGCAGATGAAGACGACGCCCGTGAACTCGTTGCTGCCGAGGAGTTCGCAGCCGCCCTCGAGACTTTTGAAGGGCCGCCTGCCGGCGCCGCGGCGGCGAAGCGCGGTGGCCCCGCCCGCGGAGCCGCTCCTGCGATCCGTGTGGGTGCACGGCTGACCTGTCGTGCCGTGTCCGTGACGGCCGATAGTGTGTTGTTCGATATCGGCGGCCGCAGTGAAGGCGTCGCGGAGGCCCGAGAGTTCCGGCTCGAGGACGGCACCCTCACGGTGGCCGAGGGAGACTCCGTCGAGCTGTTCGTGATCGAGGCCGGAGAGCAGGTGCTCCTCGCGCGCACCGCGCGCACGAAGGCGGGCGGCGGCAAGGGCAAGCCTTCGCTCGATGCCGTGCGCCAGGCAAGGACCAGTGACATACCGGTGCGCGGCAAGGTCTCGGCGGTCAACACGGGTGGTCTGGCGGTCGAGATCGATGGCGTGCGGGCATTCTGTCCGTTGTCGCAGATCGACACGGCGTTTGTCGAGGACCCGGCACCCTACGTGGGCCGCGTGCTCGAGTTCCTGGTCACCGAAGTCGACGAATCGCGGCAGCGCGTGGTGGTGTCACGCAAGAAGCTCTTGCAACGCGAGCAGGCCGAACTGGCCAAGACGCGGCTGTCGACGATCGCCCCGGGGCAGGAACTCGAGGGCACGGTCACGCGTATGGAACCGTTCGGTGCGTTCATCGATCTCGGCGGCATCGACGGTCTCGTGCACGTGTCCGAGATCTCGCATGCTCGCATCGCGCACCCGCGCGAAGTACTGTCGGCGGGCCAGAAAGTGCAAGCCAAGGTAGTGCGCGTGGAACCCGGCAAGGATGGTCGGCCGCGCATCGCGCTCTCGCTCCGAGCGTCCGCCCCCGATCCGTGGTCGAACGCCGTGCAGCAGTTCACGGTCGGCGCTCGTGTCCCGGGTGTCGTCGTGCGACTCGCTGATTTCGGTGCGTTCGTGAACCTGGCGCCCGGCATCGACGGGCTCGTGCACGTCTCGCAGGTGAGCGATCGTCGGATCGAGCACGTTCGCGAAGTGTTGTCTCCTGGACAGGCAGTCGAGGCGGTGGTGCTTGCCGTGGAGCCCGAGCGCAAGCGCATCTCCCTGTCGTTGCGTGAGAATCAGGATGCGCCCCCATCCCGGATGGAGCGCACCGCGGGATCGCCAGCGGCGGGCCGTGCTCCCGGCCGTGCTGCCGGTTCCGACTCGGCGCGCGGTTCCGGCAAGCCGCAGGGCCGCCCTGCGGGCCGGGCGGGCGGGGGTGGCAGGGCCGCAGGCCGTGATTCGATCGCGCCGTACGAGAAGTACGAGCCGATGCCGCCGCGGCCCGTGGACGACGGACCCACCGCGATGCAGTTGGCGTTCCGTCGCGCGCGCGAGGCAGCGGAGAAGCGCGAGGCGAAGAAGTAGGGTCGCGCGCCGGGCGCCGCCGTCCGGCGTTTCCCGAAACGGACATTCGCGTGGTGCCGCCTCAGGCGGCCACGCGATGCGCCGCAGGCTCTGGACAGGGAGGTCGGTCGTGGGTGGTGTGCTCGTATTGCTGGTGCTGGCGGTGGCAGCGCTCGCGGTCTGGGGGCAAGTCTCCAAGCGCATGGCGCATGTCCGTGATGCGTCGGGACGCCCGGTCGCGCCGGGACCCGAAGCCGCACGCGGCGCGCTCACCATCGTGGTTGTTGTCGCGCTGCTCATCCTGCTGACGACGACGTTCCGGGTCGTGCCGGTCGGCCAGGGACTCGTGGTTTTCAACACGGTCGCGAAGAGCTTCACGCTCGCGACCGAGGGCATCACGTTCGTGCCGCCATTCATCAGTAACACCGCCGAGTACGACCTGCGCCGGCAGGAGTACACCATGTCGGGGCAGGCGGGCGAGGGGCGCAAGAGCCAGATCGACGACTCGCTGTGGTCTCCGACCAAAGAAGGCCTGCAGGTTGGCATCGACCTCACCGTCTGGCACCACCTCGATCCCAAGCGCGTCATCTCGATCCACCAGACCATCGGTCCGGACTACGAGGAGAAGATCATCCGCCCCGCGGTGCGCTCGGTCATCCGTCTGGTGATCTCCGAGTACCCCGTCATGGACGTCTACTCCGAGAAGCGCGCGGACATCCAGAACGAGATCAACGTCAAGATCAAGCAGTTGGTCGAGAAAGACGGCTTCATCGTCGACGAGGTCGTGCTGCGCGATGTGCGCTTCACGCCCGAATTCACCAAGGCGATCGAGGCCAAGACCATCGCGCAGCAGTCGGCCGAGCAGATGAAGTACACGCTCGAAAAGGAACAGAAGGAAGCGGAGCGCAAGGTCATCGAGGCCCGCGGGCGCGCCAACTCGATCGAGGTCATCAATCAGGCGCTGGCGCGGAACCCCAACTACATCAAGTATCTCTACGTCGACAAGCTGTCGGACAAGATCCAGGTCATCGTCTCGGATCAGAACACCATCATGGACCTGAAGGGCATCCTCGGCGGCAAGCAATGACACGCCGGTCCAGGAGTGCAGCGGCGGAACTCGCCATGCGCAGAAGTTTCGGGATCTTCGTACTCGGCCTGATCGTGTCCTCGAGCGTTGCCGCGGCCCCTGCGGCCCCTGCCGCCCGTTCGGTTCCGTCTCCGGCCGCGATGCACGGCTTCGGCGCCAGCCAGTTGGCACAGGCCCGTCAGTTGCGCGAGCGTGCGCTCTTGGACGATGCCGGCTACGAGCTGCTGCGTTCGCTCACCAGTCAGGTCGGTCCGCGCTCGGCGGGCTCCGATGGCGACGCGCGGGCGGTCGCCTGGGCGCTCGATCACTTGCGTGCGCTGGGATTCGCCAACGTGCACGCCGAGCCCGTGCGGGTGCCGCACTGGGTGCGCGGCGATTGCAGTGTCGAAACCACCGCGCCATGGCCGCAGCGGCTCTCGGCCGCCGCACTCGGAGGCAGCATCGCCACGCCGGAGTCCGGCATCGAGGCGGACGTGGTCTCGGTCACGAACCTCGATGAAATGGGGCAGGGGGATTCGACGCGGTTCGCCGGCCGCATCGTCTTCTTCTCGGGCCGCATGGAGCGCACGCGCGATGGTTCGGGCTATGGTCGCGCCGTCGCGGTGCGTGGTCGCGGGGCGATCGAGGCTGCACGGCGAGGCGCGCTGGCGGTGGTCATCCGTTCAGTCGGTACGGACCGCAACCGGCTGCCGCACACGGGTGCGATGCGTTATGACCCCGCCGTGACGAGCATCCCCGCACTGGCGCTCTCGAACCCAGACGCCGATGTGCTGGAGGACCAACTCGCGACCGGCCGTGCGGTGCGGATGCGCGTCCGCAACAGCTCGCACATGGCGGACAGCACGCAGTCCGCGAATGTCATCGGTGAGATCCCGGGACGCGAGAAGCGGAACGAGGTGGTGGTGCTCGGGGCTCATCTCGACTCCTGGGACCTCGGTACGGGTGCGCATGACGACGGCGCGGGCGTGGCGATCATGACCGCTGCCGCCAAGCTCATCGGCGACTCGCCCCAACGCCCGCGTCGCACCATCCGCGTGGTGCTGTTCGCGAACGAGGAGTTCGGGCTGTCGGGGGCGCGCGCCTATGCGCAGGTGCACGCGGGCGAAGCGGCCCGGCACGTGTTCGGTATGGAGTCCGACCTCGGCGCGTTCATGCCGTTGGGACTGCGTTCCCGCGTCACGGCCGAGTACCTGCCCGCGATCCGTGCCATGCACTCGGTGCTGGCACCGCTCGGCGTGGAGTACCGGGGCAACGACGCCAGCGGTGATGCCGACGTCGGCCAGTTGGTCGCGCTCGGCGTGCCCGTGTGCGACCTCGACACGGATGCCTCGGAGTACTTCGATCTGCACCACACCGCCAATGACACGTTCGACAAGATCGATCCGTTGCTGTTGCGGCGGAATGTGGCGTGTTACGCCGTGCTGGCGTGGTTGGCGGCCGATCTCGAAGGCGGCTTGGGTCGCGCGCTCCAGACCCCGACCCCCGGGCGCTGAGCCTGCCCGCAGCTCAGGCGCGTTCGCCGAGGATGCGGTGTGCCGCCTGGGTGATCGCGATGACCGCCGGGTGCTGTACGCGTCGTTCGGTGATGATCGCGTAGAACTGCATGCGGCAGTCCGCCGCCCGCCCGATCGTCTTGAGCCCCCAGCGCGACTCGGCCTCGCGCGCCGCGGCCAGCGGCACGGGCAGGAAGCCCATGCCATCCGCGGCGGCCATCTTCATCAGGGCGCCGTCGTCATATTCGGCGATCACCCGCGGCTTCACGCCGTGGAGCTCGAACCACGGTTCGAGCGTGCGCCGGAATGACGAGTTCGCCGCCGGCAGCAGTGCCGGCGCTCCATCCAGTGAGCGTGGAAAACGCGGCTTGAGCTTCGCCGCGAGCCGCGCGGTCGCGCACAGCACGACGCCGCAGCCGCCCAGAAGATGATGGTGGGTCTTGATCGGCAGCGAACTCGGAGCGGGTTCATCGGCCAGCACCAAGTCCAGACGGTAGGCGGCGAGTTCTCCGAGCAGGTCCGCGACGGGGCCCTCACGGCAGATCACCTGGACGTCGGGGCCTGCGCCGAAGGCCGGGCGGATGATAGCATGGCTGAGCAGCTTCGGTACGGAGTCCGTGATGCCGATGTTCACCCGCAACGGAGCCGCGGGTCCGGGTGTGCGCAAGCTGGCCTGCAACTCATCGCCGAGCGCGAAGATGTCGTCGGCGTAGCGGCGTACGCGCTCGCCGGCCTCGGTCAGCGCCAGACCGCGCCCAGCACGGCGGAACAGCTTCTCGCCCAGGGAATCCTCGAGCGTGTTCACCTGTGCCGAGACGGTCGGCTGCGAGACGTGCATGCGCTCGGCGGCGCGGCGCACGCTGCCCTCGCGGGCGACCATCCAGAAATAGCGCAGGTGGTGATAGTTGAGCGGAAGGATCGGCATGCTTCGCAGTCTAGCGGGGCGTGTCGAAGGATGCACGTCGACTCTGAGGCTGGAACGAAGGGTTCCTGGTGCGGGGTGCGGCCCCCGGACGGGCCCGCGCCGGCCGTGGGTGATCTGCCTGTCCGAGTACGCCCGTCGGCACCGATTCAGGTGGCCCCGGG
>JANNWR010000308.1:0-2165 GCA_031408715.1 bacterium
TCATCCAGGGTGCCGAGGTGAATCCATAGACATGTTCGCCAGGGTTGAACACCGCACCAGCGCCATGCGCCAGGTTCCACGCATAGCGAAACGTGATGTAGGCGTCCTCGGCGGCGTACGGCATGCGTGACGACATCCACATTCGCGTGACGAGCAGTGCGAGCACTGGCACCACGAACGGACCGCGCACGTCGAGCCACGCGCGCGACGGCGCGGCGGGCGCGGAAGGCGTGCGGGTGGCTGTCGTGCGTGCGCGGGCCAAGGCGGTCCTCCGGACTCAGCGGGAACGTGAGGTCGAGGGGACACTCTATCCGACTTTCCATCATAAACGAGAATATTGTGATTGACAGCCTTCGGGAGGGTTCGACTCGCACTCCGATGCCCGTCCCAGAGCGTGCTCCCATTCGCGCACGGTTGCCGTGTGGCGGGGTTTCCAGCCACAAGCTGAACTTGTTTTGATTCGCAGCGAAGTTCGTCGGCGCCACGGCACCCACGGCGGCCGAAAACCCTCGTGCTACGCTCACTGCATCAGTCCCCGCGCCACCTCGCCCCCGTCGCGAGCGTGCAGCATGTTGTTCGAACGCATCAGCAGCCAACGCGATCCGGTCATCGCCACCGAAGCCCGTCAGCATTCGCGCCAGGAATCGGGTGCGACCGCTGGGCTCCTCGCCTGCCTCGCGGTGTTCGATGAGCGGAAGTCGCACGCCGACCTGGGCTACTCCTCTATGCTGGAGTACTGCCAGCGCGACTTGGGGCTCAGCGAGGACGTGGCGAAGAAATACCTGCGAGCCGCGCGCATCGCGCGCGCGCGGCCGGTGCTGTTCGACATGTTGGCGGACCGGCGGCTGTCGGTGAGCGCGGTGCTCGTGCTCGGGCCATGGCTCGAATCGGGCACGCACGACGACCTCATCGCGGCCGCGGTCGGCAAGTCTCGCGAGGAGATCGAATGGTTGATCGCCAGTCGCTGTCCGCAGCCCGAAATGCTGTTGCTCGAGGCCGGTGCCTGTGCGGCTGAGGCTTCGGAGACCTCACTTCAAGTATCACTCGAAGGGGCCCCGGGGCCCGCTTGCCCATCGACTGCCCTGAAACCGCCAAGTGCTTTGGTACCACTTCTGCCGGCCGCAACGATGAAGCCGTTGTCGGCCGATTACGTCGCACTCACGGTCACCATGTCGCGCGCGACACGCGAGAAGATCCGGCGCGCGCAGGAACTACTCGGCCACACGGTCGCGCCCGAGGCGATCGCTGACGTGCTCGACCGAGCGCTCGACGAACTGATCGTCGCACTGGAGAAGCGCAAACACGGGCTGCACCGGAAGCCGCGCAGCGTGCGGGCCAAGTCCTCGTGCCGCGTTCGCCACATCTCAGCGGACGTCCGCGCTGCAGTGTACAAGCGCGATCGTGGCGTGTGCACGTTCGTGAGCGACGACGGACAGCGCTGCGGCTGCCGGAATGCGCTTCAGTACGATCACATCGTCGCAGTCGCCGACGGAGGCGAATCCACTTCAACGAATTTGCGTCTGCTCTGCCCGGCTCATAACCAGCTCGAAGCCGAGCGCCGCTTCGGAAAGGGCTTCATCGAGCAACAGCGTACGTCGTCGAAGCCAGGCCGACTGCATTCGCGCGAGCAAAAGGAAAAGCTCAAGGCCCCGCACGAGGACGACGTGCGCGCAGCGCTCACGACGCTGGGCTACAAACGCCCCGAGGTGAGCATCGGTCTCTCGGCGGCGGCCATGCTCCCAGCCGAAGCGAGTGCCGAGGCATGCGTCGTCGCGGCACTCGCGGTGTTGTCACGCCGGATCGCGCACAAGGAGACGCCGAGCATCCGCGAGCCTGTCGCGACGTGATCCCGCGTTGCGGGGCGCGGCGCGATCGGCGTCGTGTGGCGCGATGTCATCCGCGAGGTCATCCGCGATGTCATCCCAAGAGTGATCGCCGCTGAATCACGTTCGTCGATCCTGGATCAGCGTGACTCGCACGCTTTGCTCGGGAGTGGATACGCTTCGACGAGGGCCGCCGGTTACGGCGCCGGCTGCGCCATACCCAGCCGCCAGCGTAGGAACTGCAGCAGGTCGGCGTTGTCCGCGATGCCCTTGTCGACGCTCTTGCCCCCGGCGTGGCCGCTGGCGACGTCGTAGTGCAGCAACACCGGGCTCTCGCCGCCC
>JANNWR010000309.1:0-2148 GCA_031408715.1 bacterium
TCATCCAGGGTGCCGAGGTGAATCCATAGACATGTTCGCCAGGGTTGAACACCGCACCAGCGCCATGCGCCAGGTTCCACGCATAGCGAAACGTGATGTAGGCGTCCTCGGCGGCGTACGGCATGCGTGACGACATCCACAATCGCGTGACGAGCAGCGCGAACAGCGGGACCACGAACGGACCGCGGAGGTCGAGCCACGCGCGCGACGGCGCGGCAGGCGCCGGGGGCGCCGATGTCGTGCGGGTGGCTGTCGTGCGGGTACGGGCCAAGGCGGTCCTCTGGATGTTGCGGAAGGTCGGGAGTCGAGCGGGACACTCTAACTGACTTTCCATCATACAGAGAACATTGTGATTGACAGCCTCCGACAGGGCTTCGACTCCCACCCCGACGCCCGTCCCGGAGCGGGCTCCCATTCGCGCACGGCTACCGTGTCGCGGGGTTTCCAGCCACAAGCCGAAAGAGTTTTGATTCGCACCGCAGTTCGTCGATGTCAGCGCATCCTCGGCGCTCGAAAACCCTCATGCTACGCTCGATGCATCAGTCCCCGCGCCACCTCGCCCCCGTCGCGAGCGTGCAGCATGTTGTTCGAACGCATCAGCAGCCAGCGCGATCCGGTCATTGCCACCGAGGCCCGCCACCACTCGCGCCAGGAATCGGGCGCTACGGCGGGGCTCCTCGCCTGCCTCGCGGTGTTCGACGAGCGGAAGTCGCACGCCGACCTGGGCTACTCCTCGATGCTGGAGTATTGCCAGCGTGACCTGGGACTCAGCGAAGACGTCGCGAAGAAGTACCTGCGTGCATCGCGCATAGCCCGCCAGCGCCCGGTGCTGTTCGACATGCGGGCGGACCGGCGGCTGTCGATGAGCGCGGTGCTCGTGCTCGGGCCATGGCTTGAGTCGGGCACGCACGATGACCTGATCGCGGCCGCGATCGGCAAGTCGCGCGAGGAGATCGAATGGCTCATTGCCAGCCGGTGTCCGCAGCCAGAAATGCTGTCGTTGGAGGTTGACGCATGTGCAGCAGTGAATTCGGAGACCCCACTTCAAGCAACACTCGAAGGGGCCCCGGGGCCCGCTTGCCCATTGACTGCCCTGAAACCGCCAAGTTCATTGGTACCACTTCTACCGGCCGCAACGCTCAAGCCTCTGTCCGCCGATCACGTCGCGCTCACAGTCACGATGACGCGCGCCACGCGGGAGAAGATCCGTCGCGCGCAGGAACTACTCGGCCACACGGTCGCGCCCGAGGCGATCGCCGATGTGCTCGACCGAGCGCTCGACCAGCTCATCGTCGCGCTGGAGAAGCGCAAGCACGGGCTGCACCGGAAGCCGCGCGGCGTGCGGGCCAAGATCTCTCATCGCGCGCGTCACATCTCGGCTGATGTGCGCGCAGCGGTCTACAAGCGCGACGGCGGCGTGTGCACGTTCGTCGGCGACGGCGGGCAGCGTTGCGCGTGCCGGCACGCGCTTGAGTACGATCACATCGTTGCGATTGCTGACGGCGGGGAGTCGACGGTGGAGAACCTTCGACTTCTATGCCCGGCTCACAACCAACTCGAAGCCGAGCGGCGCTTCGGCAAGGGCTTCATCGAGCAACAGCGTGCAGCGTCGAAGTCCGGCCGGCTGCAAGCGCACGAGCAGAAGGAGAAGCTCAAGGCCCCGCACGAGGACGACGTGCGCGCCGCGCTCACGACGCTGGGCTACAAACGCCCCGAGGTCAGCATCGGGCTCTCGGCGGCGGCCATGCTGCCGCCGGAGGCGAGTGCGGAGACACGCGTCGTCGCGGCACTCGCGTCGTTGTCACGCCGGATCGCGCGGAAGGAGACGCCGAGCAGCCGCGATCCCGTCGCGACGTGATCCCGCGTGGTGGGGCGGGGCGTGATCGGCGTCGTGTGGCGCGATGTCATCCCAGAAGTGACCGGCGCATGGTCACGTTCGTCGACCCTGGATCTGCGTGACTCATACGCTCTGCGCCCATTGGACGCGCTCCACCGGGTGCCGGCTAAGGCGCCGGCTGCGCCATACCCAGCCGCCAGCGTAGGAACTGCAGCAGGTCGGCGTTGTCCGCGATGCCCTTGTCGACGCTCTTGCCCCCGGCGTGGCCGCTGGCGACGTCGTAGTGCAGCAACACCGGGCTCTCGCCGCCC
>JANNWR010000310.1:0-3405 GCA_031408715.1 bacterium
GTACTCCACGTGAGCCGTCGCGATGGTGATGCCGCGCTCGCGCTCTTCCGGTGCGTTGTCGATCGAGTCATACGCGCGTGCCTGCGCCATGCCCTTCTTCGACTGCACCGTCGTGATCGCCGCCGTCAGCGTCGTCTTGCCATGGTCGACGTGTCCGATCGTACCGACGTTCACGTGCGGCTTCGTGCGCTCGAATTTCTGCTTCGCCATCGCTTACGACTCCCTCGGGTTCAAGGACCGACTCGAGACATCGCCCACATCCTGTTGCCGATGTTGCAACTGGTGGCCGTGACCCGTGGTGAGTTGGATCACGACGACTGCAGACTGGAGCCCACTACCGGATTCGAACCGGTGACCTTCTCCTTACCATGGAGACGCTCTACCGACTGAGCTAAGCGGGCGCACGACAGCGACCATCCCAGCGGACAGCACGGCTCGGATGCAGAGCGATGCAAATGCAAGGTGTGCTGGCCGTTGGATCGGAAGGCCCTGAAGATAGAGCCCGGATGTGTGCGGAAAAGACACACCACCCTGAGGCGACTTCCACCTGTGGAAGTCGTCTGGGGTGTTGTGCGAATCGGGGAATCTAAAGACAGATGCCCCATCCGTCAAGCCCGAGACGACAGAAAAATAAAGACTTGCGCCGTTCGTGACCCTCCGACGTCGGGGCACGGACGAGCCTGGACGGTCGCCAGAGGATGGCGCGACAGGTCGGATGGTCCCGGCGGTGAGAGCCGCCGAGTTCACCATCCGGAGTATGGAGCGGGAAACGGGATTCGAACCCGCGACCCTCGGCTTGGAAGGCCGATGCTCTAGCCGCTGAGCTATTCCCGCACATGGAGTTACAAAGTTGCTGATGCCGCGACCGGATCGTCCCGGCCAGGACCGTACTGAAAGCGGGTGCGGATGGTGGAGGGGGAAGGATTCGAACCTTCGAAGGCGTGAGCCGGCAGATTTACAGTCTGCTCCCTTTGGCCGCTCGGGCACCCCTCCACACCGACTCTCGCGCTCATGGTGCCAACGACTTACGGCACTCACGGGCGCGCCTGCCGGTCCGGCAGCGCTGGCTGTCGCCGGGGCTCGGACCTCCCCGGCACCCGCCGCTACCAGCGTGGCGGGGCTGCTGAGCTGGCGAAGGGACTCGAACCCCCAACCACCTCATTACAAATGAGATGCTCTACCATTGAGCTACGCCAGCAGATGCCCATGGAAAATGGCAGGCGCAATGTAGTCACGCCCCGAGCGCGCGTCAAGAACCACGGCGATCCGCGAGACGGAATACGGCCGAAGGCGGCCACAGTTCGCTTCAGCTGGCGCCCCGGTGGCGGGCGAAGACCTACTTGCCGAGCGCGCGAACATGCACGAGGACGGCGGTGATCTCGGCCTCGCTCAGCTGCCCTTCCCACTTGGGCATCGCGCCCTTGCCCTTGTGGATGACCTCGAGCAACTGGGCATCGGTGCGCGTCGCCATGTAGGCCGCGTCATGGAAGTTGCGCGGTTTCGGGTTCAGGCCCTTGGACGCGAGCCCGTCGCCATGCCCCTCGAGGCCGTGGCACAGCGCGCAGCGCTTGGCGAACACCTGGGAGCCGACATCGGCCCCAGCGGCGCTGGCCCCGCCTGGAACCGGCAGCGTGACGCTGTCGATCACGGCGGGCGCCGTCGTGGATGGGTCTGGCGTCACCGCAGCGCCGCCGGCAGGTTCCTTCGAGCCGGAGCCGCCACAGCCGGCGACCGCGGCCAGTGCGATCGAGAGCGCGAGCAACGCGAGGCGCGCGGCCACCAGGACCGGGCGCGAAGTCGGAAGATGCAGATGGGAATGGGCCATGGGCCGGACGCTAGCACCGCGCTGCGGAGGCGGCAATGGCCGCGGCCGGGACAGGCTCCCCCACATGCGAAAAGACAGCCGGTGGTCGAGTTGCCTCGACTCCGACTGCCTTTTCCCGAAAGAACAGGGAGCGACCGGGATGAACTCCTCTGTCCTCACGGCTTCGTTGACCGGGCGTATTCAGTTTTTTTTCAACGTTTCGCTGCGAACCACTACTTCAGCATTTGCTTCTGCTGCACCTACAACAGTCTTGGATTGCTTCGATCCCCCCTTGGCCCTGCTGAGCCCTCGAGGCGGGATCGCACCGGAGTGCGACGGCGCTTCGAGGAGTGAACGAGGGTACGAGCCCCCGGGCGCCTTCGCGCCCAGACCTTCCACAACCGTGCCGCGATGTTGCCAATGATGTTGCCGATGACGTTGCCGATGTGAGCTCTGGTGGAGGCCCGGAAGGTCGCGAGCAGGATGGAGGTGCCGAACCACCCGCGACGCTTCCGAACGATCGAGACCCCACTCCCCCTGCGAGATCTCCTGCCACCAGGACTGCGAGCGGAGGTGCCTGCTCACATCCCGTATCCGAGGAATACCTAGAGCAGAGTGCGTGCCAGTGCGCGAGCAACGTGGTGATTCACGCCACCAACGCGCTCACTCTGCACTGGTGCAACGAGTTACCGCGGCCGTGCTGGTGCGTGTGAAGCCCGCGTGATGATTCTGGGGTCGGTCGGTGTCACCTCCACGAGGTGACACCCGGACGCGCGCGAGCGCACTTAACTCCATGCGCGCCATCGCCCTCATCACTGTCACCCCCGGGGTGACAACTCCCGGGTCGGTAACAGGTCCGTGACACAGGCACGCGTCGCTCACGGCCGTCCGCACGCGGCAACGCGAAAAAAATGCGGACGAAGCCAGAGGGGCTTCGTCCGCGCGGGGAGGATGGCCCCGGGACTTTCATGAGTCACCCGCGGAGGATCGTCCGCGAGAAGTGCCGCGAGCTACAGCGTCAGGTCGTGGCGCTTGAGCCGCGCGTAGAGCGTCTTGCGGCTGATGCCCAGAAGGTCGGCGAGCCGGCTCTTGTTCCCGTGCGCCTGGCGCCAGGCCGTCACGATCTCATCGCGCTCGTTGACACGGCGATCGGCCACCGCCGACGCCCGCGCGGGCGGCTCGGACAACAGCGGCAGGATGGCGTCCACGTCGAGCTCGGCTTGTCCGGCGTGCAGTGCGGCCAGGCGCTTCATGACGTTCTCGAGCTCACGCACGTTGCCCGGCCAGCCGTAGGACACCAGCAGGCCCTCAGCACCGGGCGACAAACGCGGCCCATCGATACCACCGTAGAACGACATGAAGTGGCGCGCCAGCGGCACGACGTCCTCGACGCGCTCGCGCAGCGCCGGCAGGCGGATCTCGATCTCGTTCAAGCGGTAGAGCAGGTCGCGGCGGAAGACGCGCTCGCCTTCATCGCCACGCAGAACCCTATTCGTGGCCGCGATGATGCGGACATCGGCGCGACGCACGGTGGTTTCGCCCAGACGCAGGTACTCGCCGGCCTCCAGAAAGCGCAGCAGCGTGACCTGCACGTCGAGCGG
>JANNWR010000311.1:0-12177 GCA_031408715.1 bacterium
CATGCTGCCGACTCCGGAGTTACGCTTGGGCACGCTCGGCTCGAAGGAGACCCGCGTGCTCGGGCCGTGCGAGTCCCAGGTGCAATACATCGCGCCGGGACACCTGCTCTATTCGCGCGGCGGCTCGCTGGTGCTGCAGCCTTTCGATCTGCGCGCGCTCAAGTTGAAGGGCGAACCGGTGCCGATCGCCGAGCAAGTGGGCACGAGCGTCGTGGGCGGTTCCGACTTCCGCGCCTCGGAAGACGGCGTGCTCGTCTACTCCACGCGCTCAGCGCAGGTCGGTGAACTGGCCGAACTCGACCGCACGGGCCGGCAGATCCGGCTCATCGAATGCCCGCCTTCCGCGCTGTCACCCACGCTCTCACCCGACGAGCGGCGGGTCGCCGTGCGCGCGATCGATCCGCAGACACGCAGCCGCAATGTGTGGATCCTCGATCGCGGGCGCAACATATCGACGCGGTTCACCTTCGAGCCCACCAACGAGAACTACCCGACGTGGTCGCCGGACGGAAAGCGCATCGCCTACTGGTCGGACGCGCCGGGCGCCTCGGGAGTCATCGCCAAGCAGCTCACCGGATCCGGCGAGACGGAAGTGCTCGCCCCGCTGTCCGACGAGGTCACCCTCAAAGACTGGTCGGCCGACGGAACGATGCTGTTCCTGGACACATTCGGACCGACTGGCTCGGACATCGGGACGCTGTCGATCTCCGGTGACCATAAGGTGAAGCCGTTCCTGAACGGCGCGTTCAACGAGTTCTCCGGACGGTTGTCGCCCGACGGCCGCTATCTCGCGTACGTGTCCGACGAATCGGGCCGCGATGAGATCTATGTACAGACATACCCGGACCGCAGCCAGAAGTGGCAGATCTCGGCTCGCGGCGGTGACGACCCGCACTGGGGCAATGGCGGGCGCGAACTGTTCTATCTGTCGCCCGAGCAGCAGATGATGTCGACCCCACTCACGCTGTCACCGGCATTCGATCCGGGCACGCCCATCGTGCTGTTCCAGACCAAGATCCTCGGGCCGGGCCAGCAGCGCGGGCACTACACCGTGACCCGCGACGGCAGCACGTTCATCCTCTTCCGCCCCCTGGCGGAACGAACGCTTCCCACCACGACCGTGGTACTCCACTGGATGGCGGAGATCGCGAAGAGGTAACCCGGTCGCCAAGCTCCAGGCTCTGTCCCCACGAAGTCATCGCCCCGTGAAGGGGGTCTTTCGACAACGGTGTGGCTGGAATCATGAGCTCGTCGCCATGCAGGCAGGGTAGAGATCGAGCCCGCCGCTGTGGAAGTAGATCGTGGTGCGGAAGCATTCGCGGTTGTGGAAGCCGCAGGCGCGCCGCTTCGCCGTCTGGATCTTCGCGTTGATCGACTCCGCCCCGGCGTTGGTGATCCGGTGCGTGAAGCAGGTCCGGATGTTCGTCCAGTGGCGCTTGATCATCGCCGCGACCTTGCGCATCGGCTCGAGCTGGCTGCGCCTCGCGCAGCAGGTTGAAGGCGCGCGCCTCCGACCAGTCGCGGCCCTTCGGGTTCTCGAGCCAGCGGTACTTGGTCCCCTTGAGGATCGGGTCACCTTCGGCCATGCGGTCGCGATGGTACTGGCGCCGCACGACGTCGACGGCGTTGCCGAGATGCTGCGCGACGTGGAACTTGTCGAACACGATCTTCGTCGCGGCCCCCGGCAGGTGCGCACGCGTCGACTGGATGTAGGGCTCCCACATGTCCATCGACACCGCTTCGATCTGCTCGCGTTGCTCCGGCGTCAGGCTCGTCCAGAAGCCATCCAGCGCCTCGCGACCGTCACGTACTCGTGCCGCTTCTGGAAGCTCGTCTCGTCCACGCCCGCGTGCCGCGGCGCCTCGAGCTGGCGTCGCTCGAGTCCCCGCGCAACCTGGCGCCTCATGATGCCGTCCGCCTCCGCCCAAGGCACCGGCAGTTGCTTGACCCCGTGCGTCGGGCAGTTCAATCGCGGCACGCGCGCATGCACGACCGTCGGGTATTGGCAGGTGTCCAGGTGCCGCCAGCGGCGCTCCTGATGGTCGTGGATCGGTGCCGCGCTGTTGCACTGAGGGCAGACCCAAAAAGTGTCCTGAGGCAACGCCACCCGGATGTGCACCTCGCCCGGCGGCTGCTTCAGCTCCACGTCCGTGATCTCCCACGGTGCCTTCAGGCCCAGCAGCGTCGCGTACAGGGTCCGGCCGTCGATCGTCATCGCGCGTCCTCGGGGGCAGGGTCCGCGCAAAGCCTATCAGGACTTCAAGCCAGCGTTTTCAGCCACACGAAAGTCGGAAGACCCAATTTCCTCTTGCGCTCCCGCGAGCGTAGGTCCTTTCCGCCTCCCGGCAACAGCATTCTCCCCCGCTCGGACCTGCCGCATCACGCCCGAACCGATTCTCCTGCGTCCAGTTCGTCTCCTCGGCATGCACGTGGTTTCACTGCATGACGCGCAGGTTCACCACAGCGAAATCTCCCGCTCGTGGCGTGCCGTACGTGTTCGCTGTGGCGTGAGATATTTTCCTAGAGGAAAGCAAATGCGACTTTTGGATGATGATTTGATGATTTGTGTTGGAATCGTATTGCGCCGCGCGCAGTCTGGCGAGCGCAGCACCTCTCTCTCTGTCTCTCTACTCCACAGCTCTCCCAAGCGACGCCGTCGGGCCGGGGGCTCAGCCGACGCCGCGGGAGGCGAACCCCACTCCCACCCGTGGTTTCTCCCGCCACGGGCAGAGGTCGCCATGCGCAAGATGCTCCTCCCTTTCGCCATGGGCGTGCTCGCGCTCGAGTTTCTGTCCGCGATCGGAACGGCCAAGGTTTCTCCGCCCCAACCATTCCCCACGTCACCACCGTCGCTCAAGACCGTGACGGTGCCCGAACCAGAACAGATCTCCGAGTTCGTGAAAGACCGGGCCGCCGTCGTTGCGCTCGGAAAGGCATTTTTCTGGGACACGCAGGCGGCCAGTGATGGACGCGTGGCGTGCGCCACCTGCCACTTCAAGGCCGGCGCGGATGCCCGCCAGGTGAATCAGCTGAATCCCGGCGGGAACGGGACATTCGATATGGGCGGCCCGAATCACACCTTCACGGCGTCCGAGTTCCCCTTCCACCAGCTCGTGGATCCCGACGACCGGGCTTCGGCGCGCGTGCGCAGCTGGGACGATGTAAGCGGCTCGCAGGGCGTGCACTCGAGCGAGTTCCAGGACATCGTGCCGGGTAGCGCCAGCGACGCGCGACTCTCCGGCGTGCTCGACCCCCTGGGCTTTCACATCTCCGGGCTCAACACTCGCCGCGTTACCGGCCGCAACGTGCCGACGATGGTGAATGCGGTGTTCAATGTCAGGAGTTTCTGGGATGGCCGCGCCAATCGGCGCTTCAACGGCCGCAGCCCGTTTGGTGACGCCGACCCCGATGCGCGCGTGCTGCGCCTGAATGAGCTCGGCGAGCCCGAGCCGGTGCGCATCTCGCTCGACCACGCGAGCCTCGCCTCACAGGCCGTGGGACCGCCGCTTTCGGATGTCGAGATGTCCGCGGCCGGGCGCACGCTGACCAAGTTCGGCAAGAAAATGCTGACGCTGACACCGCTCGCGAATCAGGCCGTTCATTCCCAGGACGGCGTGCTGGGCGTGTTCGCGGTCCGGGGCGGGACCGGGCTCAACACCACGTACGCCGACATGGTCCGCGCGGCGTTCCACGAACGCTGGTGGAACTCGAGTTCGGTGGTGGACGCGAGCCTCACCGTGATTCCGGGCGTCAGCGTTCCGAGCGACGGGACAAGCCTGCCCACGGACCAGTTCAGCATGATGGAGGCCAACTTCTCGATGTTCTGGGGACTCGCGATCATGGCGTACGAGGCCACGCTCGTCTCCAGCGACGCGCCGTATGACCGCTTCGCCGAGGGCAATATCGAAGCGCTGACTCCGCAACAGCGCATGGGGCTCCGAATGTTCATGGGCACTTCAACCGGAAAGTGCATCGAGTGCCACTTCGGCGCCGAGTTCACCGACGCGGCGTCCTCGGCGCGGCTCGCGCCCCCAGTCCCGGGGGGCGAGACGGGTGGCGTGATCGATCACATGCCCATGGCCGACGGTCACCGGGCCGTCTACGACGGCGGCTTCCACAACATCGGCGTGCGCTCGACCCCCGAGGACATTGGCCTCGGGGCGAACGATCCGTTCGGCAATCCGCTGTCCGTGTCGCGGCTGGAGCAGTTGTACCCAGGCAGCGTCGAGAACAACAACGCCGGACCGATCGGACCGGACGAGCTCGCCAGAAACGACGGCGCGTTCAAGACGCCGTCGCTGCGCAACGTGGAGCTGACCGGGCCCTACTTCCACAACGGCAGCGTCGCGACACTGAGCGACGTGGTGCAGTTCTACACGCGTGGCGGAAATTTCCACGACGAGAACCTCGTCGATCTGGACGGGACGATCCGTCGCGCCCGCGGGCTGATCGGCCACCCTATGCGCCAGTTCGCGATCGCCGCCTTCCTGCGCTCGCTCACCGACGAGCGCGTGCGCTGGGAGCGTGCGCCATTCGATCATCCGGAAATCGTGGTGCCGAGCGGGGCGAAGGGCACGGAGTTGGCGGTGTTTCAGGATCTGGCGAACCTGGGTCAAGCCGCGGACGAATCGTTCACGATCCCGGCCACCGGCGCCGGCGGCACGACAGCACCCATGAAGCAGTTTCTGGACCTGCCGGTGTTCGCCGTGAGCAACATCGCCGCACCCAACCCCGTGTTGAGCAATCTGGCGATGTTCGCGAGCGACACGATCATCGTGAACCTGGCTCGTGAGGCCGAGGGTGACCTGTGGTCGAACGGCGCCGTGCGCATCACGGGCAAGCGGGGGTCCGTCCTCCGGGGTGACGTAGTGGCGGGCGGAGACATCATGGTGAATGGAGGCCCTACCGTCATCGATGGCAACCTGATGGCGAAGGGCGGTGTGAAGCTGTCCGCCACCATTGCGGTGGAGAACGGAGAAGTCGGCGCCGTTGTCGAACACTTCGCGCCGCTCGTCATGCCGTCGCTGCCCGCGGTGAGCGCAGGCACGGGGAAGGTCACCGTGCAGGCCGCCGCCACCGTCACGCTGCTCCCGGGCGCCTACGGCGACCTCCACGTGCAGCGCGGTGGCACGCTCGTTCTGCAAGCGGGCACCTACGTGTTCCGGAGCCTGTCCATGTCGCTCGCCGCACGGCTCCAGTACGACCTGGGCGGGGTGCCCGACACATTGCTGGGGGCCCCCGGCGAGATGAGTCTGGCGCCAACCGAGAAGACGATCGTGCACGTGCTGGGCAACGTCGGCCTGAGCTCCGGGGCCGCCATCACGTCGGGCGCGGCGAATCGCAGTAATCGCCTGCGCCTGTTCGTGCACGGTCCGGCGAAACCCATCCGATTCGACACTGGGAGCCTGTTCCACGGCTCGCTCATCGCTCCCACGAGCAGCGTTTCGTTTGGCCAGGGCTCGAGCTTCGCCGGCGCGATCTACGCACGCCGGATCGAGTTGGCCGAAAACGTGGCCTTCCGCTCGCACCCGCATCCGGCGGAGGAGCGGCTGCCCACCGCGCCCGTCGCCGCGCTGCAGGGGGACATCGCCACGCCCGAGGCCGCCAGCGGTCCGGGGCTGGACTTCGTGCTGTCGCAGAACCAGCCCAACCCGTTCCGGCCGAGCACGCTCATCCGCTTCACGCTGCCTCAGGAGCGCAACGTCAAGCTCGACATTTTCGACGTCAGCGGTCGCATGGTGAAGACCCTCGCCAAGGGCGCCCTCGGACCCGGTCTTCACACCCTGGCGTGGAACGGGACCGGGAAGAGTGGCGTGCGTCTTCCGAGCGGCGTGTACCTTTATCGGCTGGTCGCCGGCGCGGACCGGGCCGAGAGGAAGATGATTCTCGTGAACTGACGGCCGAGCACGCAGACGTCACGCGAACGGGGTGGCGAGTTCGCTCGCCACCCCGTCGTCGCTTCGCCCGGCAACGGCTTTCTTCCCGGCGGGGACCCGCCGCACCACGCCCGACGCCCCGAGTCGCCCCCGGCGTCCCCACGAGGTGCCCCTCAGGATGCGAGCAACCGCATTTCCGTGCTTGAGGGTGTCGGTCCTGATGGTAAAGGATGGGAATTTCCCTTCGCGGACCCCGCGAGCACAGGCCCCTCCCGACCTCCCGGCAACGGCATTTTCCCCCGCTCGGACCTGCCGCATCACGCCCGACACCCCCCCCAATTCCCGCCTACGCACCGAGCGACCCTTCGAAACCCTCCGCCCGCCGCCGCGCGTACGCACCGTAGTAGCGCGCACGAACAACGCCAGCACGGTGCGCCGCCCAGCCTCGGCGAGCACGGCTGCGTCGTGCGCGCCCTGCGTCACGAAGCTGCCGTCACGACGGAAGGCGCCGTCGGTGGCGACGAGGCGCAGATGCTGATGCCAATGGGCCAACGAACCGAAGCTATGCGCCATGCTCACCACGGCCGATCGCATCCGGTCGCTGGTGGTGCTGCGGCTCGCCAATCTGTCGCGCGACTCGGCCCAGGCGTACTTCGCCGACGGCATGACCGAGGCGTTGATCAGCGCTCTGGGACGCCTGAAGCCGCTGCGGGTGATCTCGCACACGTCGACCATGAAGTACAAGCGCACCTCGCTCGCGCTGCCAGAGATCGCGCGTGAACTCAACGTGGACGCCGTACTGGAGGGCTCCGCTCTCCTGCCGGGCTCGCGGGTGCGCATCCGCCTCAACCTGGTCACCGCGCGCAGCGACGATGCATTGTGGACCCAGCGCTACGACCGCGGACTGGAGGACGTGCGGCATGGCGCGCTCGGCCACGCTGACCTCTCGAACCTCGAACTCAGCTCCGGGATCCGCGCGCTGCAGCGCGCCACCGGGCTCATGCTCCTGCGCGTGCACCGGCGCATGGACGCCATTCGCGGCGACGCGCGCTACAGCGCGCTCGTCCAGAAACTCGGCCTGGTGGGCGATAGCCGCTCGCCTCACGCGCTGCCTGCTACTGCTTGAGCGAGACCGTGCGTGTGACGATCGGCGGCACCAGCATGTGCATGCCGCTGGCGGACGTCGCCAGCACGCGTTCGGGTGAATCGGGATCCAGACCCAACGCCCACACGCGATCGGACGGCAAGTCGCCGGTGGGCATCCGCTCCCACTTCATGCCGCTGTCGACGCTGCGGAAGATGCCCCCCCAATCGAAGTCGCTGGCATAGATGGTGCGGCCGTCGGGGCTGACGGTGATGCCGGTGAGGTCGGAGCGCGGGATCCCGCCGGCGACGCGCCGCCAGGTGACTCCCTGGTTGCGAGAGCGGAACAACCCGGCGGTGGTGGTCGCGAGCAGGACACGGTCGTCGGACGGCATGAAGACGAGCGTGTGCGGCGTCACGCCCGGCAGGCTCGGCGACAACACGTCCCAGGTGGCGCCACCGTCCTGGCTGCGAATGAACCCCGCCTCCGTCGCGGCCAGGACCAGCCCCGCGCCGTCGTGTGACGCCGCCACGCTGAATACGGCATGACGACCGCCGATGTCGGGCTGAGTCCAGGTGAGGCCGTTGTCGATGCTATGAAGCATGCCGTGCGGCGTCGAGGCGAGCAGAGCGTTAGGTGCGAATGCGAGCAGATCGGTGACGCGCGGGTGCGCCTCGCGGCCCGCGAGCAGCGTGGGTAGGCGGCGCCACGCCGTCGCCTCGGGTCCGCGACTGAAGATGCCGTCGTCGGTCCCGGCGAAGATCGTGTCGCCCAGGAGCGCCAAGGACAGCACCTGACGCCCGTTCAGCCCCTCACCCAGCAGGATCCAAGGGCCGCGCACGCCCGACGTCATGAACACACCGCCCTGGTCCCAGACCGCGACGAACAGTCGCCGGCCGGGCGCGTCGAACAACATCCGGGACACGAACCGCTCGGAGAACCCCGTGTTGCTGGCGACCCACGACTTGCCCACATCCACGCTGCGCAAGACCCCGGCCCCTTCGGCGCCCAGGATGATGGTGCCGCTGGGCTGCACGAGCACCGCGTTCACGATCAGGGTCTTCGGAGTCGCCAGCCGCCAGTTCGCGCCCCGGTCCCTGCTGATCCACAGCCCCTCGGTCGTGCCCGCGACCAGCAGGTTCAAGTAATCCGCGCTCTGCGAAAAGGCACGCGTGCGGCGGCTCGAGTACGGGATCCCGGGCACTTTGGTCCAGCCCGTGTTGCCCGAAGTCGATCGGTAGATGCCGCTGCAGGCGGTGGCGTACAGCGTGCGTGGATCCCAACGGTCGATCGTCAGCGTCATCACGTCGGAATCGTCGATCATGCCGTCGTGCAACGGTAACCACGTGGCGCCGCCATCGATCGTCTTCCAGCCCAGGTGCCGGGTGCCCACGTACAGGACCCGCGCATCCGCCGGATCGAAGACCAGCGATTCGACATTCCGGAGCTCCAGATGGTGTTCGGGCGTGATGCGCGCCCACGCCTTGCCGCCGTCGCGCGACAGGAACACGCCGGTGGGCGTGCCGGCGGCAATCACACGTGCGTCCGAAGTCGCCATGGCCAACGCCCGCACCGACTCGCCCTCGATGCCCTGCAGCACCACGAACGTCTTGCCGCCGTCGGAACTGCGAGCCACACCGCCGCCACTGTCGTGGACCGCCCAGTAGCCCACGAACACGACACCATGTGGATCGATGACGATCCGGTCCAAGCTGCAGCGGCGCAGCGGGAATCCCGGACGTAATCGGCGCCAGCGCGCACCGCCGTCATCCGAGCGATACAGGATGCCGTCGGCCGTACCCAGGAACACCCTCTGCGGGTCGCGAGGATCGGCAGCCAGACTGCGCACATTGCCACCCGGTGGCCCCACCGGCACCCACGTCTGCGCGCGTGCGGCGGTCCCGAGCAAGAGGACCGCGATCGCGCCGAGCGTTACCGAGACGCTACGGAGGACTCGGGACATCTGACGAACCATCCTTCGCTTCAGAGGGGACCGATTTCTCGATCCGACTTGATCCGGCATCCATGGACCGCGAACGACGCATCGGGAGGGCCTCGCGGCCCCCCCGATGGTTAGTCCTGTTGGGTCACAGCCCTGCGCGCACCGTGCTATTCCGATGCTGCGGCGATCTCTGGTACCTTCGCACCCTGGGGCACGAACCAGACTTCCACGCGACGATTGCCCGCCATGGTGGCGGTATCGCTGCCGCTACCTTTCGGCCGGGTGGCCGCAACGCTGCGCGTGGTGATCCGCGAAGCCTCGATGCCGCGCTCCGTGACGACGTAGTCCTTCACCGCCGCGGCACGCAGCGCAGCGATCTGTGCAGGCGCACGCTCATGGATGTCGGCATTGCCGATGATGATGACACGCGCACGCGGATCGGCGTTCAGCCGCTGGGCCATATCGTCCAGACAGGCCTTGTCGACGTTGGTGAGACGCGACAGGTTGGCCGGGAAACCGTTGGCGAGGCAGGAGATCGCTTCCGCCTGCCGCGTCGGCTCGAGCAGCCCCATCGCAACATTGGACGAAGCGCTCAGTCCACGGCCATCCGCGACGCGGACCGTGATGGTGGACTTGGACGGCGGAGATGCACCGCCGAAACTGTACGTCGCGGTCGGACCGCTGCCGGTCACCTGCCCCGACGTGGCGGTCCACTCGTAGGTCAGCGGGTCACCATCGGGATCGGAAGCCGTGGCACGAAGCGTGACATTCTCGCCCGGCAGGATCTCGGAGCGGTCACTCGCCACACTCACGCTCGGCGCCCGGTTCACGGGCGGCTGGATGACTGCGGCCGGTTCGGACTTGCGGCCGAACACGTAGTTGAGGCCGAGGGTGGCTTCGATGTTGTTCTGTGATGCATCCACCTCACCACCCACCTTGGTCATGACGTACCGGCCATCCGCGCGCAGGTTCCAGTTCGGTGACATGAACCAACGAGCACCGAGGCCGGCGTTGAAGCCGGGCCCGCAATCCTGGCCGAATCCATCGACGCTGATCTGCTCGTAACCCACGCCCGCAGTGAGGAACGGCCTGAACTTCTGGCCCTCTGCGAAATTGTAGAGCAGGTTGAAACGTGCGGCATCGAGCGTCACGTCGACGTCTTCCACGCCGATGATGTCGAACTTGGTCTTCGTCATCAGGCGCTGTGCCGAGAGCTCCGCGCTCCACTGCGGCGAGAAGAAGTAGCCCGCGCGCGCCCCGAACAGCGGGCCGTCCTTCGGGTGAAAGCGGCCGTAGTCGTCGAGCCAGCCGTACCCGCCATAGACTCCGAGTTCTCCATCGCCCTTCGCGCCACCACCCGCGAATGCCGGCCCCAGGGCCGGCCCCGTGGCCAAGAGCACTGCGGCGACGAGTGTCAGCATCGTGCTTCGCATGGACTGTCCTTTCCGATTTACGGCGGTCGTCAGCATCGTGCGAGACCGGGCCGAAGGCTGGCTGTCGCAGAGGGACGCGATGTGCTGGGAAGCATGGGCGAGTGGCCGAACTGCGCGCGGCCCGGCGATGTCGAAGCGCGGGTTACGGGGCGATGACATTGGAAGCCATGGTCACTGCGGCGATGCGCGTCAACAGCTTGCCGTTCACCTTGGCACCGGTGTTGGCCGTGATCGCCTGATCTGCCAGGATCGTGCCCTTGAACACCGAGTTCGTACCGAGTGTCGCCGAAGTGCCCACCTGCCAGATGATGTTGGCGGCCTTGGCTCCACCCGCGAGGACGACATTGCTACCGGGCCCAGTGGTGAGCGTCGAGGCGATCTGGATGATGAATGCGGCGTTGGGGTCACCCAGAGCGTCCAGCGTGACCGCCCCGGAGATCGCCAGCGATGAGGTGGACTTGTACAGGCCGGGTGCGAGCGTCCGGCCGGTCAGGTCACCCGAGATGGTGATCACACCCACCGAACGACCGGCGGCATCGTTGAAAGCCGTGGTCAGGTCGAGCTTCGCCTGGGCCGCGGCAGGATCGGCCGTGTGGATGGTGCCGCTCACCGTTCCCGGAGGAAACCCGGTCAAGGCAGAACCCGGGCTGACCCCGAGGTCGCCGGTGATCGCGGTCGGGCCCGTGCTGGTGACCGCGGACCCCGCGAGCACCCGGAAGGTCGAAGCTGTGCCCAGCGCCACGGGTGCCGGACCTGGCGCGCCACCTTCACGCACGCCGAGGGGATTCTTACTGTCGCAGCAGCCGGCCAACATGACGGCCAGCATCGATGCCGTGATCCACAACATTCCCTTGCCTACGCGCATCTTGGACTCCTCCTGATTGCCGCCGGGGTTGTTCTTGCTCGAGATCTGATCGAACCGAGTTGTGCCCGGTAAGACCGCAGCAATCGTGCCAGTCCCAGCCTGTTGCAACTACATGCGATAGCGGCAGGCCGCCGCGATCCGGAGCCCCCGGCCACGGCAAGAGTTGCAATCGCGGCTCGGGCTACAATCGGGACGCGACGGGCTTTCGAGGCGGCTGCACGGGTTCCGCCCTGGGCCGCACGGCAGCCCCTGAGTGCCCCGAACGGGCGGCGAGGGTGACGTGTGGGCGCTCGATCGGCGCTTCTCACTGCGCCCGGAATGCACCGGGGGGCGCGCTGGCGGTCGCGGGATCTCAGGCTTGCGGCAGCGGCAACATCACACGTGAGGTGCAGCCCGGTCTCCGGCCGCCCACGGCGCCGCGGTTCTCGAGCGTCAGCGTGCCGTCAGGGTCCTCGGCGATCTGCCGTGACAGTGCCAGGCCGATGCCGGTGCCTTCGGGCTTCGTGGTGAAGAACGGCACGAACAGGTTGGAGGTGTCGGCGAGCCCCGGGCCCTCGTCGTGCACGCGCCACTCGAACGCATCCCCTTGCGTGCTCCACTCCAACCACACACGGCCGTGCGTCTCGAGCGCAGGGTGCGTGACAAGTCGGACAACAGCACCAGTTTCCAAGACCATGCGGGCGTGCTCGTTGGTGGGCATGTCTGGCGTGGGGCGCGTGCCCATCGCCAGCGCCGAGTGAGGCCGCGGACTCGTCGTGGCTGCCTGGCCGAGGAAGGAACTGCAATCGTCGGCAGATGACGCTACACCGGCCTGTCCAAACCAAGCCCGAGAGCACCGAATGCAGGCGCTTCCGCCCCGCCACGATTGGCACAGGAAGTGCAGCTTTCCGTGGAGTCGGTGCGCGAATCGAGCCGCCCCTACCCGAAAGCGGTGAGTGCGGGGGGCCAGGCCGAGCGCGCCGGAGGGGAAACCATGC
>JANNWR010000312.1:0-23625 GCA_031408715.1 bacterium
GCTCAGCCCTTCGAGACGTGTCACCGTGAACGAAGTGCGCGGCGCGAGCAAGGCATCGGTCGAGGGGTTCGTGACCGGCCTCACCGGCACGTCGCCCGACTTCTCGTTCACGCTCAGCGGCACGCGCGTGAGCTGCAGCAGCGCGACCACGGTCGGTCTGGGGCTGGTGGTGGCGAACGCTCACATCGAAGCCGAGGGCCCGGTGTCGGCCACCGGCGTGATCAAGGCGACACGCATCACGTCGCGGCCTTAGGCGGGATCGCTCGCGATCGCGGTCGGAGGCGCTGGCGCCCGGCGGGCTGGACCTGCCGGGCGCTTGTCGCATGCCGCATGAGCTTGCTGCGGTAGCCCGCCGGCCCGCGCTTGGCTATCCTAACCCGGATGCTGGATGCTGGGGCCTGCGATTCGTCTCCCCAGCGCTGTCACTGCCAACGCCTGACCACTACCGCCGCCACGGCCCCGACCGTCGCACGATATCGATGGAGCCTCCATGGGTGAGACCCGCGTCGATCTGCTGCACCTGCTCGAGGACCTGCGCGATGCCTACACGGGCTCGCTCGAAGAGACCGTGCTCACTGAGATCGTGGCGAACTCGCTCGATTCGGGCGCCACGCGACTCGAACTCGTCACCGACGCGGCCAGCTCGACGCTCGTGGTGCGCGATGATGGCAAGGGCATGCTCCGGAAGGAGCTGGCGCGTTTCCACGACATCGCGTCCAGTTCCAAGACGCGCGGCGAGGGCATCGGGTTTGCTGGCGTGGGCATCAAGCTGGGTTTGCTGCTGTGCGAAGACGTGGTCACCGAAACGCTGCGCGGGAAGTCGCACGTGGCATCGCTGTGGCACCTGGCGAGCAAGCACAAGGCACCTTGGAAGTGGGTACCGCCGCCGGGGCGCGTCACCGATCGCGGCACGGCGGTGGCCATGAAGCTGCGCAATCCGTTGTCGCCGCTGCTCGATGCCGGATTCCTGGAGGCGAGCTTGCGGCGGCACTTCCTGCCGCTGTTCGATTCGGCATTCGACGACATCCTGTCGGCGACCTATCCGCAGCCGTTGCAGTTCATCGTGAACGGCGAGCTGCTCGACCGCAGCAGGGCCGCCGGAGCGCAACTCGCACCGATCGAAGTCAGGCTGGGCCGCAAGCGCAAGCCCGCGGCGTCGGGCTATCTGGTGCTGGCAGCGCTGCCGCAGCCCGAGGAAGCGCGCGGCGTGGCCATCAGCACGCTCGGCAAGGTCATCCGCCGCGGTTGGGAGTGGCTGGGCGTGACGCCGTCCGCGCCCGATCGCATCGGCGGCGTCATCGAAGTGCCGGCACTGGCCGAGTGCCTGACGCTCAACAAGGCCGACTTCGTGCGCACGGGTCCGCGCGGTGCCACCTACCTGAGCTATCGCAAAGCGATCCAGGAAGTCGTGTCGCGGCAGTTGGGCCAGTGGGGGGCCGAACGCGACGTGGCCGACACGCGTCGGCGCGCCGCGCGCCCCGTGGAGCGCGATCTCGAACGGGTGCTCATGGACTTGGCCGACGACTTCCCGCTGCTCTCGAGCCTAGTGGAACGACGCGAGGGCGGGCAACGCCGGTTGCCGTTCGGCAACGGCGCGCCGCCTGAAGACGGCGCTAGCGCGATCTCAGCATCGATGTTCGCGCGCGCCGAGGATGGCGGCGACGGTGGTGGAGTCGCCGAGCCGGTGCTCGATTCGCTTAGCGCCGAGCCCGCCGAGAGCGCCGGCGCCGCCACAGCAGCCGAGCCCAACTCAGTCGGCGATGCACCGGCTACGCCTGCTGCCGAGAGCGTTGCCACGATCACGTCGGCGCGCGGCCCGCGCAAGCCCGCGCGGTACGGGTTGGCCATCCAGTTCGAGACGCGCGAGGGCGAACCCGAACTCGGCCGGCTCGTCGAATCCACGGTATTCGTGAACGACGCCCATCCTGCATACACACGCGCCGCGGCATCGCGCAGCGAGGGCTACCACCTGGCACTGGCCGTGGCCATGGCCCTGGCGCCGCTTGCTGTTCAGCCGCATGAGGAACGCGCATTCGTGACCCGCTTCTTGGAACGCTGGGGCGATGCGCTGACCGACGGCGGCAAGCGCGGGCGGTAGGTGGGTGTGCGAGGCAGCCTGAACGGCGCCGCAGGCGCCGTGACCCGGCGTCGCGAGTGTGACCCGTCGCACGCGTGCCATGCAGGGGAGCGTGACCAGTTTCGTGCCCGGCCCAAGTGGCACCATCGACACTCGGCAATCGCGCGATTTCGTTGGGGCAAGTGTTTTCGAAAACACTTACGTGACTGTTCCTGAACACCGGGAGCGTCTGCGTTCGAAATCGCGGTCGGCATCAGGCGCCTAGGCTCATGCGAGGCGTGCCCGTCGGTAGGCTCGGACGTGCCACGGGCACATGGCACACCATCATGCACGCGCGACCAGGATCAACGGGAGGATGCGCCGGCCAAGCGTTGTATTCGCAGTCGCGTCGCTCGCAACCCCTCACTCCCCGCGATACGCCGCCTTCAGCTTGGCCACGTCGAGCTTCACCATGTGCATCATGGCCTCAAGCGCTCGGCGAGAACCCACGCGGTCTTTTCCATTCAGCACCTGCGGCAGCGCCTTGGGAACCACCTGCCACGACAGCCCGAACTTGTCCTCCAGCCAGCCGCAGCGCGAGGGCTTGCCGCCCTTGAGCAAGCGCGTCCAGTAGTAGTCGACTTCCTTCTGGTCCTTGCAATCGATGTACAGCGAGACCGAGGTATTGAAGTCCGACATGCGCGGGCCATTGAGCGCGTGGAACACCTGTCCGTCCAGTACGAACGACGCACCCATGCCCGACGTGGACAGGATCTTGGAGTTCTTGAGGATGCGGCAGTAGAACTTGGCGGCGTCCACGGCGCGGCCCTCGAACCACAGGAACGGCGTGATGCGTCGGACCTTCATCGCGAGTCTCCTTTGAAGTTACGGTTGCGGGCAGCAACCACGCCGCCCCACCATGAACAAGGCGGTCCGGTGAGCGCGATCGCCCACGCGTACCATTCGGGTCCCAACTCGGGCTTGGCGCGTGCCACCGCCAGTCCTGCAAAGCCCAACAGCGTGCCGAGGGCCGTGAGGATTCCGGCGGCGCGCATGGGCGGCAGCGGTGCGAGCCGGCCTGCGACCCAGCCTCCGGCGAACGTGAACACGGCACGGTAGCCGATCGCCAGCCACCACAGGCTCGCCGACATGGGCTGGCCCATGGCTGGGAGCACGTGGGTGGCGTGCAGTACGGCGTCGACCGCGGTGGACAGCGCCACCACGGCTACGAGTCCGGCGAACACGGCTAACGTCACACGACCGGCGCTTGAACGGTGCTGCGATTCACTCACTATGTGCTCCCTTCTCGTTGGCCATACGGAGGTACTTGCGCCACGGTTCCAGCCACCCCTCGACTTCAGCCAGCGCCACCACCTCAAGCCGCCGAGGCCGTTGCCGCGCAGGAGCCCATTCACCTGCACCCCCCGTTGGCCGAACCGGGCCGCCCGCGTGACAAGATCGCTCGCGTCCGGCACCTTCTTGCGCTCCACGACGAGGCGCCGATGACCACCAGCCCGAAGCCCCCTGCCGTTTCCGGGCCCACGATCGTGGGCCCAGTCCGGCTCGCACCCGTGCTCACACCGCACGGGCACTTGATCCTACAGGAAACTGACGATGCAGCCGCGCTCGAATCCGAACTCGCGCGAAGGCTCATGCGCGAGTTCACGCGCAGTGTGGGACACGGTCTGCTCCAGATGGGTGCCAGCGAAGTCGGGACAGCGCTGCCGGCAGCACTGGCGTATTGGCGTGACTTCGCCGCGCGCTACATAGCGGCTGCGTGCGGCGTCCCTCAAGATGACCGTCGGCGCGCGCGTGTGGCAGTCCTCGAGTCAGTCGAACTCGCCGAACTCGTGCTGGCGGTGCCCCCGATGCGTGGTGCGGAGTACGCGTCGCCAGAGGTGCTCGCCGCGTTGTGGGACGAACTCGCGCAGGTGTTCGAGTCCGAACTCGTTCGCTCCAAGCTGCCGCTTCAGGAATTCCTCAACGCACGTCACGCCGCCTGGAACGTTGTCGGGCGTGTGCACTTTCACCTTGCCGAGAATCGGGGCGACAGCGATGCGCCGTTCGCGTTCATGGCCACCTACACGTCGCGTCTCGGTGCACAGGCGAAGCCGCAGCACCGTCCCCTGGGAGAAGCCCTGCGTGAGTACGCGGGTACGGTACACCGCGAGCGCTTGCTGTCGTTGCTCGTCCCCGTTCAGCGTGCGAGTGCTGCGCGCGATTGGGTGCGCGAACTGGTGGACTCGGGCGAGCTCTACCACCCGCTGCGCTGGTCCGCAGCGCAAGCTTACGCGATGATCCAGAGCATCCCGGAGCTTGAGTCGGCGGGGGTTGTGGTGCGTGTGCCCGCCGCCTGGCGAACCCGCCGGCCACCGCGGCCACAGGTCGTTGCACGGATCGGCGGGCGAGCGCCGTCAGGACTTGGCGCCGACGCGCTCATGGACTTCGAGCTGTCGGTGGCCGTGGAGGGCGAGCCGCTCAGCAAGGCCGAGATCGAGTCGTTGCTCGCCGCCTCGGATGGCTTGGTATTGCTGCGCGGACAGTGGGTGCAGTTGAGCCGCGATGAACTGGCGCGCATGCTGGTCGAGTTCAAGAAGATCGAACGACTGGCCGCGCTCGAGGGACTCACGTTCGCGAAGGCCATGCAGCTCCTGGCGGGCGCTGGTGTCGGCAGCGACAACGCGTCGGAACTGCCGAGCACCGAGGCCGCGCGGGTGGTGGCAGGGCCGTGGCTCGAGGAGACACTCACTCGGCTGCGGAGCCCCGAGGGGCTCGCCGAGGTGGATCCGGGCACCGGGTTGCACACCCAGTTGCGCGTCTACCAGCAGACCGGGTTGCGCTGGCTGCACCTGCTCACCGAATTGGGTCTTGGCGCTTGCCTCGCCGACGATATGGGACTCGGGAAGACCATCCAGGTGCTGGCGCTCCTGTTGGTGGGCAAGGCGCGCCGCCGTGCAAGCAAGTCGGCCAGCCTGTTGGTAGCGCCGGCATCGCTGCTCGCCAACTGGTGCTCGGAGATCGAGCGTTTCGCCCCGAGCCTGCGGGTGGTCGTGGCGCACAGCGCGTTCACGCCCGTCGACGAACTTGAGCGCGCGGTCGCGGGCGGGCTCTCGGATACGGACCTTGTGATCACCAGCTACGGTTCCTTGCTCCGCATGCCGTGGCTCACCACACAGCACTGGCGGCTCGCGATCCTGGACGAGGCGCAGGCGATCAAGAACCCCGCGGCGCGCCAGACGCGCGCCGTGAAGCAGTTGCGCGCCAGTGCCCGCGTTGCGCTCACCGGCACGCCGGTGGAGAACCGGCTCGGGGACCTGTGGTCGATATTCGATTTCCTGAATCCTGGGCTGCTGGGGACCGCCAACGAGTTCACGTTGTTCGCCAAGAAGCTCGCGGCGCGAAGTGAGAACCCGTACCGCCCGCTGCGCGAGTTGGTAAAGCCCTACATTCTGCGCCGGTTGAAGACCGACAAGTCGGTGATCTCCGATCTGCCGGACAAGGTCGAGATGAACGCTTGGTGTGCCCTCAGTCGTCGGCAAGCCGCGCTGTACGCAGAATCGGTGCGCGCGCTCGAGGCGGGGCTCGGCGCCGCCGACGGCATGAAGCGCAGGGGGCTGGTGCTGGCGTTCCTCACCCGCTTCAAGCAGATCTGCAATCACCCGTCGCAGTGGCTGGGCGATGGCGGCTGGCAGGAGGCCGAGAGCGGCAAGCTGGTCCGGCTGCGCGAGGTTGCCGAGACGGCCGACGCGCGGCAGGAAAAGTTGCTCGTGTTCACGCAGTTCCGCGAGGCGACCGAGCCGGTGGCGCAGTTCCTGGGGGGCGTGCTTGGCCGTGCCGGGCTCGTGCTGCACGGCGGTACACCGGTGGCCAAGCGCCGCGACCTGGTGCGGAGGTTCCAGGACGACGAGACCGTGCCGTTCATGGTGCTGTCGTTGAAGGCCGGTGGCACTGGCCTGAACCTCACCGCGGCATCGCACGTGGTGCACTTCGACCGCTGGTGGAATCCCGCAGTGGAAGACCAGGCCACGGACCGCGCATTCCGGATCGGCCAGACACGCAAAGTGCTCGTGCACAAGTTCGTCTGCCGTGGCACGCTGGAGGAGCGGATCGACGACCTGATCAACTCCAAGCGCCAGCTGACCCGCGAGCTGTTCGAGGGTGGGGCCGAAGCGAAACTGACCGAGATGAGCGATCGTGAACTGATGGCTCTGGTGACACTGGACCACCGCAGCGCGGCATTGGAGGCCTGACGCATGTACTACTCGTGGAAGCCATACGTGAGCGTGGCCAAGCGCCGCGCCAATTCTGCGCGCGAGATGGCGAAGGCGCGGGCCAAGGGCGAGCCAGTTTCCCCGGTGGTGATCCAGGGCCGCACGATCGCGAGCACGTTCTGGGGGCGCGCCTGGTGCGAGAACCTGGAGCGCTACAGCGACTACGCGAATCGACTACCGCGCGGCCGCACGTACGTGCGCAATGGCTCGGTGGTCGATCTGCAGATGGGCGAGGGCACCGTGGCCGCGCGCGTGGCGGGTTCGTCGCTCTACCGGGTCGCAATCAAGATCAAGCCTGTGCCCGAGGCGCAGTGGCGGGCGCTCCGCAACGAGTGTGCGGGCGGATTCGACTCGATGGTCGAGTTGCTGCAGGGTCGGTTCTCGAAGGCCGTGATGGAGCGGCTGTGCCGGCCCGAGCAGGGTCTGTTCCCTTCGCCGCGTGAGATCACTTTCGAATGCAGTTGCCCGGACTGGGCCGGCATGTGCAAACACGTGGCCGCGACGCTCTATGGGGTGGGAGCGAGGCTCGACGACAAGCCCGAACTGTTGTTCCGGCTTCGGCGCGTGGACGAGCACGAACTGATCCTCGCGGCCAGCCGTCGCACGACACTGGGTAAGCCGGCGGCTGGCAGCAAGCGGCAGCTCGACTCGAAGCTCGCCGCCGAGCTGTTCGGGGTCGAGATGGCGGGCCCGAGCGTGCGCACATCGCGACAGGCCGCCGCCAGCAAGCCTGGCCGAGCCGTGAAGCCGAGCAAGGCAGTCGCCGGCAAACGAGACGGCGTCGTCAAGCCGCGGAAGCCCGTGGCCAGCAAGCAGGCCAAGGTCACGAAGGCGCGCAAGGGCGCCAAGCCATCGTCGCGTCGCAAGTGAGGTTCATGGAGCGCGCAGCCGGAGCTCATTCGGTTCCGGCCTGATATCCTGTCGCCATGGAGCCCACCAATCCCTACTGTCAGGCACTCGGCATTCGTGTGCCGAGCCTCGAGGCTGCCGCCAAGAGCCCAGACGCCAACTTCTACTCGCTGTTGATCGCTGTGCTGCTCGAGCACGGCGGACCCGTGACGCTGGAACAAGCGGCACGCCGATTCGAGACCGCGGGCCTCGGCTCAAGCGTCGTTTGCCTGCGATCGCTCAAGCGTTGCAAACCGGCACGAGCGCCGATCTATCGTGACGGTGACCTGTACGCGCTCGATCCGCATGACCACGAC
Organism: bacterium; assembly: GCA_031408715.1. GTDB lineage: Bacteria > Eisenbacteria > RBG-16-71-46 > RBG-16-71-46 > RBG-16-71-46 > JAIOPA01. The sequence goes on from JANNWR010000312.1 coordinate 7,533, forward strand.
GCCGACCTGTGGGCATTCAGGCTCGGTCTGCGGCCCGCCAAGGTTTCGCCGATGCCCGTCCTCAAGCTGGTGCCCGAACCGCTGCCGGAGCTCGACCGACCGTTGAGCCCCGAGCAATTGGCGGAAGCCTGGGAGGGTGGCCGTTCGGGAGGTTGGTCCATGCAGCGGCTGGCGATCTGCGTGCTCGACGCGCACGGTGGCGTGATGCGGCCTGCGGAAGTGGCAGCGTTCCTGCGATCGAACGGCTGGGAGAGCGGCATCTCCGCTGACGACGCGCAGTACTGGCGAGCCGGCGCCCCGGTGCAAACACAAGCGGACGGCACGTGGCGCCTGGAGCCCGGACACCCGTGGGTACGCTCGGCGCGGGTGGCCGTCCGCCAACGGATCGAGGCCGTGCGCCGCATGGCCCCCACGCGCTGCGACCCCGATGCCGGTGCGGCGATCCGGGAGCGAGTCGAACGCGAGCGCGCCGAGCACGGCACGAAGCTCGCGAGCATGAGCCGGGTGATCGTGCATGCGTTTCCGGCCAAGCGGCCGCAGGCGGTGGTATTGCTCGATGTCGGGCAGCGCACACTGGTCACTCTGAGCGGCAGTGAACTCGCCGACGTTGCCGAACGCCTTGCTGCCTACGACATGATCGTGGCCGTGCAGGTGCGCGAGTTGTTGCGAGCGCTCGGGTTCGAGCATGGCGAGCGGCGGATCGCGGAGCTGGGGCCGCCCCAGAAGACCATGACGCTCAATCGCGCGGGCCGAACGCTCAAGATCACGAACTCGCTGCTGGTGCAGGGCACCTGCGGCATCGGCCGACCGTTTGGCGATGCAGCCGTGCTGCAGCGCTACCTTGACGACGGCGATACCACGAAGTTGCGCCGTCGGCTTGAAGCCGATGCCAAGTCGCTGTTCGCGTTGTACCAGTACGGGCGGCTGCACGGTCAGGTGCGCGTGCACTGGGGATTCCTGAACGAAAGGCTGTCGGTCCCGTGGGTGCACTGGGACGAAGAACGTTTGTTCGAGCTCATGAAGCGTTCGAGGGAGTGCGGAGTGCCTCTGGAGATGGTGGTGGGGAGTGCGCCCGGCTGGGAGTCCCCGTGGGCCCGCGCGCAACTCGCATACGTGGTGCAGGGCGGGAGCGAGTGGGCGGTTCGGTTGGTGGACGAACGCGGCTACGAGATATTCCAAGAAGACGTGCAGGCGGCGCGCCTTGCCGATACGGGTGAGGGGTTGCCATGAGGCCCGGCAGGCGCTCGGCACACCGGGCACGAACGGTCCCGGATCCCGATCTTGATCACGCTCTCGACGCGCTGACGGCGGACGAGCTGCGCGCGTTCGTGCGGGATGCCCTGCAAGGGATGGACGACGATCCGCGCGGCAAGATCGTGGACTTGTTGATCGCACGCGCCGCGAAGGGAAGCGCGGGCTGGCGCCCGGCGGGACCTGCGCCCGGCATCGTCGAGGAGGTTGAACACTTCGTTGCGGCCGCTCGCCGAAGCGGCGAAGCCGACCCGTCCGAGGTCGATCGCTATCTTCGCGGTGGGACAAAAGCATTTCTTGCCGCCGATCACGCCACCGCGCGCGCGCTCTTCGAAGCGCTGCTCCCGTCGATCGGCAGTGGCGAGATCGACCTGGGCCAGCACGAGATGGTCGACGAGGTGCTGACGGTCAACGAGCACGACTGCGCTGCCCAGTACCTGGTGAGCGTGTACCTGACCACGCACTTGGACGAGCGGGCGAGTGCGCTGTGGCGAGCACTGGAAGCCGTGCGCGGGGTCGGATCGCGCTGGTCGCCGCTTCAGCAGATGCAGCGGGCCGCCGCCGGGCCGCTTGCCGCATTCGATGAGTTCCTGCCGCGCTGGATCGAGCGGCTCGAGCGCGAGCCCGCGTCCGAGTCGGAGTGGGAGACCGATCCCGATCGTTGGCTGCGCGAGGCGGTGCTGCTGACCGAGGGTGCGGCCGGGCTCGAACGGATCGCGCGCAGAACCAAGCGGGCGCACGCCCTGGAGGCATGGTGTCGGGCCTTGACGGAGCAAGGGGCATGGGCTGAAGCGCTGCAAGCGTTCGGTGACTCCGTGGAACTGGCCGGCACATCGTTCTGGCGAGGTGCGTTCCTCGACGGTGCCACACTGGCCGCCCAGCAGCTCGGGCGGGACGACTTGGCGACCTACATGGAAGCGGCATGGCGGGGTGCGCCGACCCTGGAACGGTTGCTCTGCTGGCTGGGTTCCGATGCGGTCGACAAGGGTGTACTGGCGAAACGAATCCGGTCAGCGCTCGAACACTGTCCTGCCAAGGCTGCCCGGGAACTCGGACTGTTGCGCACTCTTGCCGGCGACTTCGTGGGTGCTTCCGCGATGCTGGCGAAGGCCCCTGGGCTCGGCTGGTCGGGGGTGGATCACCCCGGGCGCGTGCTGTTCCCGGTCTGCGCGGGTCTGCTCGCCGGTGCGAACGGGGCGGTGCGCTGTGCCGAGCTCGTGGCGGAGCTTGGGCGAATGCACACGGATGCATTCGACATGGAACTGGGTGGCACAGATCGCCGCCGCCCGAAGTTCAAGACGCCGACGATCGCGGAGCTGGTCGAGCTCGCCGGCGTGAGCACGATGGTCATGCCGGAGGACCGCGGCGTCATGCTGGCGGCGATGCGCCAGGCCGCCACGAAGCGCGTTGAGTCTGTCGTGAGCGAGAAGCGAAGGCACCAATACGGCCATGCCGCGACGCTGGTGGCCTGCTGCAACGAAGTGGCTCCCGCACTCGGCATGCGAGCGGAGGTTGCAGAGTGGGTGGACGGCATGCGCAAGAAGTATTCGCACTTCTCCGCGTTCCAGAAAGCGCTGACGTCCGCGTTGGCCGCCGGTGATCGCGGCGCGGAGTAGTCAGCCGTGCCGCGGGATGTGTGAAGCTGCGGCTCCGGCGGCGCAAGCGGTGCAACAGGCCCCATGCTGCGGCCTTGGCTGTAGCCAGCGCCGCTGCTGCGGGGTGCATGAACGGCGTAAGTTCCTGTGAACATGTCAACGGAGAACTGCCAGCTCGGCCGAATCGGGCGGTCTCGAAAACCGCTTGCGGAGCCGCTGCGCGTGCACACGCCCGACCTCTTCAAACGCCCGGGTCATGCGTCGGCGAGCGCAGTCGACGCATGCCGCACACACTCCGGCCAAGGGCGCCGTACTTGCACGAACGCCCCAAGTTCGTGTAAACACGGCCTCGGAGAGGTGGCCGAGTGGCTGAAGGTGGCGGTCTCGAAAACCGTTGAACTCGAAAGGGTTCCGAGGGTTCGAATCCCTCCCTCTCCGCCAGTTCGGATCCTGACGCTGACCCTGCGCGCGAGTCGAACTTGCCCCGAAGTGGCCCGCCGAGCGTAACCCTTGGCGGGCCTTTCGTTTGCGGTGGGACGCATGGCCCCTTCGGCGCTGAGTCGTTGTCCGGAGCGGAGCGAGAGCAGCCCATAGGATGGCCCCCGAGACGTCCGGCTTGTACGTTCAGCGTACATGCCCGATACTTCTTCAGAGGGGGCAATGGTGACCCGGGATGAAGTGGAAGATCTGGTCGCCCGCGTCCTCAGCGATGAGGTCCCCCTCGTCCGCTCACTCCATGCCGGGCAGCGTATGGTTGAACGAGGCTACTCGATCTTCGACGTGAGGGCGGTGCTCCAGGCCCACGAACTGGAGTCTGAACCGGTGTGGAACGCGGAAAATCGGAACTACGAAGTCTGCTTGATCGGCGAGTGCCTGGAGCGCCGAACCACCCGTGTGGTGCTCGGCTTGCGGCGCGAAGGAGCGTGCGTGTTGGTGACCGTGATGCAGGTGCGTCGAATGCGTCGCGGTGCCCGGAGGAGAGAATGAAATCCACGACCTGCCCGCTCTGCGGCCAATCGGGCGTGCACGAGAAGAGGCCCACCGAGTACGCCTACAAGGAGTGTGGACTTCCCGGAGTGCGTTTGTCCGGTGGCGTCGTCGAGACGTCGTGCAAGAAATGCGGCGAGAAGAGCGTCACTATCCTCAAAGAGGGCCAACTCCTTCAACTCATCGCGCTGGCGCTGCTCACCACGTCGCGCAAGCTCTCCGGGCCGGAGCTCAGATTTCTCCGTCGGTCCTGCCAGCTCAGTCAGGCGTCGCTTGCCGGACATCTGAAGAAGCGTCGCGAAACCGTGGCCGAACGAGAAGCCAAGCCAGACCCGAAGCTTTCTGAGGCGGAGGAGACCTGGTTCCGGCTCATCGTCCTCCGCGAATTCAACGCGGCCCTGAAGCGTCCCGAGGCCAACCTGCTGAGCGTCGTCCACCGTGCACGTCTCGAGTTGTTCACGCGAGAGTTCAGTCAGCGGGCCGCCCAACTGAGCGAGCACCCGGTCGGGCGTTCGTTGCTACGCTTGGAAGCTTGCGGCGACGACTGGCGGTTCACGGAGCGGGCGGCATGATCGAGCTCACCGGGATGAATCCGATGGTCTACTCGCTCGCCGCCGGCTCGACCACCACCTCTGGCGCGTTGAGCACGCGATGGGTGATCCAGCCACCCGCCAGGTCGATGCCCGCGTGGAGTGCCATGCCCGGCAGTACGGAGCCCGTGGCCAGCGCGAGCAACCCCATGCCGATGCCGGCCAGAAGTGCCCGCACGGCAAAGGTGCGCCCCTGGTACGAGTGCGCGAGCCCGAAGATCACCATGCTGACGCCGGCTGCGGCCCACACGCCGATCCACGCGGCCAGCACCCACACCAGGTAGCCGCGGAACAGGAACTCCTCACAGATGCCCGCGGTCACGGCGAGCGGACGGAACCACGCGTACTCCTCGCGCGTGTGGGGGATGAGTGCGCGCAGTGGTGTCAACGATGCCCGCAGCTTTGCCAGCGACCGCGGCGAGTCGAATAGCGCTCGCGCCTGCACCCACACCACCACCACGTAGGCCACGGGGAGCACCGCGCCCAGCCACAGTCGCCAGCCGTCCGGCACCACCAGCCACACGTCGGCCAGCGAGCGTCCGCCAAACCAAAGTGCGGCCGCTGCGAGCGTGGTGAGCGTCCACTGCTCCAATATCGTGCGCTGGTAGGCGCGTGTGCGTGCGGTGGGTACGCCGGCGTCCACCGCTCGAACGTGATGCGGCCACGTGTAGAAGTGCTCGAGCAGCGGCCACGCCACAGCGAACAGCAGTACCACTGCGACATCCAAGGGGCCGGGCATGGGGCCTCCGGGCAGGTTCGGGTGGTCGGTCGTGCGGGCGACCGATTGTTCAAAGTATGCTGAACAATAACACTCGTTGTCAATGGCCCACTCCAAGGGCTAACTTGACGGTCCCATGGCCCGCCCGAACAAGCCCCAGCCGCCGAGCGCGCCCCGCGCCCTCAAGCCGCGTGCACGTGCCACTGCCGCCACGGTGGCCACAACGGCCTCGCGCCCACGCTCGCCCAATCCCACGCGTGCCGCCTCCGAGCGTCGCCGGCTCACGCAACAGTTGCGAGCGCTCGCGCACCCGCTCCGGTTGAAACTAATCGAGATGTTCGCGCGCGGGCCCCGTACCACGATGCAGGTCGCAGCCCAACTGGGGGAGCCGCCAACGCGTCTGTATCACCACGTGAATGCGCTCGAGCGCGCGGGACTCCTGAAGCTCACGCGGACGCGGCAGGTGCGCGGTACCACCGAGAAGTACTATGTGGTGACCCGGCGCCGGATCGGTGTCGGGTCGTCGGCGGGTGACACGGCCGGCGCGCGGGCCGCCATGCACGATCTGACCACCATTGTGTTCGAGCAGGCGCGCGATGACCTGCTCGCCACCCTCGAACGTCGCGGCAAGTTCACGCCCGAAACCGCCCCGGTCGCGCTGCGCATGGCATTCCACCTGCCGCCGTCCGAACTGCCCAAGGTGCGAGCGCGCATCATGAAGCTGGTTCGCGAGCTCAAGGCCGAGTACCGCAACAGGCACGCGACCCCGGACTGGGCGCTCACACTGGGACTGGCGCCCATCCGGCCGTCCCCGAAGTCCACCGGATGAACCAACCTCCCCCGAGATCCATCTCCGGGGCGTCATGGTCCGCTCGTGGGAGCGCGGCGCTGAAGTGATCCGGCGGTTTTTCATTCCCGGACCCCACTCCGGGCGGTATGCTCCGCGAGTTGCGCGACTCGCGTCCTGCCGGGTCGCATCCCACACGCCCGGGAGACCGCTATGCGTTCGTTCCATCGTGTCATCGCGCACAGTCCGCTGCTGCTCGTCCTCACTCTCACGGCTGCGCGTGCTGTTGCGACCGTGTCGCTGTGTGGGCCGGACGAACTGCTCACGTCGCAGACGCTTTCCAACATCGGGTTCGTCCAGCGGCACGTCGAAGCGGCCGACTTGAACGGTGATGGTCGCAAGGACTTGGTCATCTCGACGCCGTCGGGGGTACTTATCGCGACCGGGAGGCCGACACCCGGCGCGCCATCGCTCGTCAGCTATGCGCAGGTCCAGTTCGTGCCGGGCATCAATGACGCCACGGGATCGGCCATCGCCGATTTCGACGGCGATGGAATCAAGGACGTCGCGGTGGCCGCCGACGGCGGGGGCGTGTTCATTCTGCGTGGCCTCGGGGCCGCCGGCACGGGCAGCGGCCAGTTCGAGATGACCGGCCAACTGCCGGTCGGCAGCGCCTGGGACATCGCGGCTGCCGACGTTAACGCTGACGGGATCCTCGATCTGGTGGTCTCACTCCGTGGGGGCGCGGTGCAGACGATGATCGGCCAATCCGTTGGCGGCGTGCCGAACGGGACCTTCACCCCCGGGAGCATCGCCCCGGTAAATGGCTCGCCCAAGGGCATGGCCATCGGCGACCTCGATCACGACGGCGCGCTCGACGTGGTCGTGGCCACCGAGGGCTCCCAGATCGCCGTGGTTCAGGGCCTCATGACGGCTGGCGTGCCCACGGGCACGTTCCGACAGGCACAGGTCATCAATGTCAGTGGCACCTCGTTCGATGTCACGCTGGCGGATTTCAATCGCGATGGCTGGCTCGACATCGCGAGCGCCAACTACGTGTCGGGCAATTTGAGCATCGCGCTCGCCGCTTCGGGCAGCGGGTTCAGCGCGACGACCACCATCCCGGTCGCGGGGAACCCGCTCGGCATCGACTCGGGCGACTTCAATAACGATGGCTATGCCGACCTGGTGGTCGCCGCCACGGGCGGCGGGGCGGCGTTCACGTACCTTCAGAATTCGGGCGTGGTCTCGGGAACGGAGTCCGGTATCGCGTCGCAGGTCCGGTACGGCCCGGCGCGGGTCGGATATGGCATCACCGCCACCGACCTCGACGGTGACGGTTCGCCCGATGTGCTCGTGCCTGGCATCGGCGAGACGGACATGCTCGCGGCGTTCGACCGCTGCACGTTGACGCGGCCGTTACTCGTGGTCACGATCGTCGGCGTCGGTACGGTCGCGCGCTCGCCCGATCAACCGGACTACGCTCCGGGCGATTTCGTGCAGCTCACGGCCACACCCGGCGTGGGTTTCATCTTCGCAGGTTGGTCGGGGTACGTCACGGGAACCACGAACCCCACCATGGTCATCATGAACACCACGCACTCGGTCACCGCGACGTTCCTGGCCATCCAGCACCGCCTCGATGTCACCACGACGGGCGCCGGCGTGGGGAGCGTGTCGCGCGCCCCGGATCGCGCGACCTATGACGAGGGTGCCACCGTGGAACTTCTCGCCACACCGGCATTCGGGAGCCTGTTCTCGGGTTGGTCGGGCGATGTCACTGGCAGCGCCAATCCGATCTCGATGATCATGAGCACGGATCGCACGGTGGTCGCCACGTTCGGGCCGGATACCACCCTTGCCCCGCAGCTGGTCTCGGTAGCCGACGTGCCCCTCGATCAGGGCGGCAAGCTCAAGCTGCGTTGGCGAGCGAGCTCACTTGACAAGCCGGATCCGATCGCCGACCGCGTGGTGACGCAGTACTGGATCTGGCGCGAGATCCCTGAAGCGGCGTTCCTGCGCGCTCAATCGGGTGCGTCGTCGGCCTCGGGGAGCGCGCTGGTGCGGCGCGCCAGCACGACGGCGCGCGAGTACTTCTGGGAGTTCGTGGTGTCGCTACCGGCCAGCCGTTTCGCGGGCTACAGCTACACCGCCAGCACTACAAGCGATTCGACCGAGCGTGGCAATCCTCACACGTCGTTCCTCGTGCAGGCGCGGAATGCCTCAGGCAATCGCTGGTGGGACTCGCCACCCGACTCCGGCTACTCGGTCGATAATCTGGCGCCGCCCACGCCGGCGGTGCTCACCGTGCGCTACGGCCCTTCGGGCAACGCACTCCACTGGCGGCCCAGCCGCGCGGCCGACCTTGCGGGCTACGAACTGCATCGAGCCCGCGACCGCGAGTTCGTCCCGAATGCAGCGAACCTTGTCTCCACTCCGAACGACACGGCATACTTCGATGTCACGCCGTCCGCGCAGTACTACAAGTTGGCGGCTGTCGATGTGCACGGCAATCGCAGCCACTACGTACTGGTGGCGCCGGAACTGCCCGTGGGCACGCTCGCCTCATTGGTCTCGGCCGAGGTGACCGGCCAACGCATCGCCCTGTCGTGGGCCATGAGCCAGCCGGGAGTGCTGGCGTCGCTGTATCGTCGCGCAGGCGAGGGCGAGTGGCGGTTCCTCGCGACGCTCTCCGCCGACGGCCGCGGGGGTATGCACTATGAGGACGCCGAGATCACGCGCGGTGTGCTCTATGGTTACAAGCTCGGGATCCAGGAGGCTGGCGCTGAGGCCTTCTACGCCGAGACCTACCTGCTCGCCGAGGACACGCGCTTCTCGGTCACTGGCGTGACGCCGAATCCGTCGCCGGGCGGACGCATGACGGTCCGATTCGTCCTGCCGAACGCGAGCGCGGCGAGTGTCGAACTGCTCGACATCGCGGGTCGGCGGGTGGAACAACGCATCGTCTCAGGCACTGTGGGAGTGCAGGAGGTCGAACTGGGCACGGGGATGCGCATCGCGCCCGGGCTTTACTGGGTTCGCATCCGCCACGGGGACCGCGAGCAGTCGGTGCGGGCGATCGTGCTCGACTAGCGATGCGCCGGGCGCGGCGGCCCGCCTTTGGTCGGGGATCTGCTGTCCACGCGCTTGCTTCCCACGCCACATCGCTTGCCGACAAGAGCCTGACTCGTTAGCATCGTCCGCAAGTTGAATGCGGTGGCCCTGCGAGGTGCGCGCGGCTTTGCTCAGTCCACGTGCGCCGTCATCGTTCCAGCTGCTCCATTAGGTAGTGCCGGAATGCTTGCGACGCCCCGATTCCCGCGTGCCGTTCGGCGCCAAGGGACCGGAACGTCTCACTAGCATTGCGGAGAGGTGTCCGAGCGGTTGAAGGAGCACGATTGGAAATCGTGTAGAGGCTTATACCCTCTCGAGGGTTCGAATCCCTCTCTCTCCGCCATCTTCCCTGGCGGGGGCCCTGCGAGGCCCCATCGCAACCCCGTCCCGCGCCCGGCTGCGCGGTGCGGAGCGATCAAGTGGTTGCATCGATTCCCCCCGGAGAATCCCACCCATGGAACGCACGACGGCGCAGCGCAAGGCCATCCACACGGTCCTCGAGCAGGCAGGGCGTCCGCTGAGCCCACCCGAGATCTACACCGCGGCGCGCGCGATCGCGCCCGGACTCGGCATGGCCACCGTGTACCGCACGATCAAGCGCCTCATCGACGACAGTGAGATCGCGCAGGTCGAGTTGCCGGGCGAAGCACCTCGCTACGAGCGCGCCGGCATGAGCCACCACCACCACTTTCGCTGCAACGCCTGCAACAAGGTGTTCGACCTGTTCGGCTGTGCGAACTCGTTCGAGAAGTGCACGCCGCAGGGCTTTGCGCTCGAGAGCCACGAAGTCTTCCTGTTCGGACGCTGCCAGACCTGCGCCACGGCGTAAGCGCGCCGCCTGCTCGCTCCCGACCGCGCTTGACCGACCGCCACGTCCTGCTAATATGCGGCCCGCTTCGCAGTTACCGTTCTGCACGCTCCGGCGCTCAGTGGTAGCGGCGACAACACATTGGGTGGGGATGTAGCTCAGCTGGGAGAGCGCCTCGTTCGCAACGAGGAGGTCGTCGGTTCGATCCCGATCATCTCCACCAATTCCCTTGGGTTTGGGCCAGGCCCAGCGCAACCCGGACTTGTGAACCCCGTCAGGACCGGAAGGTAGCAGCGGTAAGCGAATCTCCGCGTGTGCCGCTGGATCACCTGGCCCTTTTCTTGGCGGCAACACTCCTCTGCGGCCTCGCCTCGATGTTGCGGCTCCACGCCGCGGCACGCGGTTCGGCCGTCACGGCACGGTCCCATGGCCCCTCGCGCGCTCACGCTCAAGTACCGGCCGCAGGTCTTCGCCGACCTCGTGGGGCAGGACCACGTCACACACGTGCTCTCGGCCGCGCTCGAGTCCGGCCGCGTAGCACACGCGTTCCTGTTCACGGGCGCGCGCGGGGTGGGCAAGACCACCAGTGCGCGCATCCTGGCCAAGGCGCTCAACTGCGAGAAGTCGGGCGTCGCCGAGGGCTCGGGCGCAAAAGGCAGCGCGGCCGGAGGCCGCGGCACCCGCCATGCGATGGAGCCGTGCGGCGTGTGCACGTCGTGCACCGAGATCACCTCGGGCGTCTCGCTCGACGTGCTCGAGATCGACGGCGCCAGCAATCGCGGCATCGCCGACGTGCAGGCCCTGCGCGAGTCCGTGCGCTTCGCGCCCACCGGCGGGCGCTATCGCGTCGTCATCATCGACGAGGTGCATCAGTTGTCGGGCGACGCGTTCGCGGCGCTTTTGAAGACGCTCGAAGAGCCACCGGCGCATCTGGTGTTCATCTTCGCCACCACCGATCCGCAGAAACTGCCCGACACCATCCGCTCGCGCACGCAGCGCTTCGATTTTGCGCGCGTCGCCATTCGCCGCGTCGCCGACCGGCTGCTCGAGATCCAGAAGCGCGAGGCGGCCGACTCCGACGGCGTGAAGTTCAAGCTCACCGATGGCGCGGCACTGCTCATCGCCCACAAGGGCGAAGGCTCCATGCGCGACGCGGTGTCGGCATTGGATCAGGTGGTGTCGGCGGGCGAGGCGCAGGTCGACGAGACGCTCGTGCGTCGCGTGCTGGGGATCGCCGACCGCGAGGCCTACTTCCAGGTGGCCGGCGCGGTGCTCGCGCGCGATCCGCAGACCACGTTGCGCGAACTGCATGCGGCGTTCGACAAGGGTCTCGATGCCAAGGAACTGGCCGAGGGGCTGGCGGAGCACTTCCGCAACATCCTCGTCATGAAGGTCGATCCCGCCAAGGGTCATGAGTTGGTGGCCGCCAGCAACGAAGAACTCGCCCGCTTGAAATCACAGGGCGAGCTCTGGGCGGACACCGATCTGTTGCGCTTGATGCGACTGGCGGCCGAGTGCCAGTGGCCGATGCGCGATTCGCCGCAGCCGCTCGTGCACCTCGAAGCCGCGGTGCTGCAGATGGCGACGCTGGAACCGGCGGAGTCCGTGGCGGCGCTGATCGAGCGGCTGGAGTCGCTGGAGCGCAAGCTCTCGGGCGGACTGCCGGTGTCGGCCGTGGGCGGTGCGCCCGCGCGCGGGGCGGCTCCCAGTGCACGGCCGCATGGCTTCGCGGCGCCGACGGCGGCACCCACGTTCACTCCGCCGGCATTCACACCGCCGGCCGCCCCGGTGGCGCGGCCCGTTGCTCCGGCGTTCGCGCCGAGCGTCGCGCCCACGATCGTGCCACCGGCGGCTCCGGGGTTCACGCCTACGCGTGGTATCGCGCCGGCAGGGCCCGCGAGCATCGCACCGCTTGCACCCGCAGCTCCGGTTGCGCCGCGCGGTCCGCAGGCCGTCATCGACATGGCTGACGTCCAACGGGACGGCGCCGTCGAAGACACCTGGAAGCGCACCATCGATGGCGTGAATGCGCGCAAGCGCATGCTGGGTGCGTTCCTCGAGGAGAGTTCGCTCGTGGGCGTGAGCGGCGACACGCTGGTGCTCGGCATGGACGACCTGCATCGTTCGGTCATCGACACCGAGCAACACCGCCCCATGGTGCTCGAGGAACTGGCGCGCGCGTTCGGGCGCTCCATGGACCTGCGCTGTGTGGCTGGCGAGGCCAAGTCGGTGACGCGCCGCGCCAACACGACGCAGGAATCGATGCAGCCCCTGATCGACAAGGCCATGCAGATATTCGACGGTGAAGTGATCGAGAAGGGCCCCGAGCGCGCACCGGAACGTGCGCCGGCTCGGGACACCAACCGCTTCCGCAGAGGAGAGCGCAAGTCATGAAGAGCTTCGGCGACATGGTGAAGCAGGCGCAGAAGATGCAGAAGCAGATGAGCGACCTGCAGAACACGCTGGCCGAACACCGCTACGAAGGCACGGCGGGCGGCGGCATGGTGAAGGCCGTGGTCGACGGCAAGCAGATCTTGAAGGAGCTGAAGCTCGATCCCAAGGCGATGGATGAAAAAGACGTCACGCTGCTCGAGGACCTGATTATCACCGCCGTCGGCGAAGCGCAGCGCACATCTGCCGAGAAGATGGCCGAGGCCTATTCCAAGGTCACGGGCGGCTTCAACATGCCGTTCTAGGAATCGCAAGCCCCCCGTGTACTCCTCCAAATATCTCGAACTGCTGATCGAGGAACTCGAGAAGCTCCCGAGCATCGGCATGAAGAGTGCGCAGCGCCTGGCCCTGCACCTGCTCAAGGTGCCCAAGGAAGACGCCCTGCGTCTGGCCGATGCCATTCGCGCGGTGCGCGAGCGCGTCGGCTTCTGCACGACGTGCGGCAACTTCTCCGAGACCGACCCGTGCGCGCTGTGCGGTGACCCGCGCCGCAACCCGAGCGTGCTGTGCGTGGTCGAGCAGCCGGTCGATGTGCTGGCGTTCGAACGCACCGGACAGTTCCCGGGGCGTTACCACGTGCTGGGCGGCGCGCTGTCGCCGCTCGAAGGCACCAGCCCTGAGCAGTTGCGCATCCGCGAGCTCTTGTCGCGTCTGCGCGGCGGCGAAGTGAAGGAAGTCATCCTGGCCACCAATCCCAACGTCAACGGCGAGGCCACGGCGCTTTATTTGTCCAAGCTGCTCGCGCCGCTCGGCGTTCGCGTCACGCGCATCGCGCGCGGCGTGCCCATGGGCTCGGACCTCGAGTACTCGGACCAGGTCACTCTGGCCCGCGCACTCGAGGGCCGGCGCGACGTCGAGTAGGCTGGCCGGCACATGCCCTACCTAGTCGACTTGCTTCAGGTCGGCCTCGTGTTCGTGCTCGTGGCCCTGAACGGCTTCTTCGTTGCGGCCGAGTTCTCGCTCGTCACCGTGCGCTGGACACGCGTCGAGGAACTGGTCCAGGAGGGCAAGTTCGGCGCGGTCGCTGTGCGCGACGCCATCGAACACCTCGATGACTCCATCGCCGCCACACAGCTTGGGATCACATTCTCGAGCCTGGCGCTCGGCTGGGTCGGCGAGCCGGCCCTGGCGCATCTAGTTCACCCGATGTTCGCGGCGCTGCCCGGCGGCTTGAGTGAGGCGGTGACGCACGGTGCCGCCGTCGCGCTGGCGTTCATGCTGATCACGTTCCTGCACGTGGTGCTGGGAGAGCTGGCCCCCAAGGCCATCGCGCTCGAGCGCGCTGACGTCGTGGCGCTGGTGGTGGCGACCCCGCTGCTGCTGTTCGGGCGGGTGTTCCGGCCGTTCATCCACTCCATGAATAGCGCCGGCAACTGGGTGGTGCGCCAGCTTCGGCTGCCCCCGCTCAAATCGGGCAGCCACGCCCACTCCAGCGACGAGATCGACATGCTGATCGAAGAAGGGCAGGAGGCCGGCGTCATCCAGGATGACGAAGCCAAGTACGCGCGCGCCGTGTTCGAGCTGTCCGACAAGAAGGTGCGCGACATCATGGTGCCGCGCGAAAAAGTCGTCGCCGTGTCGCTGCACGCCAAGCCGGACGACATCCTGGAGACCGCCCGCATGAGCGCGCACACGCGCATGCCGGTGTGGGAGGACACGCCCGAGCACATCGTCGGCATCGTCAACACGAAGGACCTGTTCCACATCTTCAGCCTGATGAATCTGGTCATCCTGGAAGACGCCATGTACCCCGCACTCTACGTGGACCCCGACCAGACGCTGGGCCGCGCCCTGAACGTGTTCCGCCGCGAGCACCGCCAGATGGCGGTGGTGCGCAGCGCCGACGAGCAGTTCATGGGCATCGTGACGCTGGAAGACATCATCGAGGAGATCGTCGGCGAGATCGAGGACGAGCACGACTAGGCCGGGGGGCCATCGCGACCCGAGTCCGTGCCGTGCGCCGCACCGGCTGCACGAGCCGCCCGAAGTACTCGCGCAACTGCCCGATCGCCCGGTCGAAGTACGCCACGTCACGATGCGTACGCGTGAGCATGACCGCCCCCTCCATGGTCGTGAGTGCGAACTCGGCCAGCGCCCCCCGGTCGACATCGGCGGGTAGCCGGCTGCCCGCGGCCTCGAGTTGGCGTTCCACCGCCGCCGCCCACGCCGCGAAGTTCTCGGCCAGCAGTTCGCGCACGGCCGGATCGGGTTCGTGCAGCTCCAGCGCGATGCTGCCGATCGGGCAGCCGTACGTGCAGTCGGTCTGCACGATCAGCATGCGATAGCGGTCGAGCAGCGCGAACACGCGTTCGATCGGGTCGCTCTCGGCCGCCCACGCCGGCTCGAGCAGCATCGGGCCGATGCCGTCGCGGTAGGCCGTCAGCACGGCAACCAGCACGTCCTGCTTGCCGGGGAAGAAGTGGTACAGGCTGCCGGAGTTGATGCCGGCGCGCGCGAACAGGTCGGCCATCGACGTCGATTGGTAGCCCTTCTCCCAGAACAGCTCCATGGCGGCCCGCAGGATGCGCTCGCGCGTGTCGGCGGTCATCGCACGTCGCCGCCGGGGACCTGGGCCTTGCTCCAGTCCGTGGGGCCCTTTGCGAACCGGTCGCGCAGCGACGTCAGCGACCAGGCGTTGCCGGTGCGGAAGAAGTCGTACACGCCGTCCCACAGAGCACCTGCGGCGTAACCCGAGTTGATGAGAGTCACGCGTGTGCGCTGCTCGTCCAGTGGTGTCAGCACGACGGCGGTCTGCGTCTTCTGGAACGTCGGGGCGTCGAACGGAGTCTTGCCCGGCGCCTGCAGGTTGCGGATCACGAATGCACGTTCCGGCACGATCGCCAGGATGAGGTTCCGGATGTTGGTCTTGGCGCCGACCACGGCCTTGGGGTTGTACGACGTCTCGATCGCACCACCGACCCGGAAGTCGACGTGCGCGACGGGTGCGGCCCACGACTGGTAGCCCGCGCTGGTCGCCCATGCGCCCCAAACGTCATGCGCGTTGGCGGGCACGTCGATCGCCAGCTCGAGCACGCGTTCGCCGCTCGAGAGCACGTACGAAGTCTCGGTGACGCCCTCGGGGAGAGCAGCACGGGCAACGGTGGAGGCCAGCAGCACAGCGGCGAGAGCGAGCAACGCGGAGCGGATGGGAGCCGGCAGGCGCATCGGAGCACTCCTTTGAAGTAGGAAGGGGTCGGACCGGATCGTGCAGTTGACTTGAACGGTCATTCAACTGAACGAAATCTAGTCCCCACCCATGACCTCCGTCAAGCCCTCGATCGAGGTTCGCTCAGGGTCAGCCGACGCCGGTCACCTATCGCGTCGTCTTCACATGCCACGTCCGGCGCGCGGCCGAGCCGAACACGCCGATGCCGCCGACCACGCCGCCGTGCGTCTCGGGCCGGTCGCGGAACAGGTAGTTGTAGTAGTTGGTGTCGATCGCGTAGAGCCCCAGCGTGTAGCGGCCGTAGAACTGCATCATGTCGCCGTAGAAGCCCAGGCGATAACCACCGGGCACGGTGGGCAGGTCGCCGAGCCGGAAGTAGAACAGTGTGTTGCGCGGCGGCGTCTGCGCCCCGCCGTATTCCTTGTCGTCGGCGGGAACGTTGTGAGAGCCCACCGGGTTCACGTAGTGCGCGTTCTCTCGGGGCTCGAGGCAGTAGGTGTCGACCAACATGATCTGGCCGGGGTCGGGCGCGTCCAGCACCATGGGCCAGTCCTCGGGGATCGCCGAGTGCGGCATGGTGGCCGGGACCGCCAGCGGTTCGCGCGACATCGTGAAGGAGCCGGGTG
>JANNWR010000313.1:0-1969 GCA_031408715.1 bacterium
GGTGGTGGACTCGATTCCCGGCATCGTCGGGCGGCTCACCTCGCCGAGCCGTCGCACGCTCGCCGACGGCACGCGGCTCTACATCGAACGCCGCTCGGTGCGGATCGGGCCGCGCTAGCGTCTCTCGTCCGCGTCCAGGAAGCGTTCGCGTTCGCCTGCACTCGGCACGCGGCACGACGCGAGCCGGCCGAACCAGCGCGTGCGATTCGCCGCCACCAGGTCGTAGCACGCGTCACGCAGCGGCTTCGGCACCAGCCACAACAGCGCGCCGAGCAGCACCCACGGCCCGCCGAGCGCGAGCAGGGCGCGCACCACGGCACTCGAACGCCGCCAAACGTGCCCGCGCGCCAACAGCACGACGCTCCCGGCTGCGATCGTTTGTCCCGCCCCCGCGGCCTGCATCAGCTTTACCGCCGCACACGATTCAATGGCGGCAAAGCGGAACCGCCGCGCGCGATCGACCGCCAGCACGGCGCGCACGCTGACATCGCACAACGCGCACGTCCCGTCGTAGAGCAGCACCGGATGCGCCTCAAGCGTCACCGGGGCTAGCCCAGCGTCGGGTCGAGCGGCAGTTCGGACAGGTGCCGGCGCAGCATGTCGAGCGCGGTCTGAGCGGCGCGCTCTCGCACCGTGATGCGCGTACCCGTGAAACGGTGCACGCGCACCGCATCGCCCAACGAGGAAGACACCGCGATGAACACCGTGCCGACCGGCTTCTGATCGCTTCCGCCGTCGGGGCCCGCGATGCCGGTGATCCCCACACCTACCTGCGTGTTGGCGCGCTCGCGCGCCCCGCGCGCCATCTGTTCGGCGATCGGTGCGCTGACCGCGCCGTGCACGGACAGGTCGGATTCCGACACACCCAACAGTTCGAACTTGGCCATGTTGGAGTAGGTGACGAACCCGCGCTCGACGTAGCGCGACGAACCCGCCACGTCGGTGAGACGCTTGGCCAGCAATCCACCCGTGCACGACTCGGCCGTGGCGATGCGCCAGTTGCGTTCCGCCAGCTGTTCCCCCACGACCTCTTCCATGGTCTGGGTGCCCTCGGCATAGATCACGCCAGGCACACGTTCGCACAACTCGGCATAGGCACGCTCGGCGGAGGCACGCACCTGCGTGGCGTTGCCGCCGCTCACGGTGACGCGCAGGTCGACGCCGAAGAAGCTGGGCAGATAGGCCAGCGACGCACCCGGCCAGTGGTCGGACAGATTGGCGATGCGCTCGTGCAACTGGCTCTCGAACTGCCCGAAGGTGCGCAGCGTGAAGCTCAGCACCGTGAGCCCGCTGCGCTCGCGCAGCCACGGCACGACATACTCGCGCGCCAGCGCTTCGAGTTCGTTGGGCGGTCCCGGCAGCAGGATCACCGGCTTCTTCCGGTACTCGATCAGGATGCCCGGTGCTGCCCCGACCGGGTTCGGCCACAGCTCGGCACCGCGCGGCACCAGCGCCATGGTCTCGACCGAGCTCGGCAGCTTTCGCCCCGCGCGCTTGCCGCGCTCGCGGATGTGCTCGAGCACGGACTCGTTCAGTTGCAGCGGCCGGTTGAGCGCCGTGGCCACGGCCTTGCGCGTCAGGTCGTCGGGTGTCGGCCCCAGCCCGCCGGTCATGATGACGCCGTCCGCACGCGACAATGCCAACTTGAGCGCGTCCCCGATGCCCTCGGCGGAATCGCCGATGGTGCTGTGGAACGCCACCGCCACGCTGGCCTCTTCGAGCGCACGCGCCAGGTACACGAAGTTGGTGTCGAACGTGCGGCCCGACAGGACCTCGTTACCGATGGTGACGATTTCGATGCGCATGAGCGAAAGGTCCGAGGGCTTGGGGCGAGGCGGGCGTGAGAAGGACGGAATGTGCCGCGTGGACCGCGGCCTTGCAAGCCAGAGGACCGTCCGGCGTACAACCCACCGACCTCGCCGGCGCCCGGAAGCCGGCGTGATGAAACCGGTGTGCCCGGCTGGCCGCG
>JANNWR010000314.1:0-3842 GCA_031408715.1 bacterium
ACCGAGAGCGGCGATCAAGTACGCCAGGACGTCACGGATCGCGATCGGCTGGCAACGTGTGCTCACCCAGCGCGGCGTGATCATCACCGGGACTCGTTCGGTGAGATAGCGGATCATCTCGAACGACAGACTGCCGGAGCCGACGATGACAGCGGCACGGAACTCGGTAACCGGCACGCCGCTCGCGCGCAGCGCCTCGCCCGTCTCATGACGGCTGCGCAGATGTGGCGAGAGGTCCTTGCGAGTCTCGCCCAGGCCGCCCAGATAGATCACCTGCCGGACACCAGCCCTGACCGCTGCGGCGCCGAAAGCGGCGGCGGCCTCGCGGTCGCGTTCCTCGAACCCGCGCTCGCCGGCGGCCAGCGAGTGAATGAGATAGTACGCGGCATCCATGCCGGCGAGCGCGCGATCGAGCGATTGTGGCTCGTGGGCGTCACCCGCCACGATCTCGGCGCCGGGCCATGGCCGGCCGGCGAGTCGCGCCGGGTCGCGCGCCATGCAGCGCACGTGGTGGCCTGCCGCGAGCAGGCGGGGAACGAGACGGCCTCCGATGTAACCACTGGCGCCCGTGACGAGGACTCTCATGTGTTGCAGTCTGACACTGGCCGCTTGCGGTGGCGAACGCAGCATGCGCAAGCCCTCACGCCGAAAGCGAAGCGCCCCCTCAAGATCTCTCCCGCAGGGGCGTTCGCGTCGTTACCGCTGTGGAGCGGCCGACCAGTAGTCGCCGCCGTTGAATCCCCGCTGACCAGGATGGCGATGTCTTCTTGTCCGCGCCTCTCCGTGATCAGCGCTTCGGTCGTGAGCAACAGGCTCGCGACCGACGAAGTCGCTCAGTTCCCGCGCGTAACTGTGACCTTCCGGAACTTCACCCGGATCGGCCTGCAGATTGGTGGAATCACCACGTAGCGGTCGAGGTGAAGGACAGGCATTTCCTTTCGCGCACCCCGCGAGCGTAGGCCCCTCCCGTCACCCGGCAACGGCCTTCTCACCCGCTCGCACCCGCCGCGTCGCCGGCTCGCATACGCTCCGTAGTAGCGCACCCGTACCTCGCCCTTGCCCGGGATGTGCTGCACCAGACGCGCCAAGAACTCCAACGCGCTGTTCCTGATGGGGCACTCCGCAGGCGGCTGGCTGGCCTCGTACGTGGCGCTCGCCCCCGGCAACCGGCCGGAACCCTGTGAGTCTTCGCGCGGTGGCGGGCCGGCTCGATTGACGAGGGCGACCTTCACATGATATTCAAACAGTCGTTTGAATAAGCGATCAGGACAACCTCGAGCAGGAGGAACGCGAGGACGCGAGGATGATGCACAAAGCCGATGGCACCGAGAGACTGTTCGAGCACTTCGCCCACATCGGGAAGGCGGTCTCGAGCCCACAACGCATCCGGTTACTGGAACTGCTCGCGCAAGGCGAGCACAGCGTCGAGATGCTCGCCGCCCAGGCCCGATCGCCGATCGCCAACACGTCCCACCACCTGCAGGCCCTGCGGACCGCTCGGCTGGTCGATGCCCGCAAGCAGGGCACACGTGTCATCTACCGCCTCGCCGGGCCCGAGGTCCTGGAACTGGTCCAGGCTATTCGTCGTGTGGCGCAGGCGCGCAGCGCCGAAGTCGACGACCTCAACCAGACCTACCTCGTGGCGCCCGAACAACTCGAACCGGTCTCACGAGGCGAGTTGATCAGGCGCTCCCGGCACCGGAATGTGCTCATCCTCGACGTCCGGCCCAGCTCGGAGTACGCGGCAGGACACATTCCCGGGGCGGTCTCGGTGCCGCTCGATGAACTCGAACGACGTCTCGCCAGGCTACCCAAGCGAACCGAGATCGTGGCGTACTGCCGTGGCCCGTTCTGCGTGCTGTCGGTGCACGCGGTCGAACTGTTGCGCGCACGGGGCTTCCGCGCGCGCCGTCTGGCCGGCGGCTTCCCCGAATGGCGGGGGGCCGGCCTGCCCATCACATCCGGATCCTCACGAGGTGCATGAATGAGTGCCACCAGCTTTCTGTTCGTCTTCAACGACGCCCCCTACGGCAACGAGCGGGTCTACAACGGCCTGCGTCTTGCCGGTTCGCTGGCGCGGCGTGACGGTCTCACCGTCAAGGTCTTCCTGCTGGGCGATAGCGCCGCCGCGGCCAAGGCCAACCAGCGCGTGCCGGCCGGCTACTACAACGTTCAGGACATGCTCGGCACGGTGACGAAGCGCGGCGGTCCCGTGGGGGTGTGTGGCACCTGCATGGATGCACGAGGCATCGCCGCCGCTGAACTCGTCGAGGGGTCCCACCGCGGCACCATGGATGAGCTGACCGAATGGGTCGCGACGAGCGACCGAGTGCTGGTCGTCTGAGCGCGGCGGGAGCCGGGGCGGGAATGCGGCGCATCCTCGTGCTGGGCGGGGGCGTGGGCGGGATCGTGGCCGCCAACGAACTGCGCAAGCGCCTGAGCGCGCCGCACGAGGTCATGCTCGTCAGCCGTGAGGACACGTTCGTGTTCGCCCCCTCGCTGCTCTGGCTTCTGGTCGGTACGCGCCGGCCCGAGCAGATCTCCCGGCCGTTGCGACGACTCGTGCGTCGCGGCGTCACGGTGACGACGGGAGAGATCGAGCATGTCGATGCGATGCGGCGTGAAGTCCGGGTGGCTGGCCGCACGCTGAGCGCAGACTCGATCGTCATCGCGCTCGGTGCTGCCACCTCGAGCGCTGCGATTCCCGGACTCGCGGACAGCGGCTGCGATCTCTACTCGCTCGCCGGGGCGATCGCGTTCCGGGACCGCCTCGTGTCACTCCAACGCGGCCGCATCGCGATCCTCACCGCGGCACCCGCCTATCGCTGCCCGGCGGCCCCTTATGAGGCGGCGATGCTGATCGAGGCCGCGTGCCGCACAAGGCGGGTTCGCGCCAACGTCGAGATCGACCTCTACACCGCGGAGCCCGGCCCGATGGGCGTGGCGGGGCCGCAGGTCTCCGCGGCCGTCCGCGGCATGGTCGAGGGTAAGGGCGTCCACTATTGGCCCGAGCATCAGGTCACGCAAGTCGACCCCGCGGCTCGTAGCATCACGTTCGCCAATGGCACTGTGGTGTCATACGACCTGCTCGGTTTCGTCCCGCCGCATCATGTGCCCGCAGTGGTGAGCGCGTCAGGGCTGTGCGCCCTCGGCAGCTGGATCGAAGTCGATCGTCACACGTTCGCGACGAGATTCCCGGATGTCTTCGCCATCGGCGATGCCACCACGGTCCCCCTGAAGATGGGCAGGCCGCTACCCAAGGCCGGTGTGTTCGCGCATCTCGCGGCCCAGGTGGTCGCCACCAACATCGCGCGGGCCATCACCGGCCGGGGGGCGGAGGCGCGCTTCTCCGGGTCCGGCGAGTGCTTCATCGAGACCGGGGACGGCAAGGCCGGGTTCGGCAAGGGCGATTTCTACGGCGAGCCGCTGCCCAGCGTCGCGGTGCACCCGCCGTCGCGACGGTGGCATCTCGCGAAGGTCGCGCTCGAGTATGCCTGGCTTCGAGGCTGGATGTAGTCGCGCGCTCCGCGCGGTCGGACACGGTCGGCGACGCATGGACACGGCCGCCTGCACATCAGGGATATGCACATCACACGAGGAGAAAGCGCCCCCTGGACATGAAACGCAGCACGCCGCATCGGCCACACCTGGTGGCCACGCGCCCAGGACTCGTGGTGGCCGCCGTGATCGGGCTCCTCATGGCGAGCGGGCCGCTCAGCCGACGGGCCGCGGCATCACCCGCTTTCCAGCGCGTGACGGTCCAGCCCGCAGCGGTGAGCGCGGCGGCGGTGGAAGCGACTACTCCCGCCGGGCGTCCGATACCCGAGACGAGCCTGATCCAC
>JANNWR010000315.1:0-8597 GCA_031408715.1 bacterium
CTCGAGAGCCCGCCTGAAGAGGGCGACGACGCCGGGTTGAAGGGCAAGGTCGCGCGCAGCGAGATCGACTCGATCCGCCGTGCGCTCGACAGCGCCGACTGGAACGTCACGCAGGCCGCAGCCGGGCTCGGCATCGACCGCACGAACCTGCACCGCAAGATGCGCAAGTACGGCATCGCGCGGAAGTAGCGACGCACGAGGCGCGGCAGCCGGAAGGCCGCCGCGCCCCCGTGGGCAGGACTTCGTGGCGGTCCGGATGTGGGTGGGAAGCTCATCCGGGTGGCGCGTTCACGGTTGCCACGCCCCGTGGCACGCGCGCCACAGTCGGCTCAGGCAGCCGACGCGTTGCCGCTCGCCCAACCGCTTGTCCTGCGCCAATTTGCCGCCGACGCTCGTGCGAGTAAGGTGGTACGGCGTTTGCCTTCAGTACGGGGTGATCCCCCCCGACACGAGACCGGAGGCCACACGATGTTGCTTCGCCCCCACCCCCCGAGCTTGATCCGCCTGCAGGCCTCCACTGCGCTGGTCGCCTCGATACTGATCACGGTCGCCGCGACCGGTCCCGCCCGGGCGCATGCGCCGTCGCTCGAGTACGCCGCGGTGACGCGCGACACGCTGACGTTCCGCCCTGCTCCTTCGAGCGCGGCCGCGCAGCCGGCGGTCAGCGACAGCATGTCGTTCCGGCCCAACTACCAGTTCTTCGACAGCACGGGCCACGAGCCTCGCATCCTGACCGCGCCCGTGCGGCTCGACTACCAGGGAGAGTCCGAGTGGCTGGCCGCACCCATGGGCGACCACCTGCTCGACCACCCCGATCCGTGGACCGCCAGCCACCCGCACCGGGGCCAGGACCTGGGGATCGTCGTCGACTACAACCGCGTCGACCAGCTGCGTTACGGCGTGCACTATCAGGCGCAGCGCCCGCAGACCATGTACCCGCGACTCGGTGCGCGCTTCGAGTACGCCACCGGCCGCGACCGCACGTTGTACGGCGTGCAGTGGGAGCAGCCGTTGCTGCCGACCGCGCGCTTCGTGTTCGGCGTCAGCATGGTGCGGCGCACCGACCACCCCGAGTTGCAGCAGGTCGACGACGTCGAGAACTCGCTGGCCATGCTGCTGACGCGCACCGACTACCGCGACTACTTCGAGCGCGAGGGCGGCGGCGTGTATCTGTCGTGGCGTGTGCCCGACTTCTCCACCGTGAGCGTGCATGCCCGCCGCGACCAGTACCGATCGCTCGGCGTGAACACGGGCGTGCGCTCGTGGTGGCGTATGGACCGGCCGCTGCGGGCGAACCCGGCCATCGACGAGGGCGAGACGCACAGCGTGCAGGTGCGGCTGGAGCGACTGGCGCGCCACACGGCCGGCAACCGCGCCGGGCTCTATCACTGGATCGAGGTTGAACGCGCCGGTGGCGAGATGGGCGGCGACTTCAGCTACCTGAGAGTGCTGGGCGACGTGCGCAGTGTGCTGCGGCTCAGCCCGGCGACCACGCTGTCCCTGCGCGCGGTGGCCGGCACCAACACGGATGGCGCGCTGCCACGCCAGAAACGTTTCGGCCTCGGCGGCGTCGACGGGCTGCGGGCACATGGGATGAACGCGTTTCAGGGCGAGCAACTGGCGTTGGCTCAGGCCGAGTACACCATCGGTCTGTGGGCGCTGCGCGGCGCGGGCTTCGAGGCCGGGCTGCACGCCATCGCGTTCGTCGATGCCGGCGCGGCCTGGGACAACGCCGGCGCACGCTGGGATGTCGAGCACCAACACTTCAAGACCGACGGCGGTTTCGGCTTGGCCACCAACGACGATGACCTGCGCGTCTACGTGGCACGTGACCTGGCCGACCCGGATTCCAAGTTCACCTGGTCGCTGCGCCTGCAGCGGCCGTTCTAAACCGCGCGTTCCGGGGGAATGCGCCGCCTCACGCGGCGTAGCTCCTTAAGGAGCGCACTCATCTGGCCTGTTCACCGCGGCCCCTGCCGCGCCACTCACGGAAGAACCACCCGAGCCTTGCTCCCCCGCCTCCCCGCCGCCGCGCGCATGCGCGCATGCACGGCATCGCTCTTGCGATGTCGCGGCTCGCGCCTGCCCGGGCGGCTGCTGGCGGCCGGCGGCGCACTGTTGGGACGTACTCGTGCACTGCGTGTCGCCGTCGTGCTGTTCGCAGCCATCGCCCCGGCCGCACACGCATTCCAGCTCACCGCCATCCGGCCGGCACGCGACTCAGGCAACCAGCTGTGGGTCGAACTCCGACTCGAGCAGCCCATCGAGCCGCGCGTCGCCAAGAGCCTGGGGCGCGGCATGCCGGCCACGCTGACACTGCACGCCGAGCTGTGGCGCCGTCGCAGCGCCTGGTTCGACCGCATGGAGCGCGCGGTCGACGCCACCTTCCGGCTGCGCTTCGATGTCTGGAGCGACACATGGCAGCTGGACCGTCCGGGCGGGGCGACTCTTGCGGTCCGGTCGCTCGATTCGTTGCAGACGGCTCTGGAGCGCACGTTGGTGATGCCGGTCGGTTCGCTCGCGCGCATCCCCGGGCAGACCGCGTGCTACGTGGTGGTGAGTGCGTCGCTGCGGCCGCTCGAACTCGAGGACGTCGAGGAGGTCGAGATCTGGCTCTCGGGCGAGGTGCGCGAGAAGCAGCGCTCGGGGTTTGGCGGCGTCATCGGGCTGCCGCGCTCGCTGTTCGATGCGGCACGCAACTTCGCGGGCTTCGGCGACGAGCGCTCGCGGCTGATCAGCACGGACTTCACGCCTGCGAACCTGCCTGCGGTGTCGCGCTAGCGAGCTCGGCGATCCGGCGTTCGAAGCAACGTGCAGCGGAGTTACCGCACCATGACGATGCGAGCCGTGCCGCCCTGACCATCGCGCGCGCGGGCGAACAGCACCGCGCCCTGCACGGCGCGACCCGCACGATCGCTGCCGTCCCAGTTCCACGCCACGCCTGCCTCGCCGACGCGCGGTTCGAGGCTCGCGACTCGGCGGCCCGAGGCGTCGTAGACGTCGAGCACGGCGGCCCGAGTACCCATGCGCGTGAAGTCGATCTCGCCGTGCGCCACCGTGCCCGCAAGCAGCCGCTCGCCGGCGCTGGCCTGCGCGCTGATCGCGACTTCCTCCAGGAACTGGTCCAGCCCCGCGACCTGCGTCGGGTAGGCCAGCTCGGGGTTCTCGATGGTGCCGTTGGAGGTCGCGCTCGCGCCGCCGAACAGCGCGCGGAAGTCCTCGGCCCAGATCTCATGCGGACGATTGGCGTGCGGCGAGCTGGCGCTATGCGCGCCCGCATCCAGGCCGCGCAATGACATGTAGGTGCTCCACGCGTTCACGTCGCGATCCGGCATGATCGCGTACTGGACCACATGGCCCAACTCGTGGACGAACTCTGAGTGCTGGTGTTCGCGCGGCAGAGCGCGCACGCCGGGCGACAGCAGGATGAGGCCCGGGCCGGCGGCCGACTCGAGGCTCTCGCGGCGCGGGAACGGCAGGATGTAGACCTCGGCCGAGATGGTGCGCAGCGGATAGCGGACCTGGGCCAGCGCGGCCGCGACTTCGGCCGGCTCGAAAGGATGGAAAGCGCCGTCGCCGGTGTTGGAGATCACCGCATCGGTGGTCGAGGTGACGAGTTCCCAGCGCGAGCCACCCGGCAGCACGAGGTACAACTTGCCGGCTTCGGTAAGGCAGAAGTCGCGCAGCGTCTCGCTGGCGTCATGCACCACGACGCCCGACACCGTACGCACCTGCGCGCGCAGCTCGCTGGCCGCCGCCGGAGCGGCAGCGAACGCGAGCGCGGCGAGGACCGCGAGGCCGGGGCAAGTGTGGTGACGGAGTTCCATGCCCATACTCTAAGGCGACGAACGTGCCATCACCAGCCGCCTTCATGAGCAGTCGTGCGCTCCGCAACAGGCTGGCAAGCCTCTGCACTGCAGTAGGTTATTCTGGTCTGCGAGCCCTCTCGGACTGGTTCTTCGGACCGCGTCACTGCCGATACGGGGCAATCTCCCCAGACGCGTCCGGGCGCTGGGTCGGCCACCCCACATCGGCCGGGCACTGGGTGGCCAATGGAAAGCCAAGCGAACGCCCCCGCTCGCGAACCTTCGCGTGAGGGGCGTTCGGGAGTGCAGGCGGCGCAGTTACAGGGCGGCGGTCGCCTCGGACGCGGGAGCCGGGCCTGCGACCGGCTGCACGCCACCGCCGATGTCGCGCGGACGGCTGCCGGCGCGCGACAGGAAGAATGCCCCGGTCCCGATCAGCGACAGTCCGACGACCAACAGCACGCCGACCAGCATGAAGAACAGCGCGAAGGTGCGCACCATGCCGGGCGTCTCCCACAGGACCGAGCCCAGGAAGAAGATCGAAGCCACCAGGAGCGAGCCCGCGATCATCGGCATCGTGACGCCACCTTCGCCCAACCGGCGGCGCGTCAGCTTGCAGCCGAGCACGTACGTGGCCGCGAGCTGGCCGCCGTAGACCACACCCAGATAGACGATCGGCATGAACAAGGCGATCGGGATGCCGATCACTGTGACGATGAGCAGCAGCGTGGACACCAGCATGAGCGGCCCCGACACGATGCCGATCGCCAGCGAGGCCGCGGTCCGGCGCGACGAGGTGACGGCGATGCGCGCAAGCCGGACCGGGAACAGCGCAGCGGCCGCCCAACCGAAGAACAGCGACACGAGCCAGCCGAGCACGATGGTCGCGAGCACGACCGGCAACCCGGGCAGTCCGAGCGTCAAGGGCATGAACCCGACCTGCACGGTCTGCCCCGAGACGTGCGAGCCTTCGCCTTCGTGCAGCCCACCGCCCACCGAGACAGCGTCGCCGCGCACGACCGCACCGCGGCGCAAGTCGAGCGAGCCGAACACGGCGACCGCCGAGCCGGTGACCTCGCCTTCGACGCGCACCGAGCCGAACACCGCGACCACGTCGCCATCGACACGTTCACCCGGGCCGACGCGCGCGTCCGAGAACAACCGCACGATGTTGTTGCCGTCGCCGCGCACCACGATGGGGCCGGCGTCGAAATCACCACGGATGGTGACGCCGGAACTGTCGCCTTGGGATGTGGTATCCGAGCCGGACTTGGACGTGGTCACCGAGATGGTCGTGCCGTCGACCTCGATCCGTTTGCTCACGCTGCCATCGTCGTGTGTGACCGTGGTGTGCGTGACCTTGCGTGCGAGCGCAGGCGTGGGTGCGAGCGCCCCCAGCGCCAGTGTGGCGACCACGGACCAAGCGAGCGGCTTAGAGACCCAGCAGACCGACATGAGGAAGCTCCCCGGACGTGCGCCGCTCGCGCGGACGCATCCACCACAGGACGGCGGCACACACCACGAGGGCGGCACCCAAGACGAGCAGCACAGCGGGCTGCGACAGGATGCCGAACATCACCTTGAACATGCGGCCGGCACTACCCCCGCCGGTGAGTGAGTCGCCCATGTGCGCGACACCGTCGCTCAGCGTGCGCACCACGAACGTGCCGGTGTTGGTGAGCGAGCGCATGCCGGCGGCGATGATGCCGTGCAGCCACGTGCTCGGCCCCGGCAGCACGAACGCCGAGCCGATCGCCGTGAGGCTGGCGGCGAACGCGCCAGCGTAGGCCCAGCCCAGCACGCGCACCCAGCGCGGCGCGCGGTGCGGAAGCACCTGGTCCATGATGCGGCCGAACAGCGCCGGCGGCGGCTCGAGTTCCGGAACGTTGCGCAACTCGTGGAACACGACCCGGAAGACGGCGGCCTCGGTCTCACACTCGGAGCAGCCGGCCATGTGCGCCTCGAAGGCCGCGGCGGCGGCAGGCGCGAGTTCGCCGTCCAGCCAATCCTGGACCTTCAGCGTCTCGGGGCAGTGGTTCATGGCGTTCCCTGGATGCGGTCCTTGAGCAGCGCGCGGGCGCGGTGGATCCGGGCCTTCACGGTGCCGAGTGGCAGGTGCAGCGCTTCGGCGATCTCGTCGTACGACAGGTCCTGCTGGTGTCTCAGTAATACGACAATGCGATAGTGCTCGGGCAAGCTGTCGATCAGCGCCGACGTCTGCAGTTCTTCTTCGGCATTCGAGGTGATCTCGTCCGGCTTCAATCCCGGGTCTTCGACATCCATGGTGCGGTCTTCGCCGGAACCCGGGTCGGTGACATTGAGCGACACCGTCTGCACCCGCCGGCGCCGGAAGTGATCGATCGCCAGCCGCGAGGCGATGGTGAAGATCCACGCGGCGAACGGTCGTTCCGGGTCGTAACGGTCGAGCGCCTTGAACACCTTGACGAAGGTCTCCTGGACCAGATCCTCGGCGTCTTCGGACCTGCGGACCACTCGCATGAGCACGGAGTAGACCGGACGTTCGTAGCGCCGGACCAGATCGCGGCAGGCCCGCTGGTCGCCCGACAGGCACCGGCGGACGAGGTCGGCATCTTCGTTGCCGGTCACGTCCTCGGGACCCACTGGCGGCTACGCGGCTGGGCGGCCCAAGGTTTCATGGAGGGGCACATTAGGTGGGCGGTCAGGAGCGGGTCAAGAACAGGCCCCGGAAGGGGTTAGGTTGTGCTGCGAAGATCATGGGTGGGGGCTGCCTGAGTGTTCTGGCCCAGTCCCTGGCCTGCACCGGCGTGTGATCGCGGCATGCCAGCGCGACCCCCAACAATCTTCGCCTCACCGGCGAGAGCCACGATTGGCGCAGGGTTGGGACGTCCCGTCAGAGCTTGCAGGGGCGCCCGCGTCTTCCCGAGGCACACAGGTCCGGACGCACCCTTGACGCACCCTTTCCGGCCCCCTAGCCTGCCGCGCCATGATGACCATCGCGCAGTTACGCGCCCGCGAGATCCTCGACTCGCGCGGCAACCCGACGATCGAAGTGGACTGCATCCTGGACGGTGGTGCGCTCGGTCGCGCGATCGTTCCCTCTGGGGCCTCGACCGGGGAACACGAGGCCATCGAACTGCGCGACGGCGATGCGAAGCGCTACCGCGGCAAAGGCGTGCAGAAAGCCGTGCGCAACGTCGCCGAGTCGATCGCTCCCGCCCTGCTCGGCATGGACGCGTTCGACCAAGGCGCGGTCGACGCCCGACTGCTGGCGCTCGACGGCACCGCCAACAAGGGGAAGCTCGGCGCCAACGCACTGCTGGGCGTGTCGATGGCGGTGGCGCACGCCGCCGCACGCGCCCTCGACGTGCCGCTGTATCGCCACATCGGCGGCGTGCACGCCAACACACTGCCCGTCCCGCTCATGAATGTCGTCAACGGCGGCGCGCACGCGGACAACAACGTCGACCTTCAGGAGTTCATGATCGTGCCGTTGGGCGCGCCGAACTTCCGCGAGGGGCTGCGCTGGGGCGCCGAGGTGTTCCACGCGCTGCATGGCGTCCTGAAGAAGAAGGGCCTCGCCACGGCCGTCGGTGACGAGGGCGGCTTCGCCCCGAACCTTGGCTCCAACGAGGAAGCGCTGCAGGTCCTGATCACCGCCATCGAAACGGCAGGGTTCAAGCCCGGCGAGCAGATCGGGCTGGCGCTCGACGTCGCGGCGAGCGAGCTATGGCAGAAGGACGGCAGTGGCTACGTGCTCGCGGGCGAGGGCGGTAAGAAGCTCACCTCCGCGCAGATGGTCGATTGGTACGCCGGGCTGTGCTCGCGCTACCCCATCGTCAGCATCGAGGACGGGCTCGACGAGAACGACTGGGCCGGCTGGGCGTTGCTGACGCAGAAGTTGGGCGACAAGGTGCAGCTGGTCGGCGACGACCTGTTCGTCACCAATGTCACGCGGCTGGCGCGCGGCATCGCGGAGAGCATCGGCAACTCGATCCTGGTGAAGGTCAACCAGATCGGCACGCTGTCCGAGACGCTCGCGGCCGTGCAGATGGCGCAGCGCGCGGGCTGGACCGCGGTCATCTCGCATCGTTCGGGCGAGACGGAGGACGTCACGATCAGCGACCTGGCGGTGGCCACGAATGCCGGGCAGATCAAGACCGGCTCGCTGTGCCGCACCGACCGCGTCGCCAAGTACAACCAACTGCTGCGCATCGAGGAGCAGCTGGGTGCGAGTGCGCACTACCCGGGCCGACTGGCATTCCGGGCCAAGCGCTGACACACTGCTGAGGTGGGCGCGCGCCGTGGCAACGCGGTCGCGCGCCAGGAGGCTGTTCCGCGGCAAGGATGCCGCGTGCCAATGATGGCGCGTGCGATGTTCACTGGGAGGTGCCATGAAGCCGCGCGATGTCACCCGCCGCTTCTTCTCGCGTCCGCTGGGCGTGAACCCGTTCGCCAAGCGCGCGCTCAGCATCCCGCGCTGGCTGTGGCTCGCGCTCGGGATCTGGCTGGCATGGGTCACGGTGATCTCGGAACACAGCTTCTGGCGCATCGCCCGCTTGAAGTCCGAGGTCTCCCACGCCGAAAGCGACACCAAACGCATCAAGGACGACACGGACCAGATGCAGGCGCAGGTGAAGGACCCGGTGAGCAAGAAGTTCCGCGCCGAGGAGATCGCCCGCACCGAGCACGGCTGGGCGGCACCGGGCGAGATCGTGTATCGGTTCCGGGGCGATCAGCCGGTGGCGGATTCTACTCGGTAGTCCTCGTCTTGGTTCTCGGCTGTTTGTAGAGAGTGGAACCTTGGCGGCG
>JANNWR010000316.1:0-2061 GCA_031408715.1 bacterium
CGCCTCGGCCTCGCCAGCCACGCATAGGTCCCGTCATGCCAACTCGCGCGGCTTTCATCTAGCCCCTGGCTCCAACGGCTCCGGGCTGAGCAGCTGGCGGATGGCTGTGGAGTCGGAAAGCACCGCGACGGTCGGGGCACGATGCGCTCGAAGTGCCGCGAGTTGTTCGCGAACGCCCTCAAGAAGGTGCTCCGGGACAACCACGAACGGATTCACTCCCGTGACGATGACCGTCCGGCCAGCACGAAGTTGCTCTTTGATGCTCTCAAGCACCGAACCGGACCTGCGGACGACAATCAGCGCGTTCGGATCGGCCTTTGGACGCTGTCCCCTCCAAAAATCCACGCCCCAGGGGGCATGCTCACCGCGGCGGAACTCCACGCACCCGCTTGGAGTGGCCTGGACGGAATCCAGGACGTCCGTGAACGTGCGAGCCAGGGCGCTCAAGCTGTCCGCGACCTTGCCGAGTGCGGCCCGTCGGGCGCTCATGCCGCGATGTAAGGCACTCGCCCGGCGCTTGAACACTTCGAGACGGGCCCATGTGCGAGCGAGAGTGTCGGCCCTCGGTGAGAAGTCGGCAAAATCAGCGGGCGGGGGATCGAACACCACCTCCGAAGCGCGGAGACGAACCGTCCAGAAGTTCTCCGGGAGCAATCTCCCATCCAAGGAGTCAGCAAGAATCAGGTAATCGCCAGGACGGTAGGTACTCCAGAGACCGACGTCTCCTGCGAACCAGTGCCCTTTCCATACGAGCATGCCCGTATGCGGCGTTCCCGATGAAGCGCCAGTCGAGTCCTCTTCGGACGATGATGACGCGACGCCCAGCGCTGAAGCGTCTGCCGACAGCGCCATCGCCACGAGTAGATGGCAAAGGGCAAGCGCGAATCCGATCATCTTGGCAAGCCGTCGTGCAGCAATATCCGATTGCGTCAAACGAACCTCACGTGTTCGGCCTTGCCCCGGTCCTTCGGGGTTCAGTCTAGTCCAGCCGCGAGTGCGGCCCAAGAGTTGAATGCGGTTGGCGCGGCAATGTCGCGAGCCCATCTGGTGCCTGGCCCGAACGCGAGCCCCGCATCGCGACGGAGCTCGGCCGTATGAACTCGAGCCGCCCAGCGCCGCTTTCCAGCTTCAGGGTGCGTTGTGTGAATGGTCGCTACGGGTCGGGCCACCGGGTAGCACAGCATTCCCAGGGCGGGATGGACACCCCGGCGGCGCGCTCTGCGGGTGCGAGGACTTGCCCTGCTCGCCTTCGCGCCGCTGCCCTCGATCACTTCGCCCGACGGTACACAGAACTTGCTCTGCTTTCGCCGTCTTCGCCCGTTCTGACCTCGCTCGCGATGCCGCGCGTTGCTCGCGAATATTCTCGGGTCCGAACACGCGCTCCGCCTCGTGCTGATTGTGCGGTCCGCATAGGAGGCGCAAATTGTCGGCGGTCGTGCGGCCACCGCGCGCGAATGGGATGACGTGGTCGAACTGCAGATTCGATCGCTCCGTGCAGCGCCGGCCGTCGGGGCCCATGAATGTGCACTGGCAGCCGTCGCGCTCGGAGACCGCGCGCACCACGGAACGCGGCACGTGGCGACCGTTCGCGTTGACGGGCGCTTGGCGTGGCTTCGACGTCGCGGCATAGCGAGCCTTGCGCAGCGACTCGACGAGCTTCTGCAGCCCGCGCTTCAGCACCGTCTGTAGGTCGCGAGGCCCGGCGCGGCCGAGCAGTTGCTGCGCCTCCTCGAAAAGCTCCTGCATCTCCTGATCCGCCATCAGCTGCCATGCAAAGCGGCCAGCCGAGCGCGGCGTGACTTTCGCCGGCGACTCGGCGGGTTGCGCGGCAGCAGGCGCAACCGCTGCCGCGGCGCTCACGATCGTCTCGGCGACAGCATCCGCGATGTCAGCCAGCATGGCCTGCGGCACGGCTTCAGCACCGCACTTGGCCGCGGCAGCGGCGACCACTTGCGAGACGACCTGGCGAACCTTGTGCGACTCATCGCTCGCGCAAAGTGGTTCCTCGGACTTCGCGGATTCTCTCGAATCTGTTGGGACAACTGTCACCGGTGACAATTG
>JANNWR010000317.1:0-2080 GCA_031408715.1 bacterium
TGGGGTGCCAGCGAGACGCCCGAGAAGCCGGTGAGCACGATGCTCGACGGCAGGATGAACTCCATCTCGGCGCCGCCGTTCCTGGAGATCCCCTGCGGGTGCTCGCCGTGGTAGGCGAACCCGAGCCTGGCCCGCTCTCCGGTCGCGAGCGGGTGGTGCAGCGTCACGATGTGCAGGTTGGCGCGGTTCTCGGTGCGCAGGGACTCGCCGTCGAGCGTCCAGCGCAGGTCCTTCCATCCCGGGTTCACGGTGATCGGGAAGCGTGCCATGGGCGTGTCGGTCTCGTTGACGAGGTCGTACGAGCCGGAGACCTTCACCGCCATCTTCGCCGGGTCCAGATCGATGTCCATGTCGACGGCGGCGATTCCGGGACTCGGGGCGTCTTTGTAGGTCTCGATGTTCTTCTTCCAGTAGTCCTTCTGGACCTTCTTGATCGCGTCGCCCTGATAGCCCGAGTTCACCCGCAGGCCGAGCAATGTGCCGGCCGCGACCGGCACCAGCAGCAGCGGTGCGATCGACAGCAAAGCGCCCGCCAGCGCGCCGGGCCGCAGCGCGTGCACGAGCCGCGTGGCATCCCGCTCGCGGCGCTCGAACAGCCGCACCGCCAGCACCGTGAACAGCACCGCGACCCCCAGCCACAGGATGCGGTTCAGCACCAGTGGCACACGGTCGTATTCGAACGTCGCGATGTCGCTCCAGCGCAAGACGCCCCACAGGTTCCAGTTCCACACCCAGTTCATGTGACCACGCGCCTGCGCCCAGCCCGAGCC
Organism: bacterium; assembly: GCA_031408715.1. GTDB lineage: Bacteria > Eisenbacteria > RBG-16-71-46 > RBG-16-71-46 > RBG-16-71-46 > JAIOPA01. The sequence continues at coordinate 771 of JANNWR010000317.1, forward strand.
GATCATCGTGCCGAGGCCCACGGCATAGGTCACGTAGCGGTTGCTTGTCACCGCCTGCACCGCGGTCACGAATGCCGACCACAACAGGAACGTCGGGATCAGCAGCAGTCCCCACACGAGCGCGAATGGCATCAGGTCCAGCGGCACCTTTCCCTGGACCGCCAGTACCACCATGTTGCCGACCAAGCACGCCAGCACGATGGCAACCCCGAGCAGTGAGTTGGCCAGCGACTTGCCCATCAGGAACGCGGCCGTGCGCAGGGGAGTGGCGTAGGCGATCGCGCCGAAGCCCGTGCTGCGCTCGCGTTGCAGCGACTCGGTCGTGTAGAACAGGATCAGCATGCTCACCAGCAGCGTCAGCGTGTTCATCATGCCGGTGGCCAGCAGCCCCGACGTGTTGAGCAGCTTGGTGTCGAACGCCCCGACGTTGTAGTCGTTGAGCACGGTCTGCAGGATGATGAGCGGCACGAACAGGTAGAGTCCCGGGTGGCGCAGGAAGCCATGCAGTTCCGCGCCCATGACCTCGAACGCGCTGGCGGCGAACGCCGGCACGCCCGAACGCATCCCGAGACTTGCGAGCGTGCTTGCCGCGCGCGGAGCGGTTCCCGGCGCTTGCGCGACGCGACGCTGGCCCGCCTCCGTGAGTAGGGCGCTCACGGACGTGCCGCGTGGCGCACGCGCGCCGCGCAGCGTGGCGGCGAAGCGCCGTTCGAGGATCCACACCGCGCCCAAGCCGAGCACGACACACAGCACACGCTGCGCGATCACCAGTGCGTCGAGACCGACGCTGTGGACGTTGTAGAACTCGACACCCTTGTCGACGTCGAGCCACACCTCCTTCAGCCAGCGCAGCCCTGTGAGGTCGGCGAACTGCAGCACGCGGTTGAGTTCCCACGACAGCCAGACCGGCGACCATTCCCACAGGAAGAACACGCCGACCATGAGAACGGTCACGGGCAGGACGAACACCAGCACGGGCTTGCGCGTCAGCCCGCCGATCGCGAAGCAGGTGCCACAGAACAGCACCAGTGTCGGCAGCGCGAACACCAGTGCTGGACGCAGGTAGCTGGCAAGTCGGAATGGCCCGATGAAATCCGCGTTCTTGCCGTGCGGCAACAGGTGGTTGAACGCCATGGTCAGCGCCACATGGATCGCGAGCACGCCCACGAACGACGTCATGACGGCGAGGAACTTGCCCCAGACGTATTCCGACGGCCGCAGCGGCGTGGAGTGGATGATCTCGCCGACTTTGGCTTCATCGTCGCGGATCATGGACATGCCCGCGGCGACCGAGGCGAAGAACACATAGA
>JANNWR010000318.1:0-2580 GCA_031408715.1 bacterium
TACGGCGGCGCATCCGCGCCACCAAGAGCATGCAGCAGATCTTCAAGGCCATGGAGATGGTGGCCGCGGCGAAGCTGCGCCGTGCGCAGGCGCGCGCGCAGGCCGCGAGTCCCTATTCAGCCAAGATCTCGGCCATGCTCGCCAATCTGGCGGGAGCGGCGGCCGAACTCGAGCACCCGTTGTTCAAGGCGCGCGAGGTCAAGACCACCGCACTGGTGCTGATCACGGCCGATCGCGGCTTCGCCGGGCCCTACAACACGGCCATTCTTCGCGTCGCCGAGCAACGCCTGAAGAACGCCGTGCCCGGTTCGGTGCAGTGCGTGGTCGTGGGCCGCAAGGGCCGTGACTACTTGAAGCGCCGCGGCTATCCCGTGCTCGCCGTCTACGCCGACCTGCCGGGCGAGGCCAGCCTCGAACTGGCGCGCACGATCACGAACGACCTGACCGCCAAGTTCCTGTCGGGCGAAGTCGATCGCGTCGAGATCCTGTACACGCACTTCGTGAATGCCGTGGTGCGCAAGGTGATCAACGAGACGTTTCTTCCCATTGGTGAGGTTGCCTCCGGCAACCCGGGAGCTGGCGCAAGCAGTGCGGGCTCGGCGCTGTTCGAGCCGGATGCCGAGACGATCTTCGCGGAACTGCTGCCGCGCTATGCCACCGCCAAGCTGTACGCCTCGCTCGCGGACTCACTCGCCAGCGAGCACTCGGCGCGTATGGTCGCGATGGGCTCCGCACGCAAGAATGCCGGCGAGCTGGTGGATTCGCTCACGCTGACCCGCAATCGCCTGCGTCAGGCGATGATCACGCGCGAGATCTCGGAACTGGTGGGCGGCGCAGAAGCGCTCAAGTAGGCACAACACGCCGTTGGCGCGCCGCGACTGGCGGCGCACCGCCACCGGCTGATACGGATTCTACGTACGGAATCTACGTACGGATTCTACGTACGGATTCTACGTCAAAGAGGAGCAGACGAATGAATGTCGGCAAAGTCGTGCAGGTGATCGGCCCCACGGTGGACGTGGCGTTCGACCCGGAGAATCTTCCGAAGCTCTATAACGCCATCATCATCGAGGACGCGGCCCGCGGCATCCGCCTGACGGTCGAAGCGGCCCTCCACGTCGGCGACAACGTCGTGCGCTGCATCGCCATGGACAACACCGATGGCCTGGTGCGCGGCATGAAGGCCACCGACACGGGCGATCCGATCATGGTGCCGGTGGGTGAGGTCGGCCTCGGGCGCATCTTCAACCTGACCGGCGACACCATCGACGGCAAGCCGCCGATTCCCGCGAACACCAAGCGTTATCCCATCCACCGTTCGGCCCCGACGTTCGCGGAGCAGCAGACCGACAAGCAGCTGTTCGAGACCGGCATCAAGGTCGTCGACCTGCTGGCGCCCTACCAGCGCGGTGGCAAGGTCGGACTGTTCGGCGGCGCCGGTGTCGGCAAGACGGTGCTCATCCAGGAACTCATCCGTAACATCGCCACCCAGCACGGCGGCTTCTCGGTGTTCGCCGGTGTGGGTGAGCGCACGCGTGAGGGCAACGACCTCTACCGTGAAATGACGGAGTCGGGCGTCATCGAGAAGACCGTGATGGTGTTCGGCCAGATGAACGAGCCGCCGGGCGCGCGTCTGCGCGTCGGCCTCACGGGTGTGACCATGGCCGAGTACTTCCGCGACGAAGAAGGTAAAGACGTGCTGTTCTTCGTCGACAACATCTTCCGCTTCACGCAGGCCGGCTCCGAAGTCTCCGCACTCCTGGGCCGCATGCCGAGTGCGGTGGGTTACCAGCCGACGTTGAGCACCGAGATGGGCGCGCTCCAGGAGCGCATCACGACGACCAAGAAGGGCTCGATCACGTCGGTGCAGGCCATCTACGTGCCCGCCGACGACTTGACCGATCCGGCGCCGGCGACGGCGTTCTCGCACTTGGATGCCACCACGGTGCTCGAGCGGTCGATCGCCGAGCTCGGCATCTACCCGGCCGTCGATCCGCTCGCGTCCACGTCGCGCATCCTCGATCCGGCCATCGTCGGCGAGGAGCACTACAAGGTCGCGCGTGACGTGCAGCGCATCCTGCAGCGCTACAAGGATCTCCAGGACATCATCGCCATCCTCGGCATGGACGAGTTGTCGGAAGACGACAAGGTCACGGTCGCGCGCGCGCGCCGTATCCAGCGCTTCCTGTCGCAGCCGTTCTTCGTGGCCGAGGCGTTCACGGGCACGCCGGGTAAGTACGTCAAGCTGCCGGAGACGGTCAAGAGCTTCGGCCGCATCGTCTCGGGCGAGTTCGACGACCTGCCGGAGCAGGCGTTCTACATGCGCGGCGGCATCGAGGAAGTCATCGCCGCGGCCGAGAAGATGAAGGCCGGGGTCTAGGCCATGGCTGCGATCTTCAAGCTCAGCATCCTGACGCCAGAAAAGTCGGTGTACGAGGGCGACGTGCAGTACGTCGAGGCCCCCGGCACCGAGGGCTACTTCGGGGTGCTGGCGCACCATGCCGCGATGGTCACGGCACTGGCGAGCGGCACGCTGACGCTGCGCGCCGCAAGCGGTGCAGAAGAGAAGTGGCACGTCGC
>JANNWR010000319.1:0-4079 GCA_031408715.1 bacterium
GTGCCGGGTCCCGCGCGGTGCTCACGCGGCCCGAGTCGTCGTAGTCGTAGTGCCAGTTGCGCGGGCCTGTGTTGAGGTCGCGCAGGAACCCATTGCCCGCGTCGTGCACGAGCGACAGCGTGGCCAGGCCGCCGGGGCTCACCGTGATCGGGCGGCCCAACACGTCCAGATCGAGGGTCGTGACCCGGTTGAGTGGCGACGTCAGTGTCAGCCGACGGGTGGAGGTGTTGTACGCGCTCGCGAACGCACTTCCATTGACCTTCAGGCTGTCGCGAATGATGCCGCCAGAGGCGGGCAACCGAACGACTTCGACGGTCCGGGTAAGGCCAGAGGGCAGTCGGGTCGTGCTGAAAGCGGGCACAGGCGAGAGGGTGCCATAGACCTTGTCTCGTGACATCCGGGTCAGCGTCACGTCCCCGGCCAATCCGATGTCTTGAATGACTTCGCCGAACGGCTCCCTGGCCGTGTCGCCCTGGTTGTTTCCGTCAGAACGGTAGGTCGTGACCAGATCGGGCGAACGAATCAGCCGTCGATGAACGCCATTCAGCAGCTCCTTGACTTCGTAGCTCGTCACGCGCCCAAGTCGTGTGGTTCGTGTGATCGTCCGCGTGCTGTCGGTGACCGAGGAGGACACGAGCGCAAGGTCGTTATACCCGCCTGCGGCATCTGTGTCCCTGAGCAAGCGGCCCTGCCCATCGTAGCCGAACTCATGCACCTCGCCCCCGGGCGAACGATGGTGCACGAGCAGGCTGGCCGCCGAGCCCGGGGTCAGGACCCCGCTTGCTCTGTCGTAGCCAAGGCTGTCCACCGCGCCGTCGGGGTGCCTCACCATATTCAGGTAGCCCTGGCCACTGATCGTAAGATCCGTCGTCAACTGCCCCATGCTGTTGGGGGCCACAATCGCCGTGGGCACGCCACTGACCCGCTGGATCGTGGTCGTGTTGCCGGACGCGTCGTTGATCGTCACGAGTTGGCCACTCGCGTCGTACCCGAACGAATAGATGACCTGCCCGGTGCGCGTATCAACTGTTCTCAGGTGGCGACCCGCGAGCGTGAACACGCTCACTTCTCGACCGTCCTCGCTGGGGTAAACCAGCTCGGAAGCCACGACAAAAGGTGCCTCTGGCGAGATCCGCCGAATCCCGGCGGGATCGTCCCGGGCGATCACTCCCGGGCCGTCGGCGCTGAGCCCGACCTCGGCGGTGTATATATCGCCATTGGCGGCCACGGCCAAGTCCTGAACATTCGCCAACTGCGCGGCGCCAGCGGTCTCCCCTTCGTTGCTGTCAAATCTCGAAAAGATGGTGCCGAAGTGATTGTTGTTGTCGATTGTTCCCGCGATGATGCTGAATGCGCCGGTAGTCTCGCGGCGCATCACACCCGAATACGGGCCCGTCTGACTGACGTAGAGCGCATCGTCCGGACCCACAGCGAGGGCTCCAATGCCATGATCGACGATCGGAAGGATCTTCTTCATGATGCCGTTGGGTCCGATTTCCAACACCGTTTCCCCACCACTACCAGTGCTGAAGCAGTACAGTCTTCCCTGCGAGTCCACCGCGATATCCTGAGGGAGCCCCACACCCCCTGAGGTCGCAGGCCCCCCAGAGGCAGGAATTCCATCGAAGTTGTTGAACCCCGTTCCCGCGTAGGTGCGAATAGTGCCGTCAGTGGCCACGCGGTAGATCTTCCTGGCGTTCTCGTCTCCTACGAAGATGCTTCCGTCCGGCCCCACGGCCACACAGGTGACGACCTGGAAGCGGTACGCCGCTGCCGGCGAACCTTCGAGGAATACCGGCGGGACGGAGGTTGGCAAGCCCGCGACCAGATTGATCTTGCCGTTCGGCTCGACCCGGAACAACTGAGCAAGCGTTTGCGAGAGAACAAGCAGTGCGCCACTCGGCTCGAGTGCAATATCCGCAATCGCATGGAGGTCCACCAGCTTCGCGGAAGCATTCGGCGTCGGGTCCGAGGTTCCACCTCCAGCGAACAACTCGACTCGCTTGTCAGGCGTGACCCGTCTCACAACGAATTTCGAAGGCAACGCCACACCCAGCGCATCGACGTAATATATTGTGCCGTCTGCCGCTAGCGCCAACGCCAAAGGACTCATCGCCGTCGCAGCGGCGGTCGGGCCGGTCGTGGGCAGAAGACTCCCGGCCTCCCGGGAAGTCGTACCCGTGCCCGCGTATTTGCGGATCACAGGCACACGCGGCCGACCGAATCTCGTCGATCCGTCCCCACGGTAGAGCGTACCGGTTCCCGTCGGGTCGTACACATGATGCGGCGTGATCGTCCAGTGACCGAGGCCGGCCGCTGCAAGACCTGGCGCTCCCACACTGACGACTTGCGTTCGCCACTCGATCCGGCCTGCGCCTCGGTCTCCCGCAGCAGTCACCGTGCTGGCACCTGCGGTGCGCGAACCGTTACTGAAGCTTCCTCCGGTGACCGTGGAGTACGCATACCTCTGTAGCCACTCGTATCCCACCCGAACCGTCGCCGGCACGCTGCCCTGAACCACGCGCCCGTAGACATCGGTGCCATCCCACAGCTCGAACAACCACGTCAGATTCGCTCTCAGGGAGTTGTCCGACCTCAAGTAGTCCTTCGTGAACCGGCGGCCTGAAACATCCACGATGATGTGAACATTCTGCAGGTCCGTTGGAACCGTCGTGCCTGTCACCGGAACTCGGATGGACCGCAACGCCAGGTCGTCCTGCTGGCGGCTGCTGCGGTAGTGCAGTGCGAAGGGTGTTCCCGCGATGGGGATCGACTCGCCCAGCACGCGGTTCTCGTTCTCGATCACGCAGCCACACGTATTCGATGGATCGCCGACGAGCGCTGCACCCGAAAGCGCGACCTGCGCGGCGGGGACAGAGGTTCCCGGAGCCGAGCCGACGTTGTAGTTGAAGTCGTGCCCCGAGAAGTGGTCGATGCGCATCCGCCAGAGCACGTCCCCCACGTGGAACGTCGCTCCGAGCTTGGTGCGCTCCGCCACGTCAACGCCCAGTGAGTCGTCGGCCACACCATCGTTGTTGGAGTCCAGCGCCGCCACTCCAGCGTTGATAGTCAGGATCTTGATCACGCGGCCGTCTTCGTTGGCGACCCACTTGGCGGTCCGCGGATCGTAGTACCCGGACGGCACGGTGGTGCCGACGGGCGTGCCCATGAAGTCCTTCACGTAGGACGAGATCGGGGCGGAGAACGTCACCTTGGGCCGAAGCGCGCCGGCGGGCTGCGCCCCCCAGATGTCGTCGGCCTCCTTCAACGACATGTCCACGCAGTAGGTGTACGCGGACGATGGCGGAAGCTGCGCGGGCATCGCCTCATCGCCGTTGCCGCCGACCGTGAACTCCCGCAGCTTCACGTTGAACGCGGAGATCGGCGGCAACGCCGTTCCACCATCTGGCGTGATCGAGGCCGTGACACCGCCCGGCATGTACAGCCACATCCGTCGGTCCCCGTTCAGGTCGCTCTCGAAGCGGCTGGTCACCATGGCGGGCGTGGCGCTCACGCTCAGCAGCCTCGTGCTCTCGCCCATGAGCGCCAGATCGTCGAGCTGGGCGTAGTCCAAAGGTCTGGGCGTCACCTGCCGTTGGGCTTCCAGGTAGTTGGCCTTCACGAAGCGCAGGACGAGCTGCTGCCCGCCGCTCACCGCGAGATCGTACCGTCCGTCCTCGCGGGTCTCTGTCTGGCCGTACTCGGGATGGCCGAGAACTCGCACCACCACTTTGGGTAACGGCCCAAGGTCGCGAGACAGGACGCGGCCGCGGATCACAGACGCCCGCGTGGCCTTGATGGATTCGGCCGTGGCTCCCGTCTGGATGAGTGTGCCCGACCCGCTGAACAGGAACGCGATGTTGTCGCGGAACGCGGTTGGCTCGACCCCCGTGAACTGGGGTTGAGCCATCGAGGAGTCCCGTAGGTCCAAGTCGATACTCGCCCGGTTCACGAATCGCTTGAAACTCGTTTCATGGCCCATTGCGTCCCGCGCACGGAACAGCAGTCCGTTCGATCCCATCTCGAGCGGCGCGTCGTACGAGAATGCTCCGGAGGAGTCGGCAACTCCGACCACCACG
>JANNWR010000320.1:0-14931 GCA_031408715.1 bacterium
CCGTGGTAGCGCGTCATGACCGGCACGGGCGAACGCGGCAGTGCGAACGATTCGGCCTCCATGAGCGTGTCCATGACGGCGGCCATGTGGATCCCGTCCGGCGTGAGGTCGATGTCCTCCTCGATCAGGTTCGGCTCGATCAGGTACTCGAGCGCGAACTGTTCGAAGTAGTAGAAACTCGCCCTCGGTGTGAGGCGGGTTGGCGGGTACGGATCAGTGGCCGGATCGCGCCGGCGCATCTCGGAGGGCAAGTGACGGTAGTCAGGTGAGCGCACGTCTGGTCCGCCCCAGGCATCCGGGTGCGACCATGGCGCCATCGTTTCGGCCCTCGCAGCCCGGCGCACGGTGGCGTTCCGTTGCGCGAACTGCAGCGCTGAACGCCAATGTGCACCGTCGTACAAGATGCGTCCCGGAGAGAGTTCGCCCTCGGTGCTGCTCAAGATGGGCGCATCCGTGTCGTTGCGGGGGCGGTTGAATGCGGTGAGCGACGCGAGCGCCACCCCGCCCCCGCACAGCCACACCCGACCGCCGGCGATCACGTAGGCGGCGAGGGGGCTGGCATGGCCCGGTGAGCTCATGTATCGCAACACCGTGCTGGGTTTGATATCCGAGGTCGGATCGACATACTGGGCTCCGAGGCCGTCGATCATCCAGATGACGTTCCGGTAGTGCCCGATGTCCGAAAGCCGCGCACCGAGTGTGGGAACCTCCCGACCCTGCCGTGTCCCAAGGGTGTCATACGAGTAGCCGGCGAGCACTCCCGGCGGGCTCAGGAGCGGGGCGCCCGCTGAGTAAGTGCAACGCCACGGGAATCCGCCCCGTGCGCACAGGAACGTGTCGAGTTCGGTCGCGGTCGGCCAGCGTGTCGTGTAGGGGTTCGGGCAGTCAGGATGATCCCACTTGTCCACCTCGTATCGCGTGTCGTCGACGACGAGCAGTTCCTTCTCGAACTGCGGCACGACCAGTGTGACGGCGACGATCCCGAGACTCGCGAAGCCGTTGTTGTCCATCGCCTCGATGTACACGAGATGCCGGCTCGGGGACAAGCCGCGGATGGTCGCCGAGGTCGTGAGCGGGCTGGGTCGCGACCAGTGCCGGTAGTCCGTGTCCTCGTCCAGGCGCTTCGTCCGGTCGAGCACGTCATCGATGTCGACCGCCCAGCGGTAGTGCTGGATATTCGCGCCCACAGACGGGATGGCGTCCCAGTTGAAGTGCAGTACGGTGCTGGCGGCCGCTTCGAGAGGGATCCAGCGCAACGGATCGACGGTGTAGCCGCCGCTGTCGTAGGTGAAGTCGAGGAACTCGTTGTAGACATGGATCCGCGGACCGGTCTCGTTGGCGGTCGTCACCTCCAACTGCAGCATGTTCGCGTCCGGCGAGAACAGCGCGGAATAGGCCCCTGCCTCATCGAACGCCACGACGACGAACAGCCAGCGCGACTTGGGCGTCAGGTTGGTGAAGTGCGCGAACGTGCTGTCGGGGCCGGTGGCTTCCCAGCCCGCGAAACCGCTGCGGGCTTCCCGCCGGCGCAGCGAGTCCTCGTCGCTCAGCATCCAGCTCGAAAGGGGATCCTCGAGCGAGAACAGCTTGTAGCGATAGCTCACGGGACGCTGCGAGCGCTGGCCGTCGGGATCCTGTCCCTGCCAGTGGATGGTCACCGAGGGTGCGGTCTTGGCGGGCAGGAGCCGGTTCGGATGCGGTCGCTCGATCTCGACCGAAGGCGCGACGGTCCAACTGTAGAACTCGCGGTGACGGACCGCTGAACGCGCTCCCTGGTTGTCGACCGCGCGCAATACGAGCACGTGGAATCCCTGCGCCGTGCGAACGGCACCCGAGGGCGGGTCCGGGACCGTGGAGCGGAAGAACATCGTCTCTTCGGATCTGGGCGTCGACACCCACGTCGACTCCGGGCCACTGGGATCGATGGCGTACTCGAAGTGGTCGACGCGCCCATCGGGATCGTTGCCCGACCAGAACACCTTATAGGCGTAGAACGCGCGATCGGCCGGGGCCGCCGAGACCGGCGCCAGCGTGAACTCGACCGTGGGGCGCTGGTTCGAGATCGTCGCCGGTTTGAGCTTGGAACAACCGGCGGAAAGCACGGCGCACAGCAGCGCGATCATCCACGAGCACAGCTTGCGGCGGATGGAGCGGGACAAGGCGAACCTCCTGACCACGAATGCGTGAACCCGGTCGTGGGTCACGGGCACGGGGGCTGTGGACTCACAGCAGTGCCAGCCTTCATCGAGGGTCATCGGGTGCGGTGAGGCGCGTGGCGAAGGGTGCATCGGGAGCTCCACCCGGTCGGGTGGATGGCGCGCGCCGCGCGGCGAAGCGAGCCGCTGAAAACACGGAATCCTCCGGAGACACTCGGGCGAACGCCGGGGTTCCGAAGGACGAACGTCAATCTAGTCCAAGCCGGGGTCTGATGCAATGTGAATGTGGCGGGGCACCGCCCGCCCCCGCGACCATCAGGAAGACGACTGCGCGCGGTCCGTGGACGGAGTGACCACGTCGTTCACACCCGGAGCCCGGCCGGGATCGCTCTCTGGCAGACGAACGCCAGCCGAGGTCTATTTCTCGCGTCCGCGCAGCGCGCGCTGGCGCAGCCAGGCGTCCATCAACGTGATCGCCATCATCGATTCGGCAACCGGCACGACGCGCGGGCAGATGCACGGGTCGTGGCGGCCCTCGATCGCCAGCATCTCGGTGCCACCCTCCTTGCGCGCCATCGACTGCATCTTGCCGATGCTGGTCGCCGGGCGCACCGCCACGCGCACCACCACTTCGTTGCCGTTGGAGATGCCGCCCGAGATGCCGCCGGCATGGTTCGTGGCGTAGCGCTCGCCGTCGAACACGTCGTTGGCTTCGGAGCCACGCAGTTGGGTCATCTCGAAGCCGCTGCCGATCTCCACCCCTTTGGTGGCTGGGATGCTCAGCATGGCGGCAGCCAGACGGGCATCCAGCTTGTCCATCGTCGGGTCGCCCCAGCCCGCGGGCACGCCACGTGCGACCACCTCGACCACACCGCCGACCGAGTCGCGTTCGTCGCGCGCGCGTTCGATCGCGGTCTGCATGAGGCGCGCCGCATCGGCGTCGGGGCAGCGCACCGGGTTCAGTTCGACCTGGGCCCAGTCGCGCAGCTTCGCGATCACGCCCGCCACCTGCACGGTGCCGCCCACGATGTGCACACCGACGGTGCCGAGCGCTGACTTGGCGAGAGCGCCGGCGGCCACACGTCCCACGGTCTCGCGGCCCGAAGAGCGCCCGCCGCCGCGATGGTCGCGCAGCCCGTACTTCTCGAAGTAGGCGTAGTCCGCGTGGCCGGGGCGGAAGACGTCTTTCAATGTGTCGTAGTCCTTGGAACGCTGGTCCGTGTTGCGCACCAGCATGGCGATGGGGGTGCCGAGCGACAGACCGTCGAACACGCCGGACAGGATCTCGACGCGATCCGCCTCCTGGCGCTGCGTGGTGATCGAACTCTGTCCGGGACGCCGCCGGTCGAGTTCGAACTGGACCGCCTCGAGTTCGATCCGGATGCCGGGCGGCAATCCGTCGACCACCACGCCGACTCCCCCGCCGTGCGACTCCCCGAACGTCGTGATCCGGAACAGCTGGCCGAAGGACGACGACATCAGCGCTTCTTCTTCGTCTTGCCCGCTGCGGGCTTCTTCGCCACGGCTGCGGCGTTGATCTGCTTGCGGTACGCCTGATGGCCCTCGACCAGCTTCTCGAACTGCATGAGGTACGTGGGCCGGATGTCGGCGCGCGCGTCGGGGATCAGCGACTTGATGCGCTCCCACGTCACGATGTCCTCGCCCGTGTGATCGAAGAACAACTCGGGGTGGAGCGTGCCGCGATTCACCATGGTCGCGACCATCTCCCAGTAGGACGTCGCCATGCGGAACCAGCGGTCCTCGTCGACGTGCGACAGATAGCGCGATTTGACGTCCGCCCACGTCGAGGCCTTGAACTCGGCCAGGATCCAGGCGCGCGCGCGGCGCAACTCGGGTTCGCGGCGGATCTCGTACAGGTGCAGCAGCAGCTCGGCGTCGGCATGCGTCGGCTTGGCCATGGTCGGCTCCTCTCGGACGGCGTGATCGCGGCTCGCTGGCGGAAACGGCACCCTAACAGTGCTGCGGGGCCGGCTCAATCGTGCCGGGGGTGGATTCCCGAGCTTTCGAGAGTCGCTCGTCGCCGGCACAGAACCATCGGGCCGGCACCATGAGTAGGTGCCGGCCCGATCACAGCCAATGGATTCCGAACGCTAGTGTCTCGTCCCACAAGTCCTGTGCATGAATCGGCGAGCAATCGTGGCTGCTGGCAAGGCGCGACGACGAAGTCGTATCCGGGAGATACGTCGAGGAGGAGCAAGACCCACGCTTCGCGCGGGTACCCCGCCAGCGGTCACGAGGGCCGTCGAGGCATGTACAGGACTTGTGGGACGAGACACTAAGGCTGCTTCCACTCCGGGATACGGCCGGGTGTCCACGGGGCGCCGGCGGCTTCGGCCTGCTCGCTCACCTGCCGCAATGCGTCCAGTACGCCGCGCAGCTCCGCCAGCAGTCGCGTCAGTGAGCCCGAGCCGACTTCGTACGCCCGCTGCTGCGTGACGGTGGGCGCGCTGGTCGAGACGAAACTGCCGCCCACCATGCGGTCGACGCGATCGGCGATCGATGGTGGTGTGGGCTCCTCGTGGCGGCGGATCTCGCTGTCGCCGTTGAGCCGGATGCCGATATCCCGCAGGCGGTCGATCGCCGAAGAGGCCTGTGCACGCAGTGCCACGGCATCCTGACTCGGTGTGTCATCGAGCGCCTTCTTCAGCAGTTGCGCCTGCGCCTGCGCATCGGCCAGCAGTCTCTGCGTGCCGGCGACCTGGCGGGCCAATGCGGAAGCGCGGTCCTGGAACGCGGCCAGTGCGGCGCGGTCAGCCGCCGGCAGCGTGGCGTTGTTGAGCGATTCGACCACGAACGGCTGTGGCGAACCGAGTGCGGTGACTTCGCCGCGAACGCGCTTGGCCATCTGCACCGAGTACGTGGCGGGTGCGACCATCGGCCCGCCAGCGGCATCGTCGAAGTCGCCACGGCGCGGCGGCTCGAGCGAAGCGGGAGCGGGATCCGGACGGCGGAAGTCCCACGTCACGCGGTGGAAGCCCTTGCCCGCCGGAGCGGTCATGCGTCGCACGACGTTGCCCGTGGCATCGCTGACGGTGAACAGGATGGTGGGTGCTTCCTCGCGTTCTTCGGCACGGACGCTATCCCACGCCGGGTAGAACGTGTCGCCACCGGCCTTCTGGATGTCCTTCTCCTTGGCGCGGCGGACCTCACGCATCGACTTGTAGCCATCACGCAGCCAGTACGTGAACGTCGCGCCGACGGGCGGGTTCTCTCCCACCCAATAGCGCCCGCCCTGTTCGGCCCTGCCGCGGCCGCCGAGCGGATTCGCGGGAACGAACAGCAAAGCCTGCTTCACCGGCAACAATGTGGCTTCGGCAGCGAGGGCCGCCTCGCTCGCCATGTGTCGCAGCGGTGACAGATCGTCCAGCACATAGAAGCCACGGCTGAACGAGCCGATCACGAGGTCGTCCTCGCGGCGCTGGATGGTGAGGTCACGGATGCACTGCACGGGCAGGCCGCCTTTCAGGGCGATCCAGTTCTTGCCGTCGTTCGGCGTGAAGAACACGCCGAACTCTGTGCCCACGAACAACAGCCGGGAGTCCTTGCTGTCCTGCACGAACGCGTACACCGAGCCGTTCGCCGGCAGGTCGCCGGAGATGTGGGTCCACGTGCGGCCGAGGTTCGTGCTCTTGAGCACGTAGGGCTTCAAGTCGCCCATCTTGTGCCGGTCGAACGTGGCGTAGATCGTCTTCGGATCGAACCGTGACGCCACCACGCGCGAGACGTAGGCGTACTCACCGATGCCGGGGAACGTGTCGATGCGGCGCCAGTGCGCTCCGGCGTCCTCGCTGACCTGCACCAGCCCGTCATCGGTGCCGGCCAGCAGCAAGCCTTCCTTGAGCGTCGACTCGTCGAGCGAGACGATGTTGCCGTACAGACTCGTCGAGACGTTCTTGGCGACGGCGTCGATGCTCCACACACGGCCCATGACCTTGAGCTGATTGCGGTCGAGTTGGCGAGTCAGATCCGGGCTCACCGGCTTCCACGAATCGCCGCGGTCTTCCGAGCGGTAGAGTCGCTGGGACGCGAAATACAACCGCGTGTGCGAGTGCGGGCTGATGAACAGCGGCGCGTCCCAGTTCCAGTGGCTGCCGGGCTCGCCGGGTTCGACCTGAGGCTGGATCTCCATCCGTTCGCCGCTCTTGCGGTCGAAGCGGTAGAGCTCGCCATGCTGGTACTGACCGTAGACGATGTTCGGGTCGGTCGGGTCGACGCGCGGCTGGAAGCCATCTCCGCCGAGGACGAACCACCAGTCGGAGTTGCGGATGCCGTTGTCGGTGGCCGTGCGCGACGGGCCACCCCAAGTCTGGTTGTCCTGCGTGCCACCATAGATGTTGTAGAACGGCAGGTCGTTGTCGACCTCCAGCTTGTAGTACTGCGTGATCGGCAGGTGCGGGAAGAACACCCACGTCGCACACCGGTCGAAGCTCTCGTACAGACCACCGTCGCAGCCCACCAGCAGATGGCGCGAGTCATCGGGGTCGACCCAGACGACGTGGTTGTCGACGTGCTTTTCCTTCTCTCCCGCGCGACGCCAGGTACGGCCACCGTCGTCGGATGTCTGCAGGAACGTGTCGATCTGGTAGAGCCGACCGCGCACCGCCGGGTCGGCGAACAGCTCTTGGTAATACTGCGGGCTCGACGAGATCTGGCCGTTCAGCTTGGACCAGTTCATGCCGCCGTCATCGGACCGGTACGTGCCACGGTCGTCACTCGGTGCTTCGATCGTGGCGACCACGACGTCGCGCTCGGGCGACGGCACCACGAGCCCGATGCGGCCCATGTCGCCGCCGGGCAGGCCGTTCTTGAGGCGGGTCCAGGTGTCGCCGGCATCGGTGCTCTTCCACAGGCCGGACCCGGGACCGCCATCGATGAGCGTCCACACCTTGCGATGGCGCTGATACGTGCTCGCGTACAGCACGTTGCTGTCGTGCGGATCCAGGTGCACTTCATTGGCCCCGGTCCACTCGTCGACCTTCAGCACCTGCTTCCAGGTCTTGCCGCCATCGCTCGTCTTATAGACGCCGCGGTCGCCGCCCGGCGCCCACAGCGGACCCTGGGCCGCCACCCACACGATGTCTGGGTTCTTGGGGTGCACCACGATCCGGCCGATGTGCTCGCTCGCCTTCAACCCCATGTTCGTCCAGTTCTTGCCGCCGTCCTCCGACTTGTACACGCCATCGCCCCAGCCCACGCTGCGCTGGCTGTTGTTCTCGCCGGAACCCACCCACACGGTGAGCGAGCGCGACGGCGCGAGCGTGACACAGCCGATGCTCGAGGTGCCCTGGTCGTCGAAGATCGGATCGAACGTCGTGCCGGCGTTCACGGTCTTCCACACGCCGCCATAGGCCGCGGCCACGTACCATGTGCTCTTGTCACGCGGGTCGACCGCGAGGTCGGTGATACGGCCCGAGGTCACCGCCGGACCGATGGTGCGGAACTTGAGCCCCGCGAACGTCTCGGAGTTCAGGCGCGTCGCGGGTTTCGCGGGTCCCTTCGCAGCCGGCTTGGCCGGTGCGGAGAACGCGGCCGTCGCGGTGCACACGGCAAGGGCGAGTCCTAGAAACGAAAGCACTGGACGCTTCATGGCATGCGGTCCTGGGTGAGGGTCGTGGAGCACCGGGTGCGGACGTGCACGCGCGGGCATCGGAGTCGGTAGTGGAACGCAGCGCGCGGCCGGGTGTCAAAAAGCCGTGCTCGAACGTGCGGCCTTGCGCTCCGAGCGCGGTCCGACAAGTCCCTCCCAGCACGATTCTGCTTCATCTTGCGCGGTCGGCTATGGCACATTGGGCCCCCATGGATCCCCAAGCGATGCCCGCTGCGGTCTCGGCCGTGCACCCCATCGAAGCCGAGTCGCGCGCGGTACCCACGCTGCAGCGTGCGCTCGGCGCATGGGACGGCGCTTCGCTCACCATCGGCGCGGTCATCGGCACCGGCATCTTCCTGACCGCTGGCGATGTGGCGCGTTCACTCCCCCATCCCCTGCTGGCGATGGCGGCATGGATCACGGGCGGGCTGCTCGTGCTCGCGGGTGCGCTGTCGTACGCCGAACTCGGTGCGATGTACCCGCGCGCGGGCGGGCTGTATCACTTCCTGCGTGAAGCGTGGGGGCCGCTGACCGGGTTCCTTTACGGCTGGACCTGCCTGCTCGTCATCATGACCGGCGGTATCGCCGCCATCGCGGTCGGCTTCGGCGACTACCTGGGCGCACTGGTGCCGGCGTTCTCGAGCACGCGCATCGTGTTCGCGCTGGGCGCCTGGCATGTGACGGGCGCACAGGTCGCCGCACTGCTCGCCATCGCGGTGCTCACCGCGGCCAACCACTATGGCGTGCGTCAGGGCGCCGGCGTGCAGAACCTGTTCACGCTCGCCAAGCTGTTCGCCATCGCGCTGCTGGTGTTCGGAGGTTTCGCCATCGCTCCGGTCGTGCACCCGCACTGGACCGCGGTGCTGCCCAAGTCTCCGTCTGCGCTCGTGGCGCCGTTCGGCGTGGCGTTGATCGCGACGCTGTGGACGTACGACGGCTGGTACGCGCTGACGTTCTCGGCCGGTGAAGTGCGAAACCCCCGGCGCGACCTGCCGCGCGGGTTGATCGCGGGCGTCGCGGTGGTCATCGCCGCGTACGCGCTCCTCAATCTCGTGTACCTGCGCGCGCTCAGCATCGAGGAGTTGTCCGCCAGCACACGCGTCGCCGAGACCGCGACGCGCGCTCTGTTCGGCGAAAACGCAGCGCGGGCCATGACCGCGGCGGTCGCCATGTCGGCATTCGGCTGTCTGGCCGCCACCATCCTGTATTCGTCGCGCGTCTACCAGCCGATGGCCGCCGACGGCGTGTTCTTCGCGCGCGTCGCACACATCCATCCGCGCTGGCGCACGCCGGCCGCGGCCTTGTGGCTGCAGAGCGGCTGGGCGGCGGTGCTGGCGCTCACCGGCAGCTACACGCAGCTGTTCACGTACGTGACGTTCGGGGGCGTGCTGTTCCACGTGGCTGCCGGCCTGGCGCTGTTCCGCCTGCGCCAGACACGCCCGGATGCCGCGCGCCCGTATCGCGCCTGGGGCTGGCCGGTCGTGCCGGCGCTGTTCGTGCTCGGCATGGCGTTGCTCACGGTCAACACGCTGCAGAGCGCGCCGCGCGAGTCACTGTTGGGGCTGCTGGCGATCGTCGCGGGCGTGCCGGCGTACGTGTTCTGGCGTCGCAGCGGACGGCGCGGCACGGGAGTTCGCGAGCTTCGCTGAGGCGCTGCCGCTCGCGATCTGAGCCATCCCATGTGGGCCCGGCACCGAGTGAGATCGGCCCGCGCCCGAGGTCGAGATGCACCGGCCGCACCCGCCGGTGGGACGTGGGGTGGCCGCTGGGACCAGCCGCGGAATTCGCGCTTGATCACGATTGTCGAGTGCTAGTCTGGCATCTGGTTCGGCCGGTGCAAGTTGCATCGTTGCCACCTATCCCTGAACCCGGAGGTCCACGTGAACCGTTCGTCACTCCTTCGAATGCTCGGCGCCATCGTGGTTTGCACGGTGATGTGCGCCACCGTTTCAACCGTGGTCGCGCAGCCGAACCCGGCCAGTCCACCGGTCACGAGCACACCACTGGGAGCTCCGCGAGTCGCACCGACCGCTCGACTCGCCGCCAACATGCTGGTGAATGGGGATTTCGAGGCGCTCACGGTCGCGCCCGGGTGTTACTACAACCTCTCCAATGCACAGGTCGACGCGTCACTCTCAGGGATCGCCGCATACGGGCCGGCCCAGGAGATCGACGTCATGGGCGACGGCTCTGCCTGCATCTTCGGTCTCCCACCTCAGAGTGGCAACGTGAAGCTCGCGATCCACAAGCAGAGCACGGGCGCCAGTGACGAGTTCGCGTTCGTGCTCACGAGTCCGGTCGTGGCGGGCCAGGTCTACGACGTGTCGTGCTATGCGGTCGCGGATGTGACCTTCGACCCGAACATCGGTGCCGTCGACATCGGCGTGTCGAACACGCCCACGAGCTTCGGCACGCTCGTGTTCTCCAACTCCCCCAACATCGGGACCTGGACACCGTTGCTGCACACCTTCGTGGCCCCTGTGAGCGGCAACTTCCTCACCGTGCGCGTGGGCGGACCGGTGCAGAGCTGGGTGCACGTGGACCACTTCGTTCTCACTCCCGGCGGGCCGGTGCCCACGCTGCGGAAGAACTGGGCCGCGGTGAAGGCCAGCTATCGCTGAGAGTGGTCTTACGGACAAAAGCAAGGCGGCGCACGGGATGAGCGTGCGCCGCCGAGACGTCCTGAGGGGATGGACTCAGGCCGCCTGCTTCATCTCCTGGACCGGCCCGTCATTCGCCGCCGTGTCGATCGCCGGGACATGGTTCCGATGGTACGCCACTGATTCGGCGTAGCCGCGCTCGAAGTCCCGTGCCGCCTTGCTCGCGCTGCACGTCCGCATGGTCTTGTTCGGACGCTCGGCCAGCATCTTCTTCCACAGATCGCTCACCGACAGCTGCGGTGCAGCCACGTGCACCGAACCTTCCGGCAGGTCGACCTCGATCGGATCCAGCGTGGTGTAGTTGGCGATCGAACCATCTTCGTAGCGCGTCACGAACTCGGCCCAGAAACCCGAACGCGGATGGTCGTAGATCATGGCGTAGGCGTTCTGGTCGGTGTTCGCGTACAGCCCGAGCGTCAGCTCGGGCATCTCGCGCACCATGTACGCACCGGCGGCCGTGAAGCCCGAGGCGGCGAGCTGGCGATCGGCCACCTCACGCGACTGCTCGTTGCGCCAGGTGGGCCGCAGAACGTGGACCAGGTAGATGCGATCGGGCTGTTCGCCCAGCGCCTGCGTGCGCAGCTTCCCGTCGAGCAGACGCACGGCGATGGCGCGCAGTGCAGGCCAGGACAACAGGAACGCCACCAGGGCGAGGGGCCAGAGCCAGATCGAGTCCACCGCGGACCTCCGAGTCAGGACTGTGCGGAATGCCAGTCTGTACGGGGAGCATCGGCCGGACGAGCGCGCGGGTTGAGCGTGATGTGAACACCAGCATCGGTATCGCACCACGCCGGGGCGCCGGCTCGACTACTGCCAGAAGTTGAGAAGGCGCCTCAGGTGAGCCGTGTAAACGGTTGCTGGAGAACAACTCAGACGCCAGTGATCAGCGGCGTTCCGAGAAGCGGTCGGTGGCCGCGACGAGTGCGCGATGGTTGGCCGGGTCGAACGCGCTGTGCCCGGAGTCCGCGGTGATCTGGAAGTCCGCCTCGGGCCACGCCCGGTGCAACGCCCAGGCGCTCTCGGCGGGGCACACTACGTCATAGCGCCCCTGCACGATCACCGCCGGGATGTGGCGGATGCACTCGACGTCACGCAGCAGCTGGTCTTCGGACTCGAGGAACCCGCGATTCTGGAAGTAGTGCGCCTCGATGCGCGCGAACGCCAGCGCGAACTCGTCTGCTTCATAGTGGTCCTTCATGGCCGGGTCCGGGATCAACTTGCTCGTCGATCCCTCCCAGCCCGCCCACAGCTTGGCGGCTGCCACACGGATGGCCCGGTCGGGGCTCGTCAGGCGCCGGTGGTAGGCCGCGATCATGTCGTGCTGTTCGGGCCCCGGGATGTGATCCCAATACGGCTCCCAGAGCTCGGGGAATAACGCCGAGGCGCCGCGTTGGTAGAACCACTCGAGTTCCTGCCGGCGCAGCAGGAAGATCCCGCGCAGGATGAGCTCGGTGACGCGTTCCGGGTGCTTCTGCGCGTAGGCCAGTGCCAGCGTGCTACCCCAACTGCCGCCGAACACCTGCCAGCCCTCGATGCCCAGGTGCACGCGCAGTCTCTCGATGTCGGCCACGAGATCCCACGTGGTGTTGTCCTCGAGCGAAGCTGCCGGCGTGCTCATCCCGCAGCCACGCTGGTCGAAGATCACGATGCGATAGCGGCCGGGATGGAAGAATTGCCGCATCGCCGGTGAAGAGCCACCACCCGGACCACCATGCAGGAACACCACGGGCTTGCCGTCCGGGCGGCCCGATTGCTCCCAGGCGATCTCGTGCAGTTCCGATACGCGCAGCCGTCCGCGGTCATAGGGTTCGATGGCGGGATACGCCCAGGTATGCGGGTCCTTGGCGGGACTCTCGGTGGCCATGACGTCACTCCTCAGGCAAGGGCCGCAGGAAAAAGCTCGCCCCGGCGGCGCACGCTCGTTAGCGGCGTCACCGGGGCGACGTGCGAGGCTCGAAACCTACTTCATCATCACGACGCGCGAATGGAACGCGCGGCCGTCCGCGACGAAGCGGGCGAAGTACATGCCCGCGGCCGGCGCCGAACCATCATCGTTCAGGGTCCACGCCGCCGTGTGCCAGCCCGCGGCCTGTGCTCCGCGCGCCAGGGTCGCGACCCGGCGTCCGGTGACGTCGAACACTCCCAGCTCGACCTGCATGTCCTTCGGGAGCCCGTAGCGGAATCCCGAACGGCCGGATGCCGGATTGCTGCCGGTCACGCTGAACGCCAACTGGGCGGGCAACGAGGGGCTGACATCCGTCGATGTGCAGTTGACCACATCCGCAACGACATCCTTGAACGGCGTGTTGGTGATGCCCGTGAACGCGATCGAGGCGATGTCCCAGCCCGCAGCACCCACACCAGCGTCACACGCGATGCGGAACCGGAGCTTCACGGTTTGACCGGCATAGCTGGTGCCGAGGTTGCCCGTGACCGTGGTGAGCGCCGGATACGACACGCTCTGTCCGACGTAAGCCTGACGGCCGCTGAGTGGATTGCCCGACCCGGTGAACAGCACGCTGCCATAGCCCGGGCTCAGCACACCGAGGCCGACATCCGCCCAGGTCGAACCACCGTCGGTCGAGATCTCCACGACGCCACCGTCATAGAACGACGAAGCATCACGTTCGAAGTCCCAGCGCGCCTGCATCGAGAACGCCAACGGCGCCGATGGCGAAACCACCAGCGCAGGGGTGACGATCGAGTGGTCGGCGACATCACCCAGGTCCGCGCCCTGGAAACGATGGTCGGTCGCACCGAACTCGGCCACCTCCCACAGCCCCGGGACCAGCGAGCCCCACGGCGGCGACAGCGCCTCGACGGTCTCGGTGGCGGATGCGATCTCGTCGGTGTTGCCGCGCGCGAAGAGCGTGGACGTGCGTGCGCCCGGAACGGCCAGACCGATGTCGTTGTAGGTCGCGATGACGTCCACCACCTCAGCACCGACGGCACCCTGCAGTTCCACTTGCAACGTGACCGCCGCGGACTGCTGTGGAGCCAGCACCCCGAGCCCGGCCGTGTTGCCCGCTGGGAACGTCACATGCGGGTTCGTGCTCGACAGTGAGACGACCGTATTGCTGAGGTTCACGCTGCCCGTGTTCTTGAGTGTCACAGTGACGCGCCCCACCTCGCTGTTGTCCAGGTAGCCGTCCGGTTCGCAGTCGCGCACGCTGACAGCGAGCGACTTGGCCACCACGGCAAGGTCGCCACCGGTGACGTAGCTCTCGACCACGCCGGTGTTCGTCCCGTCGAAGCGGTTGGGTGCGACGGCACCGACACCCGCGCCACGCCTGGCGAACGCGGCCCAGAACAGCTGGAAGTCGGCCGGGTCTCCCACGAAGACCGCGGCGAGCAGAGCATCGCGCGCCTCCAGCAGCGTCGGGGCATTCGGCGTCAGCTTGTAAGCCGCCACCAGATAGTCGCGCATGCGCTGCTGCGATTGAGCGAACGTCAGGCGGCCGCTGTCGCGCAGGAGCGCGGCGTAGCACTCCCACAGCATGTTGCACCACACCTCGCCGGCGTTGTGGACTTCGGCGTTGTTGGCGCCATCGGCACCGAATCGCGTCGGTGGGGTCAACGGCAGGGCGATCCCGTTCTGGATGTGCTTGAACGTCAGCCCGTTCTTCGTGAAGTCGGTGGAGTACGGCACGCGACGGATGCCGAAGTAGAAGGCATTCGAAAGCCCGACCGACGGGTAGAGCGCGTAACCCGCGAGCCCGAAGACGCCGCTCCACGCCGGGTTCGAGCCCACGAGGATGTCCTCCGGGCGGACCGTGATCATCATGGCGTGGAAGTCGGCCCAGCCCTCACCCAGCCCGCCGGCCATGTTCGTCGACAGACCGCCACCGTTGCCCACGAGCCGGTTGCTGATGAAGTGCCCCCACTCGTGCGCCACGATCTGGTTGTCGAGCGAGCCGTCCCGGCCGATCGAGGCCTGCCGCGACAGGTTGAGTGTGACGGTGTTCGTGAGCAGGGCGGCTTTGAGCGCGTTCCCGGTCGCGAGCGTCACGGACACGACCGGGATCGTGACACCGCCCGCCGTACCACCGATCGCCGGTGGCACCGTGCCCGCGACGTTGTCGGCGATGATGATGCCGATCGCCCCCGCGCCCTGGGCGTTTTGAGCTTTGAGCAGGAACGAACACGTGCCACGGTCGATCATCACGATCTTGCCCGAGACCTGCGCGGCGTTCGCGAGTCCCGAGCAGCCGTCATTCGTGGGCGCGATCCCGTCGAGGCCCACGATCAGCGAGCCGGACACATTGAAGGTCTGCGGTCCGAAGCCGGTGGCGACACCTGTCGCATACGTGCCTGCGACCCCGGCCGGGGCGGACACGGTCATCGAGGCAGCACCGGCAGGAGTGAACAGGTACATCTGCATGCGGCCCGGTGCACCGTCGGCCGGCGTGCTCATGTTGGCGTTGTTGGTGCCGCCGAAGTCCTGTGCCTCGGATCGCATGGCATCGTTACCCAGACCGCCGCGGCCGAAGTTGTTCGTCTGGCCGTT
>JANNWR010000321.1:0-1905 GCA_031408715.1 bacterium
CGATCATGACTTTGCCCGGGGTGAGCGGACGTCCTGGAGCCATGCGGCAAGCAGGGCGAGCCCGGCTGGCCCGCTCTTCTCGGGATGGAACTGCACGCCGGTCGTGCGCGCCATGCTCACGACGGCGGGGAAGCGGTCGGACTCGTGCGTGCTCCAGGCGCGTACGCAGCCGGAGTCGCGCGGCTCGCACACATAGCTGTGCGCGAAGTAGGCGAGCAGGTCTTGGGAGATCGGCGTGCGCGGCCCGGGAGCAGCCGCACGCTCGGCATCCGCAGACTCGACGACTGTTGACTCGACGTCTTTGAACTCGACATCGAACCCGACATCGTTCCAGCCCATGTGCGGCCGGCGCTTCGCCTCGATCATGCGTACGCGGCCGGGGATCAGTCCGAGTCCGGCGCCCTCGCCCTCGTCGCTGCCGTCCATCAGCAACTGCATGCCCAGGCACACACCCAGCGCGGGCAGGCCGTTCGCGAGTGCTGCGCGCATCACGTCACGCCCGTTTGACATCCGCTCGGCGGCCGCGCCGAAGGCACCGACTCCCGGCAGCACCAGCGCGCCGCCGTCGAGCGCACGGCGCGCGTCGGTCTCGACGCGGACGGATGCCCCGACGCGCTCGAGCGCCTTGGCGAGCGAGTGCAGGTTCCCGGCGCCATAGTCGAACACGGTGACGTTCATGAGCGCTCCTGTGGCATCGCCTGAACGAGTGCGTTCACGACACCCGCGCAGTCGCTCGTCAACGGCACGGTGACTCGCACAGCGTCGCCGATACCGGCGAGCGCCGGAAACGCCCGCACGTGCACGCCCACGCGCGTCAGCGCGGTCACCGTCGCGACCGCATCGCGCGAGGGCAGCAGCACGAAGTTGGCCCACGAAGGCAGCGGCTCGAGTCCAGCCGACTGCAACGCCCGCACGAAGTGCTCCCGCATGCGGACGGTCTCGGCGGCACGCTCGGCCACCCAGCCGGTATCGGCCGCCAGTGCGGCGACCGCGGCACGCTCGGAGAGTGCCGCGACCCGAAACGGTGCACGAAGTGCCGCGATGCGGGCGATGAGCGCCGCCGGGCCGCACGCCCAACCCACGCGCAGGCCCGCCAGCCCCCACGCCTTGCTGAACGTGCGTGCCACCACCAGGCGCGTGTGCCGCCGCGGCGCGGGAGCCGCACCACCGGCCGCGTACTCGGCATAGGCCTCGTCGAGCAACACGAGTCCGCGCGTGCGCGTCAGCAGTTCGTCGAGCACCGTCTCTCTGGTGAGCGCACCGGTCGGGTTGTTGGGCGAGCACACATAGGTGAGCGTGGCGTCGGCCGCGCACAGTGCTTCGAGATCCGGCGCCCCCGATGCGAGCGCCGGCACGGCGACGCCGCGCGCGCCGGCGTGACGGACGAACGGCGGCACCATCGAGAACGTCGGCGCCGACCACGCCACCGTGGCGCCAGGACCCGCGAGGGATCGGAACGCCAGTTCGAGGATGTCGTCGGAACCGAGTCCGGTCACGATCTCGTCGCGCGCGAAGCCCGTGTGCGTCGCGAGTGCGCCGCGCAGGTCGTCGGCGTCCGGCGAGGGGTAGCGCGCTGCGGAGAGCGCGCCGTCGCACAGCGCACGGCTTGCGGCGGGTGGTGCACCGAACACATTGGTGTTGTCGTCGAGCCACAGTTCTTGCGGCGTAGGGCTGGGTGCCACAGCCGAGCCGAGACCCGCCGCGCGCGCCGCCGCCGCGTGTCCGGGCAAGCCCTCGGCTTCAGCGAGCAACGCCGTGTCGCCCGCCAACCGAGCCGCGCCAGAAGGCGTGATCTCCTGCCATGTGGTCCAGCGCACGAAGTCGAGCGTGCCGAGCCCGGCCGACAGTCGCGCGAAGCCGGCCGTTGGCAGCACGTGATTGCCGCCCGTGAGGTAGTCGCCGAAC
>JANNWR010000322.1:0-1920 GCA_031408715.1 bacterium
CGATCATGACTTTGCCCGGGGTGAGCGGACGTCCTGGAGCCATGCGGCAAGCAGGGCGAGCCCGGCTGGCCCGCTCTTCTCGGGATGGAACTGCACGCCGGTCGTGCGCGCCATGCTCACGACGGCGGGGAAGCGGTCGGATTCGTGCGTGCTCCAGGCGCGCACGCAGCCCAGATCGCGCGGTTCGCACACGTAGCTGTGCGCGAAGTAGGCGAGCAGGTCTTTGGAGTGACCCGGAGTTCGTTCGAGAACAGTCTGACTCGTGGCAACCGCAAACTCGACGACTGTTGACTCGACAGCTTTGAACTCGACATCATTGAACTCGACATCGAACGCGACATCGTTCCAGCCCATGTGCGGCCGGCGCTTCGTCTCGATCATGCGCACGCGGCCCGGGATCAGTCCGAGTCCGGCGCCCTCGCCCTCGTCGCTGCCGTCCAGCAGCAGTTGCATGCCCAGGCACACACCCAGCGCGGGCAGGCCGTTCAAGAGTGCTGCGCGCATGGCGTCACGCCCGGGTGACATCCGCTCGGCGGCCGCGCCGAAGGCACCGACTCCCGGTAGCACGAGCGCGCCGCCGTCGAGCGCACGGCGAGCGTCGGTCTCGATGCGGACGGATGCCCCGACGCGCTCGAGCGCCTTGGCGAGCGAGTGCAGGTTGCCGGCGCCATAGTCGAACACGGTGACGTTCATGAACGCTCCTGTGGCATCGCCTGGACGAGTGCATCCACGACACGCGCGCAGTCCGTCGTCAACGGCACGGTGACCCGCACGGCGTCGCCGATGCCTGCGAGTGCCGGAAAACCTCGTGCGTGCACGCCCGCTCGCGCCAGCGCGGCCACGGTCGCGACCGCATTGCGTGCGGGCAGCAGCACGAAGTTGGCCCGCGAAGGCAGCGGCTCGAGTCCCGCCGACCGCAGTGCACGCTCGAAGTGCTCGCGCGCGCGGACGGTCTCGGCGGCGCGTTCGGCCACCCAGCCGGCATCGGCCGCCAGTGCGGCGACCGCGGCACGCTCCGAGAGTGCCGCGACCCGAAACGGTGCACGAAGTGCCGCGTTGCGGGCGATGAGCGCCGCCGGGCCACACGCCCAACCCACGCGCAGGCCCGCCAGCCCCCACGCCTTGCTGAACGTGCGCGCCACCACCAGGCGCGGGTGCCGCCGTGGCACGGGTGCTGCGCCACCGGCCGCGTACTCGGCATAGGCCTCGTCGAGCAGCACCAGTCCTCGCGTGCGCGTCAGCAGTTCGTCAAGCACCGCCTCGCTGGTGAGCGCACCGGTCGGGTTGTTGGGCGAGCACACGTAGGTGAGCGTGGCGCCGGCCGCGCACAGGGCTTCGAGATCCGGCGCTCCCGACGCGAGCGTCGGCACGGCGATCCCACGCGCGCCGGCGTGGCGGACGAATGGCGGCACCATCGAGAACGTCGGCGCCGACCACGCCACGGTGGCGCCAGGACCCGCGAGGGATCGGAACGCCAGTTCGAGGATGTCGTCGGAACCGAGTCCGGTCACGATCTCGTCGCGCGCGAAGCCCGTGTGCGCCGCGAGTGCCGTGCGCAGCTCGTCGGCGTCCGGCGAGGGGTAACGCGCCGCCGAGAGCGCGCCGTCGCACAGCGCGCGGCTCGCGGCGGGTGGTGCACCGAACACATTCGTGTTGTCGTCGAGCCACAGTTGCTTCAGCGTAGGGCCGGGCTCCAGAGTCATGCCGAGTCCCGCCGCGCGCGCTGCCGCCGCGTGTCCGGGCAAGCCCTCGGCTTCAGCGAGCAACGCCGTGTCGCCGGCCAACCGAGCCGCGCCAGAAGGCGTGATCTCCTGCCATGTGGTCCAGCGCACGAAGTCGAGCGTGCCGAGCCCGGCCGACAGTCGCGCGAAGCCGGCCGTTGGCAGCACGTGATTGCCGCCCGTGAGGTAGTCGCCGAAC